>JAGQRB010000199.1 GCA_020425925.1 Planctomycetota bacterium
CCGCGAAGTCGTGACCGAGTCGCGATCCGAAGCGCTCGCGCGTCGCCGGGTCGAGCGCCCTGCCCGGCGCGCGCAGCGCGCGCGCGACGGCAGCCGGCGCCGAGGCGGTGGCAGCCCGCGCTTCCTTGGCGTCGGCGCAGGCAGGGCAAGGTCGTCGATCCGTCATGCGGGAGCGACGCCCAGTGTAACCTGCGACCGGCTCACCCGCGCACCTTGGCGACCGCCGCGTTCGCGAGTTCGACCACGCTCAGCGGCGCCGAGCCTTCCGCCTTGTTGTTGACGACGACCGTCACCGGCAGGCCCGCGGCCGCGGCAGCCGCGCAGAGCGCCGCGATCTCGTCGCGGCTCGCAGGATCCGGATCGGCGAGGCGATCGAACGGCGCGTAACGCGCCTTCGCCTGCTCGTAGCCGAGCCCCGGACGCAGCATCCAGCGCACCGCGACCGGCCCGTCGAGCGGCACCAGCTCACGCTGGCGCGCAATCGGCGGCAGACGCGGATGCACGCTGAAGCAGTGGCTCGCGCCGGCGGCAGCGAGCGCCTCGACGTAGTGCTCGCAGAACAACGCCGCATCGCGGAGCTCGACGGCGTAGTGCACGCCGACCGGCAGGCGCGTGAAGAACGCGTGCAGCCGCGCCGCGAAGGCCTCCGGTCGCCTGGTGACGGCGGCGCCCTGCGGCGGGAACTGGAACAGCAGCGGCCCGAGCCGATCGCCGAGGCCCTCCACCGCCGGCGCGAGCGCCTGATCGATCGCGCGCCCGGCGTCGAGATACTGCGGGTTCTCGCCGCCGTCCGGCGAGGTCGGTGAGGTCAGCGCCTGCCACGCCTTGACGAGGAAGCGGAAGTGCGTCGGCACGGCCGCGGCGTAGTCCGCGAAGTCGCCGGCACCGATCGGCGCATAGAACGTGCGGTCGACGCCCACCGCCGTCAGCAGCGGGTGGGTCGAATAGGCGGCGAGACCGTGGCGCGACAGCTGTCGGGCAGGGCTGTCCGCGGCGTAGACCAGCCCGCGCCAGCCGGCGAACGCCCACGACGAGGTTCCGAACCGCAACCCGGCCGGCAGCGCGTCCGCGAGTTCGCGCAGCCCGGCACCGAAGACGCAGGCGGCAACCCGTTCCGGGCCGCCCGCGTCGTCGTCGAGCGGCCCGAAGAGTCCCTGCTGATGGAGCTCGCGGCGTTTCGTCACGGCAAGACTCTAGCCGCGGCGACGGACCGCGTCGTTTGTCCCGCCCCCGGCGAGCGCTAGTGTCGGCGACCATGGCGACGATCCAGAGGGCGCTGGGTGCCGCGGCCGGCCAGCTCGCGATCTTCGCCGCGACCGGCTGCGCCGCGGATCGCGCGCTGCCGGTGACGCCGCGGCCACCCAACATCGTGATCGTGCTGGCCGACGATCTCGGCTACGGCGATCCGCGCTGTTTCAACCCGGAGTCGCGCATCCCGACCCCGCATCTCGATCGCCTCGCCGCGGAGGGCATGCGCTTCCTCGACGCGCACGCGCCCGGCGCCTGGTGCGTGCCGTCGCGCTACGGCCTGTTGACCGGGCGCTATCCCTGTCGGCTCGGTGGCTTCCCGGTCGGGCAGCGCGCCCTCATCGAACCCGACCGCGTGACCGTCGCGTCGTTGCTGCGCGACCGCGGCTACGCGACCGCGATGGTCGGCAAGTGGCACCTCGGTTTCGACGGCGGCGCCGCGAACCCGGGAACGCGTCCCGGCCAGGAGCTTCGCGGCGGCCCGATCGATCGCGGCTTCGACCGGTTCTACGGCATCCACGCGTCGCTCGACATCCCGCCCTACTACTTCATCCGCGACCGGACCCCGGTGGCGCTGCCGACCGCGCACATCGACGCCAGCGGCTCGCCGGGCTGGACCGACATCCAGGGCGCGTTCTGGCGCGCCGGCCCGATCGCGCCGGGCTTCGTGCACGCCGACGTGCTGCCGTCGTTCGCGCGCGCGGCGGAGGGGTTCCTCGACGAGCACGGTGCGGCCGAGCAGCCGTTCCTGCTCTACGTCGCGCTCGCGGCCCCCCACACGCCGTGGCTGCCGGACGACACCGTGCGCGGTCGCAGCGACGCCCATCTCTACGGTGACTTCGTCGCGCAGGTCGACGACGAGCTCGGGCGCATCCTCGCCGCCATCGATCGCAACGGTCAGCGCGACCGCACGCTGGTCGTGTTCACCTCCGACAACGGACCGGTCTGGTACCCGGGCGACGTCGCGCGCCTCGGTCATGCTGCGGCGGGTCCGCTGCGCGGCATGAAGAGCGACGGCTACGAAGGCGGCCACCGCATGCCGTTCGTGGTGCGCTGGCCCGGCGTCGTGCCGGCCGCGACCTCGACCGACCACACGATCTGTTTCACCGACCTGCTGGCGACGTTCGCCGACGTCACCGGCAGCCCGCTGCCGCCCGGCGCCGGTGAAGACGGCTACAGCCTGCTGCCGGTGCTGCGCGATCCGACGGCGCAGACGGCGCGGCGATTCACGGTGTTGAAGGGCGATGCCTCGGTCGTGCGCGAGGGCCGCTGGAAGCTGATCACCCACCTCGGATCGGGCGGGTTCTCGCCACCCCGACGCGTCGAGCCGCGAACCGGTGGGCCGCGCGGGCAGCTCTATGATCTCGCGACCGATCCCGGCGAACGGCGCAACCTCTGGCTCGAGCGCCCCGACGTCGTGGCGCGGCTCGAGCGCTTGTTGGCACCGTTCCGGACCGATCGATAGCCCTCCCCATGCCCATGACGACCGATCGCTCGTGTGCTCTCGCCCTCGCCGCGGCGCTCGCCGCGATCACGGGCCCCGTGTCGGCACAGGACGTGTCACCGGCAGCAACGGGGCGGCGACCACCGAACATCCTGTTCGTGATGATCGACGACCTCGGCTGGATGGACCTGCACGTGCAGGGCAGCGACCGGTTCGTCACCCCGAACATCGATCGTCTCGCTGCGCAGGGCACGCGCTTCACCGACTTCTACGCCGCGGCGCCGGTCTGCTCGCCGACCCGCGCGGCGTGCATTACCGGGCTCGCACCGGCGCGTCTCCGGGTCACCAACCACATCCCGGACCGCTGGAGCTTCTACGACGAGCCGCCGTTCGACGGCGCGGACCGCGACGATCGCAGCGGCCGACGCTTCGGCCCGGCGCGATCGCGCGATGCGCTCGACCCGCGCACTCGCACCGTGGCGCAGCGGCTGCAGGCGGTCGGCTACCGCACGGTGTTCGTCGGCAAGTGGCATCTCGCCGGCGCCGACTGGCGCACTACCGACACGACACACTTCCCCGAGAGCTTCGGCTTCGAGGTCAACATCGCCGGCAACGCGATGGGCGGCCCCGGTACCTTCTTCCCGCCGTTCGAGTTGCCGAACTACCGGAAGGGCGAACCCGGCCAGTATCTGCCGGACTTGCTGGCGCAGGAGGCGATCGATCAGCTCGCCACGACGCGACGCGACGACCGCCCGTTGTTCCTCTGCCTCTGGACCTACACGGTGCACTACCCGATCGAGGCGCCGGCCGAGCTCTACGCCCACTATTCCGACGCCGAGCAACCCGACATGCCGACGCGCTACCGTGCGATGGTCGAAGGCATGGACCGCGCGATCGGACGGGTACTGCGGGCGCTCGACGAGTTCGGGCTGACCGACGACACGCTCGTCGTCTTCACCTCGGACAATGGCCAGATGCCCGGCGCCTCGGTCGCGACCCCGCTGCGCGACGGCAAGGGCTACCTGCACGAGGGCGGCATCCGCGTGCCGCTGATCCTGCGTTGGCCGGGACACGTCCGTGCCGGCGCGGTCGAAGCGACGCCGGCGATCTCGATGGACTTCGCGCCGACGTTCCTCGCCGCCGCCGGCGTCGAGCACCCCGCCGAGGCGTTCGACGGCGAGAGTCTGCTCGCGGTCGCGGCCGGCGACGGCGCGCTCACGCGCGAGGCGATCTTCGTGCACTACCCGCACTACTGCTACCACGGCGACAACCACATGGGTGCGGTCGTGCGGGCCGGCAGCTGGAAGTACATCCACCACTACGACGACCGGGATCACGAGCTCTACGACCTCGCGACCGACCTCGGCGAACGGCACAACCGGTTCGACGCCGAGCCCGCGCGCGCGGCCGCGCTGCATGCCCGGCTCGAGGCCTGGCTCGCGGCAACCGAGGCCGAGCTGCCGCGGCCCTATGCCGAAATCGCCGCAGTCGAGCTGCCGGGCAAGAAGCGCGCGCCGTTCACATCACTGCTCGCACCCGGCTCGCTCGACGGCTGGCACGAGCTGCCCGGTGGCGCCTGGCGCTGGCAGGGCGACGTGCTCGTCGGCAGCAGCTCGAAGTCCGAGGCACGCCACGGCCTGCTGGTCAGCGACGCGAGCTACCGCGACTTCGAGGTGCGCTTCGACTTCCGTGCCGTCACCGGCAACAGCGGCTTCTACTTCCGGGTCGAGGAGGTCGCCGACGCGGTCGGCGTCCACGGCCTGCAGGCCGAGATCGACCCGGCCACCGACGTCGGCGGCCTCTACGAGACCGGCGGCCGCGGTTGGATCTCCCGACCCGACGCGGTGCACGCCGGGGCCGCGCCCGCGGGTCGCTGGCGGCACATGACGGTGCGCGCGCAAGGCGGCAACATCGACGTCCGCGTCGATGGCCGCATCACCGCGCGGCTGCGCGACGATCCCGGCCGACGCCAGGGGCACTTCGCGCTGCAGCTCCACGGGGGACAGGACCTGCACGTCGAGTTTCGCAACTTCGACGTGCGCGAGCTGCACGAGTGACCCCGGCGCCGGCCGGCCGTCAGTACGCTCAACGCGCGCCGGGGCCGCCGCGTGCGACCATGTAGTCGTAGAGCCGCAAGGCCCAGTCCGAGAGCTTGATGCGATACATCGTGCCCTCCGGCGTGGTCGGCGTCTCGAGATCGGCGGGGTAGCCGTTGTAGGTCTGAAACACCCAGTAGGCGTAATAGAACGAGCCCCCCGGCGTGGTCCGCGACGTGTTCACCGGGAAGCCCGGCTGGTAGATCGGACTCGAGTGCGCCATGCCCTTGAACTCGTCGTAGAACAGCGCGTGGTCGTTGGGGTCGAGCTGGTACGGGAACCCACCCGGATTGGTGAACACGTTGCCGTTCCCGGTCGACGCCGCTGGCTCGATGTCGAAGAACTGCGTGATGCGCATCATCATGCGCGAGTAGTCGATGCACTCCTGCCAGGTCAGGTTGGCGGCCAGCGCTGGTGTCTTCACGATCTGCAGCGCGGCGAGCTGCCCGTTGTACTCGTCGAGCGAACGGTCGACATCGGTGCGGACCATGAGCGCCGGAACCTGCAGATCCTCGACCAGATCGTTCTGGATCTCGGTGCCGCTCCAGAGCCAGAACGGCGCGACGTTGTGCAGCTGCGACTGGCTCTGTGCCAGGCCGACGTAGCTCGAGACCACGCTGCGCTCACGTACGATCGGATAGCCGGTCGCCGGATCACGCTGACCATAGAAGATGCCGCTCACGGTCTTGAACGGCGCCTTGTCGTCTGCGGCGTTGGTCGGCACGGCGAAAGCCCACGGCATGAAACCGGCGCCGCGGTGCGTCCCGGCCGCCGCGCCGGTGATCGCGTCGAGGTCGGGGCGCTTGACCAACGTACTGTAGTCGAGGGTGTCCTGGTACGAGACGGCGAAGCCCGGCGAGCCGACCTCGGTGAAGATCAGGGGCTTCGGCGGCGTGAACGCCGGCGTGGTCGCGTCGTATATCGCCGAGCTGTAGGTCAGCGCGGTCTGGCCGTAGGGGTGCAGACCGATCACGTCGCAGCGTGGGTCCTTCGCCATCGTGAGCAGGTACTTCCGGCCTGGCCGATCGGACACGAAGTAGCTGAACAGCTTGCTGCGGCGTAGCGGTACGTTGCCGTTGCCGGCCTCCTGATAGTTCGCGATCGCGTCGAAGGTCGCGAGCACCAGCGACTCGGCCCAGACCTGCGGCTCGTTCATCGCGTCCCACGCGACCAGCAGCTCGCGGCGGTAGTCCGCGGCGTCGAAGGTCGCCATGACCTCCTCGACGTAGGCCAGACCTTCCGCGGTCAGGACACCCTGCGCGCTCACGACCACGGGGAAGTTGTCGAATGTCGGCGCGATGCCGGGGCTCGAGTGCCAGCCGGTGAAGTTGTCCTGCGACAGGTTGAGGTGGAAGTCGGTGCCGGTGGTCGCGATCGTGGCGGGACTGCCGCCATCGCCCGCGATCACGTCGTCCCAGAACACCGGCATCACCCTGAGGCCGTGGTACCAGCACTTGTCGAGGAAGTCCTCGAGGCGTTGGATCGCGAGGTTGTTGGAACCGAGCCGTGGCGGCGTGAGGGTGTCGATGCCGTCCGTGGTGTTGCGGTAGTACTGCCACAACGGGAACGACAGGAACACGCGCACGGAGTTGAAGCCTGAGCGCTTGATCCAGAGCAGCTGATCGGCGAGCTGGTCGCTGGCCGCCCTCGTCGCCGAGGCGTCGGTCGGCCAGTCGTAGAAGTACCACATCGTCGTCGAGCTGCCGATGCCGGTGAAGTTCACCGTCGGGTCGGGATGGAACTGGTGGACCTGCGGGCCCGGAACGATCGGCGAGCTCAACGCCTGCGGACCGTCGCCGTCGTAGAGCTCGGTGTAGGCGGCGAGGTAGTTGATGCCGCGCAGGTGCTGGTAGTCGTCGTAGCCGGGCTGGACGCCGCTGTGGATCTCCTCCAGCGGGTAGAGCTGCGCAGGTGACTGGGCGGCGAGGGCGAGACCGATCTCGAGGAGGACGATCGGCAGCAGCAGGCTCTTCGACATGACGTCTCCGGTTCCGGATGGCGCAGGCAGAGGTGGGGCAATCACTCAGGCGTGCCCACCCACCGAAACCGGAACCGCGATCCGAAGAACTACGCGTCGACGCGTTCGCGCAGCACGTTCGTGAAGCGCGCATCGGCGAGCGCGCCGCCGTGCAGGACGAGCGCCTGGCCATACAGCTGCAGCCCGGCGAGCACCGGCGTGTTCGGGATCGCGACCTGGCTCGAGCCGATGCCCGACGGCGCCGGCAGCAACACGAACGGCAGCACCGCCAGCGTCGCCGGGTCGACGCCGAGCGTGCCGAAGGGTGACAGCGACACCGCCGCCGGCGCGATCCCGAGGAACGGAATCGCGAGCTGTGCCGCAGTCGCGTAGCCCGGCGTCGCGGTCACCTCGATCGCCCACTGCGTTCCGAGCTTCGGCAGCCGCGGCGCGCGGACCTGGCGATGGTGATTCACGAGCAGCGTGGCGATCTTCCAGTCGCTGCCGCGCACCAGGTCGACGTCGCCATCCCCGTCGACGTCGCCGACCGCCAGCGCCGCGGTCTCGTCGAGCGTTGCCGGCATGCGCGGCCAGGTCGCGCTCGCGAACGCGCCGTGACCGTCGTTGAGGTAGAGCTTGTCGTAGTGATCGTGGTCGCCGCACACGACGTCGAGATCGCCGTCGCCTTCGACGTCGAGCAGCGCCAGGGCGGCGGTCCGGAAGTAGTCGAACACCAGATCGCGCCCGGTGAAGTGGCCGCTGCCGTCGTTCACGAGCACACGATTGAAGCGACCGTGTCCGATGCCGTCGTTGCCGACCACGACGTCGAGGTCACCGTCGCCGTCGAGGTCGCCGAGCTGCAGGCTCGCGGTCGGGAAGTTCCACGACTCGGTGACACGGGCGGCGGTCTCGTCACTGAAGTGACCGGTGCCGTCATTGACGAACACGCACTCGACCTCGTCGTTGGCGAGACCGTTGCCGAGCACGAGGTCGTTGTCGCCGTCGCCGTCGAGATCGCCGAGCACCAACGCCCGGGTCTCGACCCCGACGTTCGGCTTCTTGCTAACGCTGACGTCGGCGCCGTGATCGATACTGTCTTCCCGCCCGACCCGCTACCGCGCGCCGACGTTGCCGAGCACGAGGTCCCGATCGCCGTCGCCGTCGACGTCACCGAGCGCCAGCGACGTGGTCGGATATGCCGCCTGCGGCAGCTGCGTCGCGGTCGCGTCAGTGAAGTTCGCGACGCCGTCGTTGAGCAGCAGCCGGGTCTGTTCGTGCAGGTTGCCGAGCACGATGTCGAGATCGCCGTCACCGTCGACGTCACCGACCGCGACCGCGCGCGAGTCGTCGAGCGCCGGCGGGAAGCTGCCGGCCGGCGCCGGCAGGAAGTTGCCGCGGCCGTCGTTCAGCAGCAGCGTGTCGTACTCGACGGCCTCGCCGTAGTCGCCGCCGGCAGCGATCAGGTCGAGGTCGCCGAGCGCCAGCGCCGGGGCACCGACCAGCGGCGTCTCGAGCCGTTCGGGCGTCGCGTTGGCGTAGAACCCGGCACCATCGTTGAGCAGCAGACGGTTCTGCTGGCCGATCTCGGCGCTGGCGAGGTCGAGATCGCCGTCACCGTCGATATCGACGACCGCCAGATCGAGCGTGGCGCCGAGCACGCGCGGCAGGCGCGCGGCACTGGCATCGGCGAAGAACCCGGTGCCATCGTTCAGGAACAGCTGGTCCTCGTAGATCGTGGTGTAGACCAGATCCGGATCGCCGTCGCCGTCGACGTCGCCGACCGCCGTGCGCCAGTGGTTGCCGGTCGTCGGCGGCACCCGTCCCGCGGTCCCGTCGCTGAAGTGACCGGTGCCGTCGTTCAGGAAGATGCGCGTCGGCAC
>JAGQRB010000003.1 GCA_020425925.1 Planctomycetota bacterium
CCCGGTCTGGATCGCCGACTACGTGATCGTGACCTACGGCACCGGCGCGATCATGGCGGTGCCGGCCGGCGACGAGCGCGACTTCGAGTTCGCGCAGAAGTTCGGCCTGCCGGTGCCGGGCATCTTCGCGCCTGTGACCGGCGACGCCGAGGCCGACGCGGCGGTCGCGCGCGGCGAACGCTGTGTCACCGGCGAGGTTCCGTACTCCGAAGCCTGCAGCACCGCGGACGGCGCGCTCGCGCTCGCCGGCAAGTCGATCGCGGCCGGCAAGCGCGCGGTCATCGACTGGCTGGCGGCGCAGGGTCGCGGCGAGGCCAAGACGACCTACAAGATTCGCGACTGGCTGTTCTCGCGGCAGCGCTACTGGGGCGAGCCGTTCCCGGTGCTGCACACCGCCGACGGTATCGAGCTCATGGCCGACGACCGGCTGCCGCTCGAGCTGCCGGCGATGGCCGACTTCAAGCCGGGCGGCACGCCGGAGTCGCCGCTGATCCGGGCGCGCGAGTGGGTCGAGACCACCGACGGCGCCGGGCGGCCGGCAAAGCGTGAAATCAACACGATGCCGGGCGCAGCGGGCTCGAGCTGGTACTTCCTGCGCTTCTGCGATCCGCACAACGAGCAGGAGTTCTGCAGCAAGGCCGCGAGCGACTACTGGATGCCGGTCGATCTCTACGTCGGCGGCACCGAGCACGCGGTCGGTCACCTGCTCTACGCCCGCTTCTGGACCAAGGTGCTGCACGACGCCGGCCGCGTCGCCTGCGAGGAGCCGTTCCACAAGCTCTACAACCAGGGCATGATCCAGTCGTTCGCGTTCCAGGACGCGCGCGGCGGGGTGGTGGCGTGGAAGGACGCCGAGGAGCGCGGCGACGACGTGTTCCACAAGGAGACCGGCGAGAAGCTCTCGCGTTTCGTCGCCAAGATGAGCAAGCGCTACGGCAACGTCGTGAACCCGGACGACGTCGTCAAGGAGTACGGCGCCGACACGCTGCGACTCTACGAGATGTACATGGGGCCGCTCGCCGACAGCAAACCCTGGAACCCGAAGGACGTGCCGGGTGTCTACCGCTTCCTGCAGCGCAGCTGGCGGCTCGTGGTGCCCGAGTTTCCCGAGCACGGCACCGTGCACGAGCACCTGCGCAGCGATCGTGCCGACGATCCGGAAATCGAGAAGCAGCTGCACCGCGCGATCGCGAAGGTCGAGGGTGACATCGAGCGGATGGCGTTCAACACCGCGATCGCCGCGATGATGATCTTCGTCAACGAGGCGACCAAGGCGGTCGATCGGCTCAGCCGCGGTCAGCTCCGCCGGTTCGCGCAGCTGCTGCAGCCGTTCGCGCCGCACCTCGCCGAGGAGCTCTGGCAGCGTCTCGGTGGCGAGGGTTTGCTGGCCCGTGCGGCGTGGCCGACCCACGACCCGGGCCTGCTGGTCGACGACGAGATCGAGATCGCCGTGCAGGTGCTCGGCAAGGTCCGCGGCCGCGTCACCGTGGCGCGCGATGCCGACCGCGACACCGCGCTCGCCGCGGCGCGGGAGGCCGTCGCGAAGTACCTCGACGGCAAGACCGTGGTCAAGGAGATCGTCGTGCCCGGCAAGCTCGTCAACTTCGTCGTCAAGGGCTGAGCTTGAGGTTGCCGCTCGTGCTCGCCGCTGCGGCGCTGGCATTACCGGCGCAGGGCGGCCGGTCCGACGGCCCGGGTTGGCCACAGGGCGCCGGTCCGGCGGGCAACTGGACGGCGAGCGGCCCGCCGCCGGTGCTGCACTTCTCGGCGACCGCGAACGAGAACATCCGCTGGCGCACGCCGTTGCCCGAGACCGGCCAGGGCGGCATCGCGGTCGTCGCGGGTCGCGTCTTCGTCGCGACCATGGCGCCGTGGGACGGTGTCGGGCTCGACGCCGACGACGCCGCGAAGTTCGCCCACGCGACCGAGAAGCGCGAGGTCGTCGGCAAGCACATCGACGCACACTGCCTCGACGCGAAGTCCGGCGAGCTGCTGTGGACCCGGAGGATCGAGGGCTCGGTGCCGTCGATCTACAGCTATCCGTTCTCCGACGCGACGAGCGCTTCGCCGGTCGCCGATGCGCACCACGTCTGGTTCACCAACGCCGGCGGGCGCGTCACCTGCTTCACCCACGACGGCGAGACGGTCTGGCAGCGTGACTTCGAGCCGACCTTCGACGGACCGTTCAACAAGCAGTTCGAGCCGTTCCTGGTCGACGATCCGGCGCGGGGAGAAGGCGCGCGGACGTTCGTCCACATGGAGCCGTTCGCGCCGCCCGGCCCCGGCGACGGGCAGCGCTGGCACCACCTCGTCGGGCTCGACGCCGCGACCGGCGAGCTGTTGTGGCAGAGCGCCGACGCGCTGACGCACTACAACGCCCCGATCCTGGTGCGCTGCGACGACGGCCCGTGCGTGCTGCATGCGCGCGGCGGGCCGCACGCCGTGCCCGAGCGTCCGGTCGGCATGTCGCTCACTCGCGTCACCGGCGCCGACGCCGGGCAGGCGGTTTGGCGCTACGTCGACGACCGCGGCAACCACGAGGCGGCGCTGCAGACGATGGCGGCCGACGATCGTTTCGTCTACTGGCTGCTGCGCGACCCGCGCAGCGCGCTCGTCGTGATCGATCGCAGTACCGGCGAGGAGTTGCGCGAGATCTCGCTGCTCGAGCGCGTCACCGTGCGCACGTTCGACCAGAAGGCCCGCGAGCCGAAAACCGCCACCGGAGTCGATCTCGACAAGCCGGTGTTCCCGGCGCGTTACTCGATGCACGCCGCATTCGGCCGCGTCTTCTTCCAGTGCTATGCGACCGCGTGGGGCAAGCCGGTGATCGGTCCGCCATGGTCGTTCGGCCGCGTCACGGTCGGCGACGACGCCACGGGCGACCGCGTCGAGTACCTCGAGGTCCCGACCGGGGTCGAGCCGGGGTCGGGTGTGCGGCCGTACGTCTGGCGCACGCGGCGCGAGGCGCGCGCGATCGACAGTCGTGGCGAGGAGGTCACCGGCGACGAACGCAGCCACTGGGACGGGTGGGACTGGGTGTTCAACGGTTCGCCGACGCGCGTGGGCGAGTGCCTCTACTACACGCTGGCGACCGGCACGGTCTACGTGCTCGACGCCCGTCGTTCCGAGTTCGATCTCGGTGCGCTGCTCGCGGTCAACGATCTCGGCCCCGACGGCCGGACGTGGACGGCGAACTCGGTGTCGTACAGCGAAGGCCGGCTGTTCCACCGCACCGCGGCCGAGCTGCTCTGCATCGGCGGCCGCTAGTCGATACGCGCGACTGCGAGCACGTCTTCGAGGGTCACGATTCCGGTCCGTGCCTTGGCCAGCCCGTCGCGCAGCATCGGCTCGTAGCCGGCCGCGATCGCGAGTCGCTCGATCTCGTCCTCGCCGGCGCGACGCGAGATCGCCGCGGCGAGCTCGGCCGTGACGTAGAGCACCTCGTGGATCGCGACGCGGCCGAGCCGACCCTTGCCGCGGCACGTCGCGCAGCCGCGCCCGGCGCGGAAGCAGTCGAGGTCCGCAGCCGGATCGAGGCCGAACTCGGCGGCCACGCCCGGCGTCGGGCGGCTGACCTCGGCGCAGTCCTGGCAGATCCGCGGCACGAGCCGCTGGCCGACGACGCAGCGCAGCGCCGGGCCGAGCAGGTAGGGCTCGACGTGCATGTCGTAGAGCCGATGCACCGTCGATGGCGCGTCGTTGGTGTGCAGCGTGCTGAGCACCATGTGGCCGGTGAGCGCGGCCTGGATCGCGATGCTCGCAGTCTCGGCGTCGCGGATCTCGCCGATCATCACGACGTCCGGATCCTGGCGCAGGATGCTTCGCAGCGCGTTCGCGAACGTGCGATCGGCCTTGGGATCGGTCTGCACCTGGGTCGCACCGGCGAGCTCGTACTCGACCGGATCCTCGACCGTCACGAC
>JAGQRB010000200.1 GCA_020425925.1 Planctomycetota bacterium
ACGGCCGCGCTCGGCGGCAGAGAACGTCGCAGCGGTTGCGCGCACTTCGCAGGGAGAGCACGCGTCTCTGTTCGCGCTTGCGCTAGTTGGGCGCGGCCAAGCTCGCGAACTCGCGGAGAGTTCTCGTTTTGTTGCTTCCCAGCAGCGTCGCGCTCCCGAATCGCAGGACTGATTGGCGGTGGCGGCAGTCCTTGTCGAACTCGTCGCTACAGCACGTTCCCTGATCTCCAGGGAAAGTACAGGGAACTACCACGGGATCTGGGGTTGTCCGCGAGTCGCGCTGGCAGCAACGGGCCGACATCACTCTTGGTCTTCGAGATCCCGTTGCGGTTTCCCTAGGCACCGGAACAGGGAATTCCACGCAATGAGCAGGGAGACAGACCTCGAGGGCGTCGCAGATGCGCCGGTCCACCTCCGGAACGCCTCGAACCGAAGCAGCGGTAGTGTCCTGTCCTGATCTACGGGCAAGCCGCGACTGCGGGTCGACTGAACCAAGCCAGAGAGCCTACCCGCTCACCCTGCCGATTTCGCGAGTGAAGTCGGTCGGCTGAGTTTTGGCACGCTACGAGGTCGCGACGACGCGCTCGCACGCTCGCCACGCAGCCCGTATGCGACGGCGCGCCGACAACTGGGCGGCAGACTCCGGAGCGTGCGTGATGGACACGAAGTCGGGCGCATTGCAAGTGCAGCGGCTCAGATCCAGAACGTGATGAGACGCGGCAGGGACGCAAGCGCGGACGAATCTTCATCGCGAACGAAATCGTGGCCTTCATGTACCTCCGGCCCGGCGAGCAGCCGGCGAGCGGAGGAGCGCGCTAGCGCATTGCCATCTGTCTCCGCGCGAGCCCCGCGATCGCCGCGGCCACCATCCACCAGCCGGCCAGCGGCAGAGCCGGCACCGCCGGCGGGCTCGGGAAGCTCTGGTCGTCGAGCGGGTCGGTGCCCGACGCCACTTCGAGCCCATCGTCGAAGCCGTCGCCATCCGTGTCGGCAACCGTCGGGGTAGTACCGAGCGCCTGCTCTTCCAGGTTCGTCAGGCCGTCGATGTCGCCGTCGAGCGCTTCCTCGCCGCCTAGCAACGGGTCGAAGCCCCAGGCGACCTCGAACGGGTCGAGCAGGCCGTCGCCGTCGGTGTCGGGGAGGTTCCAGTCGGTACCCAGCGTCTGCTCGTCGCAGTCGCTGAGCGTGTCGCCGTCGCTGTCCGTGCCGGTGCCGAAGCTCAGGTGCTCGATGCCGATGTCGTCGCCGCCGTTGTCCTCGTTGAAGGAGATGCCGCTGATGGGCTCGGAGGAGTGGAAGCCGATGTACATGCGGGTGTCGTTGCCCGAGGGCGGGATCGAGTTGGGCGCGGCCCATACGACCACCGCGCCGTCGTCTGCGGCCGTGCCCGACATCGACTCGTTGGTCGAGTCGCCGTTGTCGAGGATGTAGAGGCCGAAGCTGTAGACGGGCAGCGGGCCGATGAAGTCGACGTAGAAGTTGTCGTTCTCGTGGTTGTCGATGTCGCCGATCGAGATCGCGTCGTCCCAGGCGCTGCTGCCCTCCTGGTCGTCGAAGACGAGGTTCGCGCCCGCTTCGAAGGCGCGGATGCGGAACGAGTGGCACAGGCCCGTCGAGGTGTTCGGGAACGTGAGCGTCGGGCCGAGCTGCGCGTTGGCGCCCACCGGCGCTGCGACCTCGTTCGCCTGCGCGACCGTCGTCGAGCTGAAGAGGAAGTCCTCGATGCTGCCGGACAGCGCGATCAGCTCGTTGCGTCCGGCGTTGCCGGGGGGTGGCGCCATGATGAGCCGGGTGGTCGCTGGGTTGAACGCGATCGTCGTCTGCAAGTCAGGGAAGCTGCCGCTGATCCCGAGCACGTCGATCGCGCCGTCCCCGTCGAAGTCGCCGAGCAGGCGAAAGGACACGCCGCCCGTCGTGTAGCTCGACGACGTTCCCCAGCTGGTTCCGTCGACGTGCCAGTTCTCGCGGAAGAGCGTGTTCGAGACGAGGTCGCCGTCGCCGTCGAGGTCGTAGTCGAAGCCGCCAGTGCCGCTGGTCGCCATCGTGAGCGCGCTGAACGAGGGGCCGTTGCCGTTGTTGCGGTACACGATCGTGCCCGCCGCCACGTCGAGGTCGCCGTCGCCGTCGAGGTCGAAGACGACGGGCGTCGCGCCCGAAACCGCGCCGATCAGCTCGGCGGGCCCCGTCATGCCGCCGGTCCGTTGGTAGGCCGCGTTGCCGTTCGTGACCCAGACGAGGTCGAGCAGGCCGTCACCGGTGAGGTCGCCCGTGGCGAGTGTCGGGCTCGCGGGCCCGGGCCCCAGCCCCGATGCGAAGACGGGCTGTCCGAAGCGGTAGATGTGGAACTCGGCCTCGTAGGTGTTGCCGGGCTGGATCGTGGTGAAGCCGGCGAACACCTCGACCGTTCCGTCGTTCTCGATGTCGGCCGCGTGCAAGTCGCCCAGGCCCAGGATCGGGCCGACGCTGTCGAAGTCGACGAGCGTGGTCGGAGCAGCGAACCCGCCCTGTCCGTCGCTCAGCCAAAGCCGCAGGCGCCGCGTCGTGGTCTCGGTGGCGAACACGTCGTCGAACCCGTCGCCGTCCCAGTCGCCAGCGACCACCTTGTTGATGGTCGCTCCGCCCGACGGCAGCGCGCGGGCCGGACCGAACGAGCGGTTGCCCAGGTTCTCGAACCACTCGAGCGTCGAGCTGTCGCGCAGGTGCACGACGTCGAGGTCGCCGTCGCCGTCGAAGTCGCCCGCGGCAGGGGTGCCGCCGGAGCTCGCCGCGCCGAGCACGGCCTGCTCGGTCCACGGCTGGTAGAGCGCGTCGGCCGGCGCGGCGACGCCCAGGGCGAGGAGCAAGCTGAGGGACGGCCAGAGAGCGCGGCGGTTTTCCATCCGGATAGCGTCGTCGTGGCGCGCGGGTGCGGCCATGGTCCGACCGGACCATCCCCTAGCCGCCCGGCCGCTCTCGTTGGGGTAGGGTGCAGCTCGCCATGCACGACCCCGGCTGCGCGACCGCACTCGCCTCCGACAAGGACGCTCTGGCGCGCACGCTCGGCGCGGCCTTCCGCGGCTATCCGCTGACCGAGTGGCTCGTGGGAAGCCGCCCCGGCGGGCGGCAGCGGCGCGAGCGCTATTTCGGGCTGCTGCTCGACGACGCGCTGCGGCGAGGCGTCGTGCTCCGCGACGCCGAGTCGAAGGCGGTTGCCATCTGGTACCCGCCCGGCGTCTGGGAAATCGGAGTCGGCGATTTCCTGCGCACGCTGCCCGACTGGCTGCGCATCGTCGGTGTGCGTGCACTGCCGGGGCGATTGCGTGCGCTGAGCGAGCTGGTGAAGGAGCGCCCCACCGCGGAGGGGACTGCGACCGGGCGCGCCTGGGTGCTCGAAGTCCTCGGCGTCGATCCCGACGCGCAACGGACGGGGCGCGGAAGTCGGCTCCTCGAAGCCGGGCTCGCGCGCGCCCGCGAAGACGGCGCCGGCGCGTTTCTGCTGACCTCGAGCGAAGACGCCATCCCATTCTACGAGCGGCACGGCTTCGTGGTGGAGAAGGCGTTCGCCGTCCGCGGCGGCCCGCCGATGTGGACGTTATGCCGCGAGCCGTGAGCCTGACGCACCGCCAGCTCGAGGTGCTCGAGCTCGTCGCGCGCGGCCTCACCAACCCCGAGATCGCGAGCGTGCTCGGCATTGGCCTCGGCACCGTGAAGAAGCACGTGACGGCGGTGATCGAGGCTCTCGACGTTTCGAATCGCACCGAGGCCGCCGGGCTGCTCGCGCAGCTCGAGCTCGGACGTTGTGTCGCCGCTTCCCCGGGCCAGGCCGTCGCCGGCTTCGGCGAGCGACCGCTGCTGGCCGTGCTGCCGTTCGAAGACCTCCGCCCGGGCAGCGACAGTGGCTGGCTCACGCGCGGCCTGCTCTCCGACCTGACCGCGCGCGTCGGCGGCCTGCGCTGGTTCCCCGTGATCCAGGCCGAGTCGCTCGCCGGCGGCGGGCTCGTCGGGCGTGGTGACGCCATCGGCGCACGTTATGTGATCGAAGGGACGATCCTGCGCGACGCCGACCGCGTCGTGGTGAGCGTGCGCGGCCGCGACGAAGCGACGGGCGACAACATCTGGGCGCGACGTTTCGAAGGCCCGGCCGCGGGCTTGCCCGCGATGCAGCAGGAGATCGTGACGAGCCTCGTCGAAGAGCTCGAGCCCGCGCTCCTTCGCCTGGAGCAGGTGCGTGCCTCGCGCCGCGAGGCCGACTCGGCGGCCGTCTGGGAGCTGTGCAAACGCGCCGAGCATCACCTCGGCCTCGAGACGCCGGGCGGCTACGCACAGGCCGTCGAGCTGTTCGAGCAGGCGATTTCCATCGATCGCACCTCGCCCTCCGCCTGGTCGGGCCTCGCGCTCAGCCACGGCGCCGCCATCTACCTCGGCCTGGTGGACGACCTTCGACCGACCGCCGCGCGCGCCCGCGAAGCCGCCGACGTCGCCATCGACCTCGCCCCCGACGACTTCGATTCGCGCTTCACGATGGGGCGCTGCCTGGCGCTATCGCGCGACGACGAAGCCGCCGTGCCCGTGTTGGAAGCCGCACTCGAGAGCGACCCGAGCTCGGCCATCGCCGCGAACACCCTCGCCGGTGCGCTGCGCAGGCAGGGCCACGCCGCGGCATCCATCCCGTGGTACGAGCGTGCCCTGCACGTATCGCCGCGCAGCCCGCAGGTCTACCACGTCCACGGCGGCCTCTCGCTCGCCCACCTCTCGAGCGGCGACTATCAAAGCGCTCTCGACCACGCGAGCCTGGCCGTCCGCGGCGACGCCAACGACGGCGGCGGCAAGGTACTCGACTTCTACCCGGTGGTACCCGCCAGCCTGGCATTGCTAGGCCGGGTGGACGAAGCGCGAGCGGCCTGGCAGAAGGTGGACCGCCAGCGCATGCGGCACAGCGCGCGCTTCACCGGCGCGCGGCTGGAGGCGCTGGCGGAGGGGTTGCGGATCGCGGGGTGGGATGGGCGGTTGGAGTGAGGGCGGAGTG
>JAGQRB010000201.1 GCA_020425925.1 Planctomycetota bacterium
CACCGAGGCGACGGGCGCGCACCGGATGCTGGAGCTTGCGCACGGCCTTGGCCTCGATCTGGCGCACACGCTCGCGGGTGACGCGGAAGATGCGGCCGACCTCCTCGAGCGTGTAGGTGTAGCCGTCGCCGATACCGTAGCGCAGCTTGATGATCTCGCGCTCGCGGAACGTCAGCGTGTTGAGCACGTTCTCGATGCGCTCGCGCAGCATCTCGCGGCTCGCCGACTGCACCGGCGACTCGACCGACTCGTCCTCGATGAAGTCGCCGAAGTACGAATCGTCGGAGTCGCCGATCGGGCGATCGAGCGAGATCGGATGCTTGCTGATCTTCATCACCCGCTTGGCCTCGTCGACCGAGACCTGGGCCGCCTCGGCGACCTCCTCGATCGTCGGCTCGCGGCCCTTGAGCTGGGTCAGCTTCTTCGACACGTTGCGCAGCTTCGACATCGTCTCGATCATGTGGACCGGGATGCGAATCGTGCGCGCCTGGTCGGCGATCGAGCGCGTGATCGCCTGCCGGATCCACCACGTCGCGTAGGTCGAGAACTTGTAGCCGCGCCGGTACTCGTATTTCTCGACCGCCTTCATCAGGCCGGTGTTGCCCTCCTGGATCAGGTCGAGGAACGACAGCCCGCGGTTGCGGTACTTCTTGGCGATCGAGACCACGAGGCGCAGGTTGCCGGACGACAGCTTGCGCTTGGCCTCCTCGTAGTTGGCATAGGCCTGACGCACGAACTCGAGCCTGGCCTGCAGCCGCTCGATGGTCTCGAGGCCGTCGACCTGCATGTCGAAGATGCGTCGCTTGGTCTCGATCGCGTCGGGGTTGGTCAGCTGGGCGCCACGGTAGCGCTGCAACCGCGCCGACAGCCGGTCCATCTCGGCGATGCGGTTCTCGATCAGATCGATCATCGGCCGCACCTTCTTGCCCTGCAGGTTGAGCTCCTCGACCAGCGAGACCGCCTTGCGCCGGCGCGAGTAGACCCGCTTCTTGAGCACCGCCGCGGCCTTCTGGGAGTTGCCGTCGGCCATCAGTCTACGGGTGTCGTCGCGCGCGGCATCGTAGAGCTTGCGCAACGTCGCGATGTTGCCCGGCAGACGGTCCGACAGGTCGGCCTTGCCGATCTCGGGATCCTGCTGGTTCACCTTCAGCGTGCGATCGAACGCGAGCTCGCCGCGCAGCACGTCCTCGAGAATCTCGATCGCGTTGCGCATGCCGAAACCCGACGACAGCACCTCCTTGCGGAACTGCTTGCGGGTGAGCTCGATCTTGCGCGCCAGCGAGATCTCCTCCTCGCGGGTCAGCAGCGGGATCTCACCCATCTGCGTCAGGTACATGCGCACCGGGTCGTCGATCTTCTCGGTGATGTCGACGACCGGTGCCGCGAGCTCGGCCTCGGACGGCTCGGCCAGATCGAGGTCGCCGCCGAGGTCGTTGTCGTCGTCCTCGTCCTTGCGACCTTTCTTGCCCTTGCCCTGCTTGTCGTCCTCGACGACCTCGAGGCCGGCCTCCTCGATCATGCCCATCGCCGACTCGATCTTGTCGGGCGACGAGCTCTCCTCGGGCAGGACCGCATTGAGCTGGGCGAGCGTCACCACGCCGCTCTTGCGGTTCGCCTTGATCAGGGCCTTGATCTTCTTCTGAAAGTCGGTCGGTGCTGCCATGTGCATTCGGAACCGGGCGCGTGGGGAGGCGCGCGCCGGAGTCTAGGGGTCAATACTGGTCGTCGGCGCCGGTCGACCCGGGAGAGTCGACCGCGAAGGAATCGGACGCGGGAGAATCGGACGCGGGGAAGTCGGCCGCGGGATCGTCGTCGGCCGCCACCGCAGATTCGGACGGCGGCGATTCGGACGGCGGCGATTCGGACGGCGGCGATTCGGACGACGAAAGACCGGACGCGCCCGAGAGCACCTCGGGCAGCGGTGTCCGCGTCGGCTCGGAGGGTTCTTCGGCAGCGCGCGGGCGATCGAGCCGCATCGTGCTCAACAGCCTCGCCTGCAGCGCGTCGGCACGTTCGCGATCGCCGGCGGCGAGCGCCTGCGCCAGCTGCTGCCGCAGCGCCCGGCGCTCGGGTTCGCGGCTCATGCGGGCCCGGGCATGGACGATGCCGGCGAGCACCGCGTCGACCTCGGGCAGGGTCTCGGAGCGGCGCGCCGCGACCGCGAGCACCGACTGCAGCGCCGGCTGCTCGGCGACGCGGGCGAACAGGTACTGCACCAGCTCGTTCGACGAGCCGCGGCCGAGCTCGACGCCCTCGCCCGCCAGCGCGAGGAGCTCGCCGGCCGGCGCGAACTCGAACGGCGCATCGCCGACGACCGCGGGATCGAGCAGCGCCGCGGGACGCGCGAGCACGCAGGCGAGCAACTCGGCTTCCGCACGCTGCCGCAGCGTGCGCGGCACCGGCGGCGTCGCTCTGCCGTCCGGCCGGTCGTCCGACCCGTCGGCCATCGCGGCCTCCGGCGGCGGCTCGTCGGCGGCGACACGCTGGCGCGGCGCGCGCGCCATCAGACGCGCGAGCGTCGGCTCCGGGACCGCGAGGTGGCTCGCCATGGCCTGCCGCAACGCCGCGCGCTTCACGGGGTTTTCGACCAGCTGCAGGATGCCGACGCACTCGTTGGCGGCGGCCTCGATGCCGACCGCGTCGTTGAGATCGAGGCGGTCGCGCAACAGCCGGAACCAGACCGTCAGCGAGTCCTCGGCGGCGTCGACGATGTCGGCGAAGCGCACCCGCTGCTCGGCGACCAGCTCGGGATCGTCACCCGGTCGCGCCACCAGCAGATCGGCCGGGTCCTTGACGCCTTCGCCGGCGTCGCTCATCACCGCCATGCGGACCTGCAGCCGGGTGTTGACGAGCTCGCGCATCGCCCGCGCAGCCGCGGTACGACCGGCGCGGTCGCCGTCGAACATCAGCACCAGGCCGTCGTGGGCGTAGCGTTCGACCAGGCGCGCGTGGTCGGCCGTGAACGCGGTGCCGAGCGTCGCCACCGCGCCGTGGAAGCCGGCCAGATGGCAGGCGATGACGTCGGTGTAGCCCTCCATCACCAAGAGTCGCCGTTCGGCGGCTCGCTTGACGTGCGGCAGTCCGAACAGCACTCGCCGCTTGTTGAAGATCGGCGACTCCGGCGAGTTCAGGTACTTCGGTGGCTTGTAGTCGCCGTTGCCGGCGGCGAACCGGCTGCCGGGCACGACCCGCCCACCGAACGCGACCGTCCGGCCGCGCTCGTCGAGGATCGGGAACATCACGCGGCCGGCGAACGGCTCCTTGCCGTCTCCCCGCACCAGACCGGCATCCTCGAGCACCTGGCGCGGCAGCTTGCGTTCGCGGGCGAACTCGACCAGCGCGCCGCGGGTCTCGGGATGGAATCCGAGCCGCCACGGCTCGATCGCGTCGGCCAGACCGCGCCCGACCAGGTAGTCGCGCGCCGCCGCACCGGCGGGCTCGTCGAGCTTCCGGCCGAAGAACGCCGCGACCTCGTCGAGCGCGACGAACGGATCGGGTCCGCGCCGTCGCGGCCGCTCGTTGCGCTGGCCGAGCACGCCCTCGAGCGAGATCCCGGCGCGGTCGGCGAGCACCTGCATCGCCTCGACGAACGACAACCCATCGCGCTCCATCAGCCAGGTGAACACGTCGCCGGTCTTGCCGCAGCCGAAGCAGTGGAAGAACTGCTTCTCGCGGCTCACCGAGAACGAGGCGGTGTTCTCGGCGTGGAACGGACAGCGCGCCATGTAGTCGCGCCCCCGCTGGCGCAGCGGGATGTAGCTCTCGATCAGGGCCACCAGATCGGTGGCCTCCTTGATCCGGAGCTTGACGTCCTCGTAGCGGTCCATCGCGGGTCGGGTGGTCTGGTCAGATGTCCACGGTCGAGCGGAAACTCCGGTGCGGACGGACCGCAGCGGCGTACCTGGAAGACTATCCCGCGGCCGTCGCCTGCGGCGCCGCCACGCACGGAACGCCATAGGACAACGGCGGATCGGTCGATGTTCCCACCGCCGGTCGCACCGCAGTCGTCTCCCAACCAGCTCACCGCCCTGTGGCGCTGGCGCCCGTGTCATGGCCCAGCTCCGTCCGGGTTGCGTTCTGTGTGTGTCCCGGGGCTGCTGCGAGTCGTAGAACCGGGTCTTGTAACATCCCGTAGCCCCAAGTCAAGCGCATGGGCCCACAACTTCCGGCCGCGCCGCGAGGTGTCAGGATCCCGCCCGGGCAACCCGCCACAGCGCGACCAGCTCATCGGCGCCATGTGCCTCCGCGCGCGAGCCGGCAAATGCCGGTGGCAACGCCGGCGGCGGCCGATCGATCGCGGCCGCCGCCCGCGCCAGCGTGGTGCGCAGGGTCTTGCGGCGCTGCTGGAACAACGCCCGCACGAACGCGGCGAACTCACGCCGCGCAGCCGCGGTGGCGAGCTCGGGTGCCGGGTCCGGACGGCGTTCGAGCCGCAGCACGGCCGAGGTCACCTTCGGCCGCGGCCGGAACACCTGCGGCGCCACCTCGCGCAGCACCGCGGCGCGGAACGACGCCTGCGCCACCACCGACAGGCCGCCGTAGTCCGGTGTCGAGGGCGACGCCGCGACCCGCTCGGCGAGCTCCTTCTGCACCAGCAGGACCGCCGCGGCCGGCAGCTCGGCGAGCGCCGCGATCTCGGCGATCAGCGGACCGGAGATCGAATACGGCAGGTTCGCGACCAGCAGCCCGCGCTGGCCGCCGCGCTGCGCCGCCGCGATCGCCTCGCCGACAGCCGGCACCAGCGTGCCGCCCGGACCGGAGAGCGCGTCGGCTGCGATCAGCTCGACGTTCGGCCGGCTGCCGAGCTCGCGGCGCGCGATTGCGAGCAGCCGGTCGTCGATCTCGATGCCGACGACACGGCCGGCGACTGCCGCCAGTTCGCGGGTCAGGAAACCGAGCCCGACGCCGATCTCGACGACGGTGTCGCCGGCACCGGCGCCGGCCTGCTCGGCGAGCCAGCGGTGCAGCGTCGGGTCGAGCAGGAAGTTCTGGCCGCGGCGGCTGCTCGGCTGGAAACCGAGCTCGGCCATCGCCGCGCGGTAGTGCGCGAAGCTGTCGCGTTCGCTCACGGTTGGAGCTGTCGACGCAGCCAGCGGGACAGGTCGGTGTCGGCCGCGGACGCCGCGGCAGCGCGGCTATCGAGCTCGCGCAACGCCGTCCGCAGCACGTCGAGGTGACCGCGCCGCCGGACGAAGCGCTCGAGCTGACGGTAGTCCAGCGCGGTCGGCTCGGCATCGCTCTGCAGCAGGGCGGCGAGCAGCTCGGTCGGCGTCGTCACCAGCCGCGCACCGGTGCGCAGGCGCCGGTCGCCGGCGAGCACGAGCTCGGTCGGCAGCAGCGCGTTGGTATCGGGGTCACGCATCGGCGACTGGAAGTTCGCGCCGACGACCTCGCGCGGCACCGCGTCGGTGTGCTGCTCGACGGCGGCAAATGCGGGCAGCAGACCCGGCAGCGGCTGCCATACCGCGAGCGCGCGGTCGGCGAGCGCGGCCCGCCGCGCCAACGCGAACTGCAGGCTGAGGCCGCGGTCGGCGAGCGCCGCGGGACGCGCCAGCGCGAAATCGAGGCTCGAGGAGCTGCCGGGCTCGTCGCCGACGCACCACGAGACCGGCACGGTCTCGGTCCACTCGCTGACGTTGCCGACCAGATCGTAGGGCTGTCCGACACCGCGCCGGCCGGACTCGAAGGTGCCGACCAGCGTGCGCTCCAGGAGCCCGAGCTCGGCGGTGTTGGCGCGCGTCGCGTCGACCAACGGGCCCCACGGGAAGTTGTTGCGCCCGCCGGGCCCCTGCGCGGCAACGAACCACTCGGCGCGCCGCGGCAGTCGTGCGAAACGCCAGGCCGCGAACGCGCGCGCCTGCCGCAGATTGATCAGCCCCACCGGCAACGCGTCCTCGCCGAGACGCGCCGCCGAGCTCGCGTCGACGGCGTCACCGGCCGGGTCGGCGACGAAGTCCGCCCAGTCGGACACCGTGACCTCGAAGCGATCGACGAACAGCCGACGCTCGCGGCCGAACGGATCGATCCACTCGAACAGCACGAAGTCGCGCAGCGAGCCGAAGCGGCCGGCACGCCGCGGACTGCCGGCTTCGTCGCCGTCGGTCGGGCCGCCGCCGCAGCCGGTGAACGCGCCCGCGGCGAACGCGAGCAGCGCGACCGCGGCCCTCGGCGCCCTACCCATCCAGCAGCAGGATCTCGACGCGGCGGTTCTTGGCGCGCGCCGCCTCGTCGTTGCCGGCAACGGCAGGGCGGAACTCGCCGTAGCCCGCGACGCCGACCTTGCTGGCATCGAGACCGGCGCTCTTGGTCAGGTAGTCGGCGACCGCCATCGCGCGTTCGACCGACAGGCGCAGGTTGGTGCCCCAGCTGCTGTGCTGGATCGGGGTGTCGTCGGTGTGACCCTCGACCCGCACGCGCCGGCCGCGCAGCGCGTTGGCGAGATCGTCGAGCGCGCGGTGGCCGGTGTCGGAGAGGTCGTTGCGACCGGGCGAGAACAGCACCTCGCCGGCGACGCGGAAGGCGTAGCCCTCGGGCGTCTGCACCAGGTCGACACCCGGCACCGCGTTCGGCGCGTCCTTGCCGTACTTGCCGAGCAGGTCGGCGAGGCGCTCCTTCTGGTCGGCGACCCACTTGGCGTCGACCGCGTTCTTGCCGAGCTCGGCGATCTGGCCGCGCAGGCGGTCGTTCTCGACCGCGAGGTTCTTCTGGCTGTCGACCATCTGCGCGATCTGCGCCTGCAGCGCCGCGTTGGCGCCGACGACGCGGCGATGGGCTTCGGGGCTGACGCAGCCCGCGGCGAGCAGCGCGAGCGTGACGGCGCCGAGCGCCAGTGCGATTCGGTGATGTGGGAACAAGAGGCTGTGCTTCATCGCTGGATCCCCCCGGGTCGCCGCGAACCACCGCGCCGACCGCAGGCCTGAGACTGGATCGCGCCAGCCAGACCGGAGGATGGCGCGAAACCGGTCGGAACGTAGCGAAGCCCGCGGCAGAAAGCCACGGGCGTTCCGGCGCGGGCACGCGCGGCAGGGCCGTGCCGAGGGGCAGGCACGGACAGGCACACCTCGGCTCGCGAGCGGGGTCTCGACTGCGAGCGGGCGCGCCGGCTTCCGGCGGTCGGGTTCGGCGGTCGGCGCGAGGCGCGCCGACGACCGAGCTGCGCGGCTACTTCTCCTCGGCGAACGCCGAGGTGAA
>JAGQRB010000202.1 GCA_020425925.1 Planctomycetota bacterium
AGCGCACGCTGCATGCCGGCGATCAGTTCGCCGGGCGGCAGATCGATCTCGAGTCGGCCCTCGGCCGGCGCGTCGAAAGACCGCGCGGTGCGGAACACGAACACCGCGCCGGCGAACCACCCGCCGGCGGCGATCAGCGCGATCGTGTCGAGCCAGAACGCTGCGGTCTCGTAGGAGAGCATGACCGCTCACTCCATGCGGGCGACGTAGGCCTCGATCCGCGCCAGGAAGTCCTTGGCGAGCGTCGGCCCCTCGAGCGTGCAGACCTGCACGCCGTCCTCGTAGACCGGCGACCGCGGTGCCTCACCGGTGCCCGGCAGCGAGATGCCGATGTGCGCGGCGCGGCTCTCGCCGGGGCCGTTGACGACACAGCCCATGACCGCGACCTGCAGCTCGGCGGCGCGCGGCTTGGTCCGACTCCACTCCGGCATGCGCGCGTGCAGGAAACGTTCGACCTCCTGGGACAGCTCCTGGAAGTAGCTCGAAGTCGTGCGGCCGCAACCCGGGCAGGCGGTGACCTGCGGCAGGAACGGGCGGATGTCGAGCGCCTGCAGGATCTGCTGCGCGGCGCGGACTTCCTGGGTGCGCGGGCCGCCGGGCTCGGGCGTCAGCGAGACCCGGATCGTGTCGCCGATGCCCTGTTGCAGCAGGATCGCGAGTCCGGCCGCCGAGCCGACGAGACCCTTCATGCCCATGCCGGCTTCGGTCAGGCCGAGGTGCAGCGCGTGGTCGGTGCGATCGGCGAGCGCGCGGTAGACCCGCACGAGCTCCTGCACCCGGCTGATCTTCGCGCTGAGGATGATGCGATCGCGCGGCAGTCCGAGCTCTTCGGCCGCGGCTGCCGACCGCAGCGCGCTCTGCACCATCGCCTCGAGGAACACCGAGCGCGCGTCGAGCGGCACGGAGGCCTGCGCGTTTTGTTCCATGAGATCGTCGAGCAGCTCGGCATCGAGCGATCCCGCATTGACGCCGATGCGGACCGGTTTGCCGTGCTCCACCGCACAGGCGATCATCGTCGCGAAGTTGTCGTCGTGGTTCCTGCCCTTGCCGACGTTGCCCGGGTTGATCCGGTACTTGTCGAGAGCCGCCGCGCAGCCCGGGAACTTGCGCAACAGGACGTGGCCGTTGTAGTGGAAGTCGCCGATCAGCGGTACGTCGCCGAGGCCGTCGTCGGCGAGCCGCGCGCGGATCTCGCTCACCGCCGCCGCGGCCTCGTGGGTGTTGACGGTGATACGAACGAGTTCACTGCCGGCGCGATACAGCTCCGCGACCTGCGCTGCGGTCGCGGCCGCATCGGCGGTGTCGGTGTTGGTCATCGACTGGACCGCGACCGGCGAACCGCCGCCGACGGTCACGTTGCCGACCGTGACGGCGATGGTGTGCTTGCGCTCTGGCACGAACATGGCGCGGGGAGGATAGCGGTCGCGGTCGGCGTTCAGGTGCCGAGAAGCTGCAGAATCCGGCCGAGATGATGGGCGTCGTGTTCGGCGACGAACACGCAGTGGTCGACCAGTCGCATCGGCTGGTCGAGCCTGGGGTGCCGCGCGCTGCGGGCGAAGTCGGCGGCGCCGAGCCCGTGCAGCCGGTCGATCCAGGCGCCACGCTGTTGCGCGAATTCGGCGACGAGGTCGGCCAGCGCGGCGCGGTTGTGGTCGGCGGTGTGGGTCTTGCGGTTCTCGAGATCGGCCGGGGTCAGCACCGCGGCACCGGCGGTGAGGTCTTCGGTGCGGGCGGCCCACAGCGGTTCGAGGTCGAGCAGGTGGCCGACGTTCTCCTGGATCGACCACTGCCGGCCCTCGCGCGCCGTCGCCCGCGCCGGCGGCAGATCGCGGCAGAACGCGTGCAGCTGCAGCGGGGTCGCCATCAGTCGTGCGACCACGTCGTGGCGGTTCTCGGGCGCGAGGCCGAACTCGAAGCGGCGCTCGAACCAGGGTTGGCGGTTCATGGCCGAATCCTAGCCGACCGGCGCTACGATCCCGGCGACGATGGAAAAGCACCTCGGGACGATCGTCGCAGTTCTCTTCGGCTCGCTCGCGTGGGCCCAGGATCGCCCGGATCCGGTGCTCGAGCGCGTCGGCAAACACTTCCGCATCGAGTTCCACCACGGCGACCTGTCGGACGACGTCGCCGCCGCGCTCGCCGACCCCGCGCTCGCGACCGTCGAGGGTTTCTGGCCCGTGCTGCAGAAGATGGTCGGTGCGCGCGGCGGTGAGGTGCTGACGATCCGGCTCTATCGCGATGCGCAATCGTTCCTCGAGATCGAGCACCGCGAGAACCAAGTCGCGGCAGAGCTGACCGGGTTCGTCTCGAAGGCTCGCGAGGCCTATGTGAAGCTGACGCCCGAGCTCGCGCCGGCGCTGTTCGCGCACACCGGCTTGCCCGGCTCGACGGTACAGGATCTGCTCTGGGTTGCCGCCGATCTCGTGATCGAGCCACTCGTCCCGCGTGGTGATACCGACGACTGGATGCGCTGGTTGCTCGTGATCGGCGCGATCGAGCAAGCCACGAATCCGAAGCGCGACTACGGCGTCGACCCGTACTTCGACTCGCGTCGCGGCGGGTTCGTCAGGGCTGCGCCCGAGCGGCGGTACAGGCTGCTCGATCTGCAGATGCCGCCGCTCGACAAGGCCGGCGGCGACAACTGGCAGTGGAGTATCGGCTGCCTCGCCGTGCTCTCGCAGCTGCTCGAGAGCGCCGATCGTCGGTGGGCGCGGAAGGTCCTGAAAGCGAAGTTCCGGATGATCGACGGCCACGACGCGACCGGGCACTGGCGCTACTCGGCCATCTCCGCCGTGCTCGGCGGCAACCCGGGGAAGAACGGCGAACGGCTCGACGAGCTGTTCGCCGGCATGACCTGCGAATGGCAGATCCGGGGGCCGCTGTGCCAGCGCGACGGCAAACGCCTGCTGCTCGCAGGTGGCGGCGACCGCCGCGCCGCGATCGACGCCGCGCGCCCGTTGCCTGCAGGCGACTTCTTCATCGCCGGCAGGTTCGAGCTCGGGCCGGGCTCGGACAGACCTTTGCGGATCGTCTTCGGCCGCGACGAGGGCGGCAACGTCGCCGTCGATGTGGACGAGAAGAAGGCGTGGATCGGCACCTGGTCGCAGGCGGACGAGAAGTGGATCCGACGAGCGGAGGCCGAACGCTCGCAACCCGGCAGTGGGCCCACCGAGGTCCGCATCGAGGTGGTCGGACCGACGTTGCGTGTGCTGCTGGACGGCACGGAGGCGTGTTCCTGGCTGCACGACGGTCGCGAGCTGCGTGGCCGTGCCGCGTTGGAGGTCTTCGAGCGCATCGTCTGGGTCGAAGACCTGCGCTTCGGACCGCTGCAGTGACGGACGCGGCGCCCGCGCTGTTCGCCGCCGGCCGCGGCAAGGTCCTGCTGTTCTGCTGGCTCGGTTGGGTCTTCGACTTCTACGACCTGATCCTGTTCGCCTTCACCAAGCGCGCGGTCGCGGCCGACCTCGGCCTCGAGCTCTACGGCGGCGTCGCGTGGATCGAGGGCTGGTCGCTGCTCGCGACCGCGGTCGGCGGGCTCGCCGTCGGGCGGCTCGCGGACCGGGTCGGACGCCGGCAGGGCATGGTCGCGAGCATCGTGGTGTTCTCGTGCGGCGCGCTGCTCACGGGGCTGGCGCAGGGCTACTGGTCGCTGCTCCTCGCACGCGTGGTCACGGGTCTCGGCGTCGGCGGCGAGTGGGGCATCGGCCACGCGGTGGTCGCCGAGCACTGGTCGGGCCGGCAACGCGATCGGGTGCACGGCATCCTGCAGGCCGGCAGTCCGGTGGCGATGGCGCTCGCGGCCGCGATCGGCTGCTTCGTCGCGCCGCTGCCCGGGGTCGGCTGGCGCGCCGTGTTCCTCGCCTCCGCAGTGTTGGCTGCGCTGGCGCTGTTCGCGCGGCGCGTGCTGCCGGGGCCCGACCGCGCCGTCGAACGCGCCGAGCCGTTGCCGGTCACCGCGTTGTTCGCGCCGGCCTACCGGCGCACGAGTCTGGTGCTGCTGGCCCTGCTGTCACTGCACATGGCCGGCTTCTGGTGCGTCTACGCCGAGCTTCCGGCCGCGCTGATGGCGATGCACGTGGTTCCGCTCGCCGATGTCGGCTGGTTCCAGATCGAGGTCAACGCGGTGCACGTGTTCGCCGACGTCGCGTTCGGGTTCCTCGCGGCGCGTCTCGGCCGGATCCGTGTCTTCGTCGCGTTCTGCCTGCTGTTCGCGTTCGGCCATTGGCTGGTGCTGCTCGCGCTCGACTCGATCGCTGCCGATTTCTCGACGTTCACGCTCGCGATCGCCGCGATGGGGCTCGGTGCAGGCACCTGGTCGTGCTTCGGCGCGCTGTTCGGTGCGCACTACCCGACGGCACTGCGCGCGACCGCAGCGGCGACGTTCTACGCGGTCGCACGCGGGGTGCAGCTGCCGCTCAAGGGCGAGGTCGGTGCGGTGTTGCAACGGAGCGGATCGTTCGCGCCGGCGCTGTGGATCGGGATCGGCTGTGCGCTCGGATCGGCCGCGGTCGTGCTGCTGTTGCCGCGGCGGGTCGCCTCAGGCGAAGACATCGTCGGCTGACGCGGCCGTGAGGACGCGGATCGTCCAGGTTTCGAGGGCGTCGGCCGCTGCGGTCCGCAGACGGTCCTCGATCGCGCCGGACAGCGGGCCGAAGCGCTGCTCGAGCTGGATACGCAACGTGGCGCGCTGACCCTCGACGCGGCCTTCTTGCCGGCCCTCCTGCCGGCCTTCTTGCCGGCCTTCCTGCCGGCCGAGCTTGCGACCCTCTTCACGCCATTGATCGATCAGTAGCATGCCAGCTCCTCGGTTCTCTTCGTACAGCTCGCGATAGGCGGCGTTCACCCGGCGGTGGTCGTCCTGCGATACGCCCGCCACGTAGGATACCAGCTGCCGCAACAGTTGTTCGTTCCCGGGAACGGCGCCGGCGGCGCGGAAGATCTCGCGCCAGGACAAGAGCAGCGCTGCGGTGTCACGCCGTCGACCGATCTCGCGCAGGTGCAGCAGCGTGAGCAGGCTCGCGGGGCCGAGGCTGCCGGGCACGGTTCGATCGTCGGCGGCGAGGTCCTCGAGCAAGAGATGGAACTGCGGCTGCAGCGCGAGCAGTCCCCTCGGCAGTCCGGGCGGCCCGACGAGGTCGACCAGCGCGCACGGGGCCGACCATCGCCGCTCACCGTGGTGCAGCACGAGCGGCAGCACGGGCGGCAGGTACGGAGCGGCAGGTTCGCTCGCGCGGTGGCGTTCCCAGATGCGGATGACGTAGCGCAGCACCTGCAACGCGGCGAAACGTTCGCCGCGCGACTTGTGCTCGAGCAGCAGGTAGACCAGCGCGGATCGTCCGCGCACCCTGGCCTCGAACAGCAGATCGCTCTGCTGGCGTCGCAGCTCCGCGTCGACGAAGCTGCCATCGACCGCCGTGAGCCCGGCCCAGTCGACGGCATCGACGACGTCCGGCGGCAGCACGGCACGGGCGAGCTCGGCCGCACGTTCGGGTACGCCGAACGCGGCGCGAAACAGCGCATCGTGCGGCTGGTGGAAGTCGGATTCGCGGGTCACGGCGCGGGGTCATTGCCCCGCGATCGCGAACGGTTACAGCGATTCGGGTGCCGGCGTCGCGGCGCCCGGCCGCTCGCGGAACAACGCGACGAAGACCAGCAGGATCGCGCCGGCGCCGAGGCACGGCCAGAGCCAGATCGTCGGCCAGTCGGGCGCGCCCTCGGCGGGCGTGCTCTGCTTGACCAGCGCGGTCATCAGCTGTGCGCCGATCAGCATGCCGAGGCCCTGGGTGATCCAGACCAGGAAGCTCTGGGCCTGGCCGCGGATCTCGCGGCGCGCGCTGCGATCGACGTAGATCTGACCGGTGACGAAGAAGAAGTCGTAGCAGATGCCGTGCAGCAGGATGCCGCCGATCACCATCCAGCCAACCGGGTTCGCGCCGGCGCCGGCGCTCCAGAGCCCGTAGCGCACGACCCAGGCCAGCATGCCGAACGCGAGCATCCACTTGACCCCGAGACGCGCGAAACAGAGTGGCATCACGAGCATGAACACGACCTCCGCCCACTGCCCGAAGGTCATGTAGAACCCCGGCTCCTGCCAGACGGTGGCGGCGAACTGGTTGCCGTAGCTGTAATAGCCGGCGAGCGGAATGCAGATCAGGAACGAGCAGAGCACGAACACGACGAACGCCGGCCGCGCGAACAGCGCCAGGGCACCGAGCCCGAGGGTCTCACCGAGCGAGACCTGCTTGTCCGCGGCCGGCGGCGGCGTGTGCGGCAGGATCATGCAGAGTCCGGCCATCACCGCCGAGCTCGCGCCCGCGACCTGGAACATGATCGCGTCCTGGTCGCCGCCGAGCCCCTTGCTGACCAGCGTGACCGCCGCGATCCAACCGAGCGTGCCGAACACGCGCGCCAGCGGGAACTGCTTCTCGGGGTCCTCGATGTGCGTGAACGCCACCGTATTCGAAAGGCCGAGCGTCGGCATGTAGCAGAGCATGTAGACCAGGATCAGCCACTCGAACGTGTCGACGTCGTTGGCCGCCGCGACGCTCGGCACGTAGAACATGATCGCGGCACCGATCAGATGCAGCACCGCGAGCACGCGCTGCGACGCGAAGAAGCGGTCGGCGATCAGGCCGAGGAACAGCGGTGAGATCAGCGCGGCGATCGGGCCGGCCGAGTAGACCCAGCCCGTCGTCGCCTGGTCCCAACCACGCGCCGGCACGAACGTGCCGGCCGTCACGTACCAGCTCCCCCAGACGAAGAACTGGAGGAACATCATCGCGCAGAGCAGAGGGAACTTCGGCATGGCGGCCGGATTCTGGCCTGCGGCACGGCGCCGCACCAGCGTCAGAACGACAGCACGAGCTCGGCGGCGAAGAACTCGCGCGTGTCGTCCGGCAGTGCGCTCTGGTTCGTCGCCACGAAATCGTCGAAGCCGGCCTCGATCTTGCCGATCAGACCCGGGGCGAACGTGCAGGTGACGCACGCCGCGAGCCGCTGTGCCCGCGTCAGATCGAAGCCGTAGGTCGCGACGCCGTTGCCGTACGGCCGGCCCTCGAACTGGTAGCCTTCGCCGGCGTCGAACGTGCTGACGCCGCTCCAGCGCAGCGTCGCACGCCACGTCTCGTCGATCTCCCAGGACGGTTCGAGCGTCCACCAGCCGAACTCGCGATCGAACGAGTCGACGCGGTCGTCGACTTGCGCGACGCCGGCCGAGGCGTGGATCCACAGCGAGCTCGTCGCTTGCCACTGCACGTTCACCACGCCGAGCAACGCGTCGACGGTCGAGCTCGGGCTGGCACCCGCGGATCCGCCGCCGACCGGCGTGATCACGCTGCCGCCGAGGCAGAGCGCGCTCGCCGGGGTCTCGTTCGCGAAGTGGCCGCTGACGCTGATGTAGAGGTTCTCGGTCGGCTCGGTGTGCAGGCGCGCGGTGAGCGCGGGTGACAGGCCGGTCGAGGACGCCCGGTCGTAGGTGCCCTCGGTCAGCGCGACCACGAAGCCGCCCGGCGCGCCGCTGCCGTAGACCATGATGCCCTCGTCCCAGCGGTAGGGCATCAGGATCGGCAGGCCGATCATGAAGTTCCCCGGCGGGTCTTCGAACGAGTAGTACTCGCCGAACGGCAGGTTGAAGCGCCCGGCGACGAACGTGAAGCCGTCGTCGGGATCGGCGTCGCCAGTGAAGTTGTCGATCCGGATGTAGGCCTCGTTGACGCCCGTACCGTTCTGGTCGTTGTCGCGGAAGTAGTCGAACTCGACTTCGAGTACCGCGGTCGCGACGTCCTTGACGTCGGCTTCGATGAACACCAGCGCCTGGTGTACGCCGAAGAAGCCGTCGGGGTGGCTGCCGCCGGCCGCGGTGTCCATGAACCGCGTCGACAGGAAGCCGTAGAAGTCGAAGTGATCGACCCAGTCGTCGAGTCGGTCGCCGAGGCGACCGAATGCCGCTCCGATCGATCGGGATGACGTTTCGGCCGGATCGGCGCTCGAAGTCGGTCCCTGGGGCGTCGGCCCCTGGGCCGTCGAGATCCGGGGGAAGGCCGTGAGCGACAGGGCGACCCCGAGGACCGCCGCTGTGGTGGCGCTCGAGACTCTGACAGGCGAGGTCGACAGCAACACGCCGGTCCCATTGACGCGATCGCGTCACCGGCTTGACTCGCCATCGGTTCCGTGCGGCGGCTCGCGGCCAGGTCCCGCGCGGGCCCGTCTCGCTCAGGCCCGTCTCACTTCAGGCCCGTCTCACTTCAGGCGTAGTAGCGCCCGAAGTGGTTGGCGAGGAATGCGTCGTAGTCGACGCTCTCCATCCGCAGGAACCCGCGGTCCGGCAGCTTGCCCTCGCGCAGCATGTCGACGATGCCGGTGACCCCGGCGGCGGTCGTGATCTGGATCCCGCTCCAGTTCTCGCCGTCGATCGACTTGTGGTAGATCGTCTTGGCGTAGGTGCGCTCCGTGAGCCGGCCGTTCACCTTGCCGGTGGCGCTGACGTAGATCACGATCTGGTCCTGGAACGTCGCCGGCAGCGCACGCTCGAAGATGCGACGGAGCTCGTCCTGGTGATCCTGCATCTGCAGATCGTGCAGCAGGACCTTGAGCAGATCGCAGTGGCCGGGGTAGCGGATGGTCTTGTAGTTGACGTTCTTGACCCGGTCCTTGAGCGTGATCGCGAGGGTGCCGAGGCCGCCCGAGGTGTTGAAGGCCTCGTACTCGACGCCGTCGATCGTGATGCGCTCGAGCTGCTCGAGCGGCGGCAGGGTCGTGAGCTGCCCGTTCTCGACCGCCTCGCACGGATTGCAGTACTCGTTGATGAGGCCTTCCGTGCTCCAGGTCAGGTTGTACTTGAGGCGGTTGCTCGGATAGCGCGGCAGTGCGCCGACGCGCAGTCGCAGATCGCTGACGTCGGTCATCGATCGCATCAGGTGGTTCGCGACGATCGTGATGAAACCGGGCGCGAGCCCGCACTGCGGCGCGAACAGCGTCGACGCGCCTTCGGCGAGTTCCTTGACCTGCTGGGTGACCGCGACGTCCTCGGTGAGGTCGAAGTAGTGCACGCCCTGCTCCTTTGCGGTGCGGGCGATCAACGGATTGCAGTGGAACGGCGCGCAGCTGATCACGGCCCAGGCACCCTCGAGTATGCGCGCCAGGCTGTCGCCGTCGTCGAAGTCGACGACGTGGCCGGTGACGCTCTCGTATTTGCCTTCGAGCTGGCGCACCGCGGCGTCCGCGACGTCGCCGATCCGCACGGAGTAGCCGCCGCTGCTGGCCATGAGGTGACAGACCATTCGGCCGATCTTGCCGGCACCGAGGATGACGAGCTCTTTCATAGGCGTGGCGGGTCGACCCCGAACCGGTTCGGGCCGCCCGGGTTCGGGCCGCCTGCGTTAGGGGGCGAAGCATTGTTCGGAACCTCGCCCCGCGGTTCAAGGGCGAAGGCGCCCCCAGCAAGGGGATCCAGCAAAGGGACCCAGCAGAGGGATCCCGCTGAGGGGGCCGGCCGCGCGTCAGCCCTCGATCAGCTTGAACGCGTGGTTCCAGCGGCCGTGCAGGAAGCCCGGGATGCACCACAGCATGCAGAGCGGTTCGATCGCGCGTGCGGCGGTCGCGGTGCCCATGTCGGCGGTGTCCCAGCCGAAGGCGTCGAGAATCGCGCGCGTCTCGGCCTTGGCATCGTTGTCGTTGCCGGCGATGAACATCGTCGGACGGCCGCCGGGCAGCTCCGGATCCACCATCAGGCCGGCGCCGACACTCGAGAACGCCTTGACGAAACGGGCCTGCGGTGCGGCGCGCTGCAGCCGCTCCATGAGCGACTCGTCGTGGGTCGTGAAGAAGCGCAGAACGCCGTTCTCGGGCGGTGCGTCTGCGATCGGGTTGGTCGCGTCGAGGACGATCTTCTGCGCCAGCGCGTCGGTGCCACACGCCGCGATCGCTGCCGACGCCGCGCTTCCCTTCACTGCCAGCACCACGATGTCCCCGAACGCCGCCGTGGCCGCGAACGTGCCGGTCTCTGCGTTCGGCCCGGCCTCGGCGAGCCAGCCGGCGAGCTTCTCTGGCTCGCGACTGCCGCGCATCACCCGATGACCGTGTTTCAGGAACCCGTTCGCGAGGGTCTCGCCGACCGTGCCCGAACCGATGACGCCGATGTTCTTGCTCATGTTTCCGAAACTGGCCCTCTTCGATCGGCGCCGGCCGGAAGTCAAGGGCGCTGGCGTGGTCGCGGCGCAGCGCGTCGCGTAGGCTCAACCGCGACCTGCACGATGCCCGATCGCGATCCCGACGCCCCCGCAGCAACCGACGGCGACGCGCCGACCTATCTGTTCGTACTGTGTCCGCCCTACTCGGGCTCGACCTTGCTGTGGAATCTGGTGTCGACCTCGGAGGCGGTCTCCGCGCTGCCGACCGAGGGCCAGTTCCTGCCCGAGGTCGCCGAGCTGATGCGGCACGAGCCGTGGAACCGCGACCGCGAGCTGCCGTGGCCACGCATCAAGGCGGTCTGGGACGCGCACTGGGACCACCGCAAGTCCGTCCTGGTCGAGAAGAGCCCGCCCAACATCATTCGCACTGCCGACATCGTCGCGCACTTCCAGCCGGTGGCGTTCCTCGTGATGGTGCGCGATCCGTATGCCCACTGCGAGGGACTGATGCGCCGGAACGGCTGGTCGCCCGAGCTCGCTGCCGAGTTCGCGGTCCGCTGTCTCGAGCAGCAGGATCGCAATGCCCGCGAGTTGGCGCCGGCGCTGCGCATCACCTACGAGCAGCTCGCCGGCGATCCGGACGCGACGGCGCGTCGCATCGAAGCGTTCCTGCCGCGGCTCGGTAGGCTCGACACCGGCCGGCGGTTCCGGATCCACGCCGTCGACGGCTACGTCGAGCGCGGCATCGAGGATCTCAATGCGACGAAGATCGCGCGGTTGTCGACCGCCGAACGCGATGCGATCACGACCGTCCTGCGCCGCGTCCCCGAGGCGATGCGGGTGTGGGGCTACGACTATCTCGAGGCCGACCGATGAGCGCTCCGCGGTGGGAGGTCGCGCCGGCGACCGTCGCCGACATCCCGGAGCTCATGCGGGTGCGCCACAGCGTGCGCGAGAACCGGCTGTCCGATCCGTCGAAGGTCAGTCCCGACGACGTGCGCGAGATGCTCGAGCGCCGCGGTCACGGCTGGGTCGTTCGCGACGGGGAGCGCGTGCTCGGCTTCGCGATCGCCGATCGGCTCGCCGCCAACATCTGGGCGCTGTTCGTGGAGCCCGACGCCGAGGGTCGCGGCATCGGGCGCGCGCTGCACGACACGATGCTGGCCTGGCTCGCCGCCAACGCCTGCGACGCGGTCACGCTGACCACGGCGCCTGGCACGCGCGCCGAGCGCTTCTACCGGGTTGCCGGCTGGCGCTGCACCGGAACGACCGCTTCCGGCGAACTCGCGTTCGTGCGTCCGACGCGGTGATGTCTATGATCCGCGCCCTCGCACGGCAGGGCCCGCTCCCGATCGCCCGTCTCGCAATCCGATGATCTTCTCGGAGCCCCGCTTCCTCTTCTTCTTCCTGCTGGTCTTCGGCGTCCATTGGACGCTGCGGCGGAACGGTGCCCGCAAGCTCTGGCTGCTCGCGGCGAGCCTGTTCTTCTACGGCTGCTGGGACTGGCGCTTCCTCGCGCTGATCGTCGGCTGCGCCACGATCGACTACGTCGCGGCGTCGCGCATCGCGCGGGCGCAGGCCGCAGGCGGGCGGGGCAGGCGCTGGCTGCTGCTGTCGTTGACCTACGACCTCGGCACGCTCGGGTTCTTCAAGTACTGCGACTTCTTCGTCGGATCCGGCGCCGAGCTGTTGCGTTGGCTCGGGCTCCCCGTCGGCGAGGTGACGCTCGGGATCGTGCTGCCGGTCGGGATCAGCTTCTTCACCTTCCAGGCGATGAGCTACACGATCGACGTGTATCGGGGCCACCTGACACCGCGGTGGAGCTACCCCGACTTCCTGCTCTTCGTCACGTTCTTCCCGCAGCTCGTCGCCGGGCCGATCGTCCGCGCCGCGACGTTCCTGCCCCAGCTCGACACGACGCGGCGCTTCCGGGACGTCGACGTCCATGCGGCGCTCGGCCAGTTCCTGTCCGGGTTCGTCAAGAAGGCGGTGGTCGCCGACATGATCGCGGGACCCGTCGACGCAGTCTTCGGTTCGCCCGGTGACTACTCCGCGGAGTCGATCTGGATCGGCGTCTTGTGCTACGCGGTGCAGATCTACTGCGACTTCTCGGGCTACTCCGACATGGCGATCGGCACCGCTCGACTGCTCGGCTACGAGCTCTGCCGCAACTTCCACTTCCCGTACCTGGCGACGAGCATCACGGATTTCTGGCGGCGGTGGCACATCAGCCTGTCGACGTGGTTGCGCGACTACCTCTACATCTCGTTGGGCGGCAACCGGGGCGGGCGCTGGTTCACGCACCGCAACCTCATGCTGACGATGCTGCTGGGCGGGCTTTGGCACGGCGCGGGCTGGAACTTCGTGGTCTGGGGTGGCATCCACGGCGTGGCGCTCGTGGTTCACAAGGAGTGGATCCGGCGTTTCGGCCAGGGCCGGCTACCGGTGCTGTCCCGGCTCATCACGCTCTACACGGTCATGGTCGCGTGGATCTTCTTCCGCGCCGCCGACTTCTCGGATGCCTGGCTGATGGCCAAGGCCTGGCTGATCGGTGAGTCGCCGGGCTCGAAGGTCGTGCCGTTGTGGTCACCGATGGCCAGCTGGGGCGTCTGGGTCCGATTCGGCACGCTGATCGCACCGCTGCTCGTGCTGCACGTCCTCGCCGCGAACGCGGTGCACCTCCGGCTGCGTGCGGTGCTGCCGGTATGGCTCGTGACCCTGCTGTTCGGCGTGCTCGCCGGGCTGGCGCTCGCCTTCATGCCGCTGCAGGCCCGGCCCTTCATCTACTTCCAGTTCTGAGTGACGAGACCCGGTCCGATGTCGAAGTCCCTGCTCCACGTCGCGCTCTTCCTGGTCGGCCTGATCGCATGTTCGGCGGCGATCCAGGCCGTGGACACCATGCCGTTCTGGAGCTGGGCGCGACAGAAGGTGAGCGGACTCGAGCCGGTGCTCGACGACTACGACACGCTGTTCGTCGGCAGCAGCCGGATCCAGCGTGGGGTCATCCCCGAGGTCTTCGATCGCCGCATGGCGGAGCTCGGCACGCCGACGAGGTCGTTCAATCTCGGGTTCGCCGGGTTCATTCAGCACGATTTCGAGGTCCTGGTCGACTGGGTGCTCGAGCGGCGCCCCGCCCGGCTCGCGCGGGTGCTCATCGAACTCCGCGAGTGGGACCAGGGCATGCGCGGCAACAACTGGATGACCGATCACGTCATCCAGATGCACACGCTCGGCCACCTCGGCCAGCGCCTGCGATCGGTGTGGCTGACGCGGGACGGGATGTGGGAACGCTTCGAGGACGCCTACTTCGTCTGCATCCACACCTTGGCCAACGCGCTGCGGGTCGGCCAGGGAACGCGGATCGTCGACGACCTCCTGGTGCGCGCGCAGGGACGGGTGCCCGGTGGGGGGGCCGCGGAGCGCGACGAGGGCTGGGAGAACGTGGACTCGGCGCTCGCGCTGCCGCATCGGCGCCGGCAGCACGAGGCCTGGCGCGCGGATCCGGCGAGGGCGGCGAACCTGCTGCGCGAGAAGCGCGATCGACTGCGCCGCCCGCCCCCTGACGGACAGTTCAACCATGCGGCGCTGCAGGCCCAGGCCGAGCGGCTGCGAGCGGTCGGCATCGAGCCGATCTTCGTCGTGATGCCGAGCTACAACGTCGGCTGGTTGGGGCGGGGTGGGATGGCGCGCGCCGCGCGCGCGGTCCGGCTGCTCGACATGGACGATCCGGACCGTTTCCCGACCGTCTTCGAGTTCGACCGCTGGTTCGACAACGACCACCTGCGGCTGGACGGGGCGACGGCATTCTCACGTCGTCTTGCGGAGTGCCTCGTCGAATGACCGCTGCGGCCGGCTGGACTTCTAGAGCGGCTTCCGACCGACCACGATGCTGATCCATGCCTCGTCCATGTCACCGCGCTCGCGGCGACGGAACACGCCGTTGCCGGTGCCGGTGTCGTGGTCGGTGCCCTCCCAGAGCACGTGGGTGTCCTCGAAACCGGCCTCTTCGAACAGCTCGCGGATCTCGGCCAGCGTCCACAGGCGCCAGTCGTAGACGAACGCGTTCTGCAGCCGCGTGCCGTCGGGGAACACGAAGTGGATCGCGCAGGTGATCTCGTGGCTGATCGGGTCGTAGACCCGCTGCTCCCACTCGTAGACGAAGCCCTGGTGGCGGGTCTTGTCGGTCTTCTGCTGCATCACGTCGGGCCCGCCCCAGGCATCCATGAACAGCACGCCGCCCGGTTTCAGCGCGCGGAAGCAGTTCTTGACGTAGGCGCCGAGCTGGCTGCGCTTCTTGAACACCGAGTAGCTGAAGTTGAGCGCATTGATCGCGTCGGCCTTCGGCGAGCGCACGTCGAGCACGTTCTCGTTCAGCAGGATCAGTCGCTTCTTCTGTTCGTCGTCCAGCAACCGGTTCACGTTGTGGGCGATGCCCCAGTCCAGCGTCGGGCGGTGCAGGTCGACGCCGACCGCGACGTTGTCGGGGTGGAGCAGCACATGGTGGCACGACAGTACGGCGGTGCCGCAGAAGTCCTCGCGGAAGACCCGCAGCTCGCGTCCGGTGTACTTGCGGAACCGTCGCGAGTAGAACTGCGCGTCGAGCTCGGGCGCCTGCACCGCGCGCTGGTAGAGCTGGTGCTTGTCGGCCGTTCGGGCCGTGAGCTTGGACGGGGACTTCCGTGCGGTTCCGCGGGCCACCATGGGCGCCCTTGTTAGCGCAACTGCGGGCGGGACTCCACCGTGCAGATGGCGGCACCGCGGCGGCGCGGGTGTGTGCCGAGGCCGGAGGCATCCGCGGTCCACGGCCCGAAATCGCCGTCGAGGTGCAGCAGCAGCACGGTATTCGCGTCCGGATCGTGGGTCGCCGCCGGCTCGAACGAGTCGCCGCGGTAGCGCGCGATCTTGCTGATCCGGACCTCGTCGATCTTGCCCGCGAAGAACGAGACCGGCTGGCCGCGGCCGTCGGGATCGGCGCCGACGAAGAGCGGCAGGTCGTTGCGCGTGCGCGAGCCCTCGGCGGCACGGCGCGCGACCAGGCGGCCGTCGACGTAGCACCGCACCTCGGCGCCGTCGAAGACGCCGGCGACGTGGTGCCACTGGCCGGGGACGAGCAGCGTCTCGTCCGCCTTGGCACTGGCGTAGGCGCCGTCGAGGTGGACCGAGAACTCGGGCACGCCGCCGCTGCAGAACAGCGCGAACTCGCTGCCCTGGGTCTTCGCGAGCACTGCCCGGCGGCCCCCGTAGGTGTCGCCGCGGAGCCACAGCTCGAGCGTCAGCGGTCCGTCGGGCAGCTGCAGCTCCGCCGACGGCACCGCGAGGCAGCTGTTGCGGCCGTCGAGGCTCAGCACGCCTTCCGCCTGGCGCGCACGCCGGCCGAGGTCGGACGGCGGCGGCAGCTCGAGGTCGAGCTGCCGGCTCGGCACGCCGATGCGGCGGCCGGCCGCGAGGTAGTCGCAGCGGACCTCGAGGCGGGGCAGGGTGAACGGCGCGTCGCCGCCGAGGCCGGGGCCGCGCTGCAGCGCGAACGTCGTCGAAGCGGTCTTGCCGGCCGGCACCAGCAGGTGCTGGTGGTCGGGGCCGAAGCGCCAGCGCGGGTCCGCGGTCGGCACGATCTCGAGCTCGATCGGGCGCGACGTCCCGTTCTCGAACGCCAGCGTCGCGATCGCGTCGACGGCGCCGTCGGCGCGAACCGCGGCGCCATCGCCGGCCGGGGCGCACTCGACGGTCGGACGCAGGTTGGCCTCGAGCCACGCGACGTCGTCGCTGACCTGGCCGGTGATCTCCTTCGGGTCCATGACGGTGCCGACCGGCAGGCAGGCCACGACGATGCCCTCGGGTCGGACGGTGACGACGTGGAACTGGTTGAGGTAGCCGCCCTCGGGCGCGTCCATCGCGAGGTGCGCGCCGACCGCGGCGAGCGTGTAGTACTCGATGCCGTCGCGCACGCCGTCGTAGCGCATGCGGTGGATGTGACCGGCGAACACCGCCGTGACGTTGCCGGCCCGCGCCAGCAGGTCGTGCACCCGGTCCCAGTCGTCACCGTACTGCGCCAGCCAGCGCGGGTGGTGCATGAACACGAACACGTGGCGGGCGTCCTTCGCCTGCTGCAGCGTCTTCTCGAGCCAGGCGAACTGCGCCGGGCTCATGCGCTGGCACTCCGGCTTGTTGAAGTTCTTCTCGCCGGTCTCCGGGTTGCCCTCGTCGGTGTAGAGCGCGATGAACCAGCACTGCTTGTGCTGCACCGCGTACCAGAGCGGGCCGAACTGGGCTTCGAAGTTGCGGTCGTGTTCACCCTCGGGCTTGTTCGGGCCGCGCCAGTAGACGTCGTGGTTGCCCGCGACCGGGAACCACGGCATCCGCAGCTTCGCCATCGAGCTCTTGTACTCCTCGGCCTGTGCCATCCACTCGGCGGTGGCGTTGTAGCCCTGCACCAGATCGCCGACCGTGAACACGAGGTCGGGGTCGAGCAGGTTGGTGTCGACGACGGCCTGACGCAGCACCTCGATACCCTCGGGCACACCGCCGGTGCGGTCGCCGTAGACCACGAAACCGAACGCGTCCTCCTCCTTCGGCAGCTTCAACAGCTGCCGGCCGGCGGGCCGATCGGTGTGGATACGCGGCGAGTCCTGTGCCGGCACGGCGGCCAGCAGGGTGAGCGCGAGGGTTGGCGCGACGAGGGTGAGGAAGGATCCGGACATGGCAGCAGCAGTATCTCGCGCGTCCGACAAGATCGGGTGAGGAGAAGGGTAAGCGGTGCGCCTCGGACCGGACGGGGTGAGCGCTTCTTGTCCGCGGATGTGGCGCCTCCGGCCCGCAACCCGCGATTCTACGCGTGGCGACGTCCGGCACGGAACGTGCTTGCGGCGGCCGACATGAACTTCCACCTCCCGACCCTCTGCCTCGGCCTCGCCGGCGCGATCGGGCTCGTCCCGAGCCTCGCCGCCCAGAGCTCCGACGGCCCCTACTGGTCCGAGTACACGATCCCGGCCGGCTCGTCCGGCATCACGGCGCTCGGCACGCTCGCCTTCGTGACCACCCCGACCGCGATGCACCTCTACTCCGGCATGTTCCGCGACTGGCTCGTGTTCCCGGTCAGCTCGCCGGTCGTGCTCGGCAACGCCAACGCCTACCTGCTGTTCCAGGACGGCAGCACTTTTCACGGCTACTGCACGCGAACCCACAAGGTCCGTTCGATCACGACCTCGGGTGCCGCGGCCTGGTCGATCGGCAGCAACACGTCGTCGTGGACCGCCTACGTCCAGGACGGCAACACGGTCTACGGCTGGTCTGGTTTCCTCGGCGAGTGGCAGCCGCTGACGATCCAGGGCACACTCCACACGATCGAGGTCGGCTCGCACTCGTTGATGGTCGCCGACGACGTCAACCTCTACGGCTTCAGTGCGTTCCACGGCACCTGGGTCGCGACGCCGAACCGGACCGGCGGATCGTACTCGTCGCTGCGTAACGGCGGCATGGCGCGCTACTCCGGCCCCGACGAGGTGGTGGCGTTCAGCTCGTATCAGAACGCTTGGAGTTCGACGACGAGCTTCGCCTCGCCGCTGACCGCGAGCCTCCAGAACCAGGATGGCTATGCCGCGCTCAGCAACAACGCCGACAGCGACATCCTCTGGTTCAGCACGATGACCGGCACGTTCGTCGAGACCCACGAGCCGGCCGGCGCGATCGCGAACCACACGCGCAACTGCGCCGTGCTGGTCTCGAGCAACGGCACGTTCGGCTACTCGCCGGCCCAGGGCTCGGTCGTTTCGATCCCGGGCCTGCAGCCGAACCCGCTGGTCTCGATGGCGACCGGGATCTTCGGCAGCTACGCGTTCGTCGACGACGGCGCCCAGCTGGTCGGCTTCAGCGGCCTGACCGGCACGGCCGCGAGTCCCGCGAGCTACGACACGTTCGCGTTCTCGCAGGGCGACTGCGCCGGGCTCGCGACCGGCAGCGGCACCACCGCCTATGCCTACAGCGCGATGCTCGGCCAGTGGTTCACCGCGCCGGCGGTCGCCGTCACAGCTTCGACGCCGTCCTACGAGGCGATCGTGCGGCAGACCGCGACCGGCTTCGAGGGCTTCTCGGCGCGTTCCGGCCGCTTCACCAACCTCGGCAACCTCACGCCGGCGGCCTATCGCGTCGGCGGCGGCGCGTCGTCGCTCGTCATGGTCGTCGACGGCGGCACGGTCCACGCGTTCGACGCGCTGATCGACCAGTGGGTGCCGCAGGCGATCGGCGCGAACCCGGTCGCGAGCGTGTTCCGCCTGACCGGGCTGGTCTACGACAGTGCGACGGCCTACGGCTACAGCCTGTTCACGCACACCTGGGACGACATCGCGCTGCAGGGCGTCGTCGCGACCGCGAACGCGAACTCGTCGATCGCCTACGTCACGGCCGGCAACTACCACTACACCTACACCGCCAACGGCTCGCTCTCGAACTACTCGCGCTTCCCCGAGTTCTCGCGCTTCGTCGTCCGCGGCGGCGAGCTCGTACACCTGCAGCTCGGCAACCCCGGCGCGTTCGTCGCCGGCCTGTTCTCGTTCCAGCCCGTGCAGGTCTCCTCGACGCCGTACGGCACGCTCTACCTCGACCCGAACGCGATCGCGTTCGGTATCGGCTTCGTGCCGGCCGACGGCATCCTGCGCTCGCCGATCGCGATCCCGACCGATCCGACGTTCAGCGGACTGGTGCTGAACATGCAGGACGTCGTGATCCACCCGAACGGTCAGATCGGGCTCAGCAACCACCAGGCGCCCTATCTCTGGTGACTTGCCGATCCTGAATCGACTCGCCGCCGCGGCGCTCGCGTGCTGCGTTCTGGTCGCGGTCCTGCCGGGTACGCTGCGTGCCCAGCAGGATCCGCCGGCGTACGCGTTCGTCGGGCTGCACGGCGGCGTGTTCGAGGCGCTCGAACGGGCGGCCGTCGACGCCGGCGTCCGGGTCCGCTACCTGGCCGACGACGATCTCGCGGCCGGTCGCACCGATCTGACGCCGTTCGACGCCGTGCTGGTGCAGCACGTGCGCACCGACGCGCGCCGAGCGCTCGCCGACCTGCTCGCGGCGGCCCGCGCCAGGGCGCCGCGACTGCGCTGCTTCGCGCTGAGCGGGGGGCCGCCGGCCCTCGACGGCCCGAACGCCGGATCCGCGAACATCGAGCAGGACGCCGAGCTGCAGGCCTACTACGGCGACTCCGAGGCCAACCTGCGCCGGCTGCTCGATTGGCTGCGGGTGCGCGTCAGCGGTCGCGACGGCGTCGTCGAGCCGCCGGTCGTGACCCGCGCGATGGGTATCTGGCACCCCGAGCACCAGGAGCTGATGGATCTCGCCGAGTACCGCGTCTGGCTCGCGGCACGCCCGGGCGACTTCGCGCGGCGTCCGGTCGTCGCGGTCGCGGTGCACACCATCCACCTGACGTTCCAGCAGCCGGCGATCGCGCGCGCGCTCGTCGAGCGCCTCGAGCAGGTCGGGCTCACCGCGTTCGCGATCGTCGACACCTCGGAGGGGCTCGCCGCGCTGCGCGACCGCTACGAGGGGTGGCTGCGCGAGCTGCGGCCCGAAGCCGTCGTGCACACCTGCCACAGTACCGACCGGCTCGAGCTGCGCGCCCTGCTCGACGTGCCGCACACGACGTCGGTGTTCTTCCGCAAGAAGTCGATCGCCGACTGGGCGGCGAGCCGCGACGGTATCGACCCGAGCGAGGTCGTGTTCCAGATCGCCTCGCAGGAGCTGCTCGGCGCGATCGAGCCGTTCCCCGCGGCGGGGACGAACCTCGGCGGCGGCAGCGCCGAGAGCTTCGTGCCGGTGCCCGAGCGCCTCGGCCACCTCGTCGATCGCACGAAGGCGTGGGTCGAGCTGCGGCGCAAGGCGAACGCCGACAAACGCGTCGCGCTGGTCTACTGGGATCGTGGCATGGACAAGGCCGATCTGATGCGCGGCTCGGCGACCGGCATGCACATGAACGCGCCGCAGAGCCTGCTGGCCGTCACCGCGCGGCTGCTGCGCGAGGGTTACGCGCTGCACGACGTGCCGGCCGACGAGCCGGCGCTGATCGCGGCGCTGCAGCGAGCGGGCCGGCAGATCCCGCAGCACGATGCGGCCGGGCTGCAGCAACTCGTCGAGCACGGCGATCCGGTGTTGCTGCCGGTCGCGACCTACGAGCGCTGGCTCGAGCAGTCGGTGCCGGCGGCGGCGCGCGCCGAGCTGAACGAGCGGTGGGGGCCGCCGCCCGGACGCATCATGGCTGCGACCGATGCTGCCGGGGTGCCGTGTTTCGTGATCCCGCGTATCGATCTCGGCGGACTCGTGCTGCTGCCGCAGCCGTTGCGTGGCGAGGCGCACGACAACGCCGCGATCCACGACAAGCTCACGTGTCCGCCGCATCACTACGTCGCGACCTACCTCTGGCTGCAGCACGAGCTGCAGGCCGACGCGGTGGTGCACTTCGGCACCCACGGCAGCGAGTTCATGTTGCCGGGCAGGAGCGTCGGCCTCGGCCCCGACGACTGGCCCGACATCCTGCTCGGCACGCTGCCGAACGTCGCGCCGTGGATCGTCGAGAACCTCGGCGAGGCGATGGTCGCGAAGCGCCGGGCCTACGCGGTGCTCGTCGGGCATCTGCCGCCGCCGGCGGTCGACGGCGGTCTCGCCGACGAGCTCGCGAACCTGCACACCGAGCTCGAGCGCTGGCTCGCGCTCGGCGACGGCGCGTTGCGGGAGCGCTTCCGCGAGCGGCTGTCCCGCGCCGTGGTCGCACAGCGGCTCGACGTCGACCTGCACCTCGAACCCGAGCGTGCGGAACCCGGTGAACGGGGGCTCTTCGGCGACGACGCGCTGCGGGCGGTCGACGACTACCTGCATCGCCTGGCCGAGGAGACGACGCCGGTCTCGCTGCACACCTTCGGCCAGCGGCCGAGCGACGAGCTGCTGATCCCGCACCTCGTGAGCTGTCTGCGGCAGGACTTCCGCGAACGGCTCGCCGCGCTCGGCGCCGGCGACGGCGAGCCGGCGCACGTGCGCCCGCAGGCCGAGCGCCTGTTGCGCGCGCTGCTGGTCGACGGCCTCGACGTCAAGGCCGCGTTCGCGACGGCCGATATCGCGCTGCCGGCCGCCGGTCCGTCTGCCGAGCTCGCCGCCGACCTCGAGCTCGCGCGCACGCTCTGGAACGGCTACGCCGAGACCCACGCCGAGCTCGACGGTCTGGTGCACGCGCTCGCCGGCGGCTTCGTCGCGCCGGGTCCGGGTCGCGGTCCGATGCGCAACCCGGGCGTGCTGCCGCCGGGTCGCAACCTCTACTCACTGAACCCCGACGAGGTGCCGGCGCGCGCGTCCTGGGAGCTCGGCAAGCAGCTTGCCGACGAGTTGCTGCGCTCGCACCTCGAAGCGCACGGCGAGCCGCTGCGCAAGGTCGCGTTCTCGCTGAGCTCGTTCGCGACGTTCCAGGACTACGGCGTGATGGAGGCGCAGGTGCTCTGGCTGCTCGGCTGCGAGCCGATCTGGGACCGGCGCAACCTCGTGCGCGACTTCCGCGTCGTGCCGCGCGCCGAGCTCGGGCGGCCGCGCGTCGACGTCTTCCTGTCGGCGCTCTCGTACTACCGCGACAACCTGCCGAGCCGCATGGCGCTGCTCGATCGCGCCGTGCGCGCGGTTGCCGTGCTCGGCGACGAGGCCGACAACGCGGTCGCGGCCGGCACGCGGGAGGGCCGCGAACGGCTGCTCGCGGCCGGACTGCCGCCCGAGCGCGCCGAGCTGCTCGCCGCCGCGCGCGTCTTCGGTTACGCGCCGGGCATGGCGTCCTCGGCGAACTACTACTACCTCGTCGAGCGCTCCGGCGACTGGCAGACGCGCGAGGACCTGATGGCGGTCTACCTCGACGCCGCCTCGCACGTCTACACCGAGGGCCATTGGGGTGAGCCGGCGCGCGCTGCCTACGAGGCGGCGATGCAGGGCACCGAGGTGGTGTTGCGGACCTGGTTCGACAACACCACGAGCCCGCTGGCGAACAAGTACACCTGGTACACCGGCGGCTCGCTCGCGCTCGCGATCGAGCAGGTCACGGGCAAGAAGCCGGAGTACACCCTGGTCGACGTCCGCGACGAGGCGCGCGCCGGTCTGGTCGCGGCCGAGGACGCGCTGCGCAGCGAGCTGCGGGTGCGGCTGTTCAACCGCAAGTGGATCGAGGGCATGAAGGGCGAGGGCTACGCCGGCGCCGACCAGATGAAGGTCATGGTCTCGAACGTCTTCGGCTGGGAGATCATGCGCGAGGGCAGCATCGACAAGGCGGTCTGGGACGAGATCGTGCGGGTCTACCTCGACGACGAGAAGGGCCTCGGACTGCGCGAGTTCTTCGCCGCGAACAACCCGCACGCCGAGCAGGGTATCGCCGAGCTGCTGCTCGAAGCGGCGCGCAAGGGCTACTGGCAGGCCGACGCCGCCATGCTGCAGCACGTCGCCGAACGCTATCGCGAGTCGGTGCGCGAGCACGGCCCCGGCGGCGGTCTGCTCGAGGCCGGTCGGGGCAAGGTCGCGGCCTACGCCGAGTCGCTGCTGTCCGCGAACGAGGCCGTCGCCGCCGCGACCGGCGCGACGGCGCCGGTGCAAGTCACCGGGCAGCGACTCGAGCCGGCCGAACGATCGAGTGACGGCAGCGCCACCGGCTGGGTGCTCGCGTTCGGCGCCCTCGGCCTGTTCCTCCTCGGCCTCCTGCGCCGTTCCCCGATCTGATCCCGATGCAGTCCCTCCAAGATCTCCTCGCCTTCCTCGCCGATGCCCTGCTGTTGCCGGTGTTCGCCGGCCTGTTGCTGTTGCTCGCGTTCGCGCTGGTCTCGGCCGGTTCGTTCGTGCGCGAGTACCTCCTCCGCGAGCGCTCGGCTACCGACCGTCGCCTCCGCATCGCCGGCCTGGCTGCCGGCGATCGCGAGCTGGCGGCTGCCGAGCTCGACCGCCTCGAGATGCGTTTCGCACGCATCGTCGACCGCGGCGCGCTGGCCGCGCGGCTGGCGCCGATGTTCGGCCTCGCCGGTACCCTGATCCCGCTCGGTCCCGGCCTGCGCGAGATGAACGCCGGCAATCTGCAGGGTCTCGGCGCGCAGCTCGCGGTCGCGTTCTCGACGACCGTCGCCGGGCTGGCGGCGTCGGGCGTCTGCTTCGCGATCTCGTCGATCCGCAGCCGCTGGTACGAGAACGAGCTGCGCAAGCTCGAAGCCGCGGCGGCGCGGAGGTCGGAGTGAGGGCGCGCACCGGGCCGCGCGGCGTGCGTGCCTCGTTGCGGCGTGCCGA
>JAGQRB010000203.1 GCA_020425925.1 Planctomycetota bacterium
CTGCAAGGCACCGGCGTCGAGTTCGGCGCCACCGTCAACGTCAACCTCGGCGCCTCGGCGGTGTTCTTCACCGCGCTCGGCGGCGCCGGGGCAGGGGCCGGATTCGGCACGGTGCGGTTCCCGCTGCCGAACGATCCCGGTCTCGCCGGCCTCACCGGCTACGCGCAGTGGCTGGGGTTCGACGGCGGCTCGGCCGGCGGTCTGGCGGCGACGCGCGGCGCCGAGATCCGCCTGTTCTAGTTCTGGCTGCGCGCGGCGTCAGAGCCCGAAGACGAGCTCGACGCCGCCGCTGACGATCGCGCCGAGCGGCGTCAGCATCGCGGCCGGTGCGTAGGCCGCTGCCTGCGCCGTGACCAACGCGCCGGGGAAGTTCGGCACCGTGAACGGCAGCGCGACGCTGCCGGCGCCGGCCGGGAACAGCAGGATCGACGAGAGCTGGTCGTTGTATTGGAAGCACCCCGGCATGCCGAAGCTGGTGAGATCGATGCCGGGATCGAACTTCGCGAGCCCCAGCAGCACGCCGGCGAACGCCGCCGAGGGCGGGATGTTCGAGGTCGTCAGCTGGATCGTCGATCCGATCACCGGCGCCGCCGAGGCGGCGAGCTCGAGCGGCGCGCTGTCGCCAGGCGCGGTGACGATGCTGCCGGCCGGCAGCGCGACCGACAGATCGGTGTTGCCCGGATCGAGCGACATGCCGCCCGGCGAGTAGCCGACCACCCAGGCCTCGCCGCCGGGCCAGGTGCTCACGCTCACCGTGTCGAGGCTCTGGAACACGAACGCGACGTTGCCGGTGTTGCGGTCGAACTGCAGCTGGAACGTGCTCGGCGTCGTGCCCGGGTTCTGCCCGACGTAGCCGACGACGGCGTCCCAGGTCACGATCGAGAGGTTGTTGACCTCCTCGAACCGCACCGCCCCGCCGAGCGCGCCAGGGATGAAGTCGTGCCAGACGCCGAACGCGGTGTTGCCCCAGTTGAGGAACTCGGTCGGAGTCGGCGAGAAGTCGGCCGCGGCGTTGTTGCTCGCGGTCGCGACGAAGCCGTTGGAGCCGACGATCAGCGTCGGCGTCGTGCCGCCGGGAATCGGCAGCGCACTGGCGAGCACGATCGTGGTCTCGGCATCGTCGCCGAGGTTGAGGTTCATCGCCGCACCCGAGGGCGCGACGAACGCGGTCGAGTTCGCGCTGACGACGTAGCTCGCACCGGCGAGCGCGAACTCGAACGCCGAGTTCGAGAGGTCGACCGCCGGCGTGGTCACGAAGTACTCGTAGAGCGAGGTGTAGGCCCCGACACAGCCGCGACCGTAGCTGTCGGTCGATGCGCAGCCGAGCACCGCGTCGACGTCGAAGCCGCCGGTGCCGTCGGTCAGCCAGTCGATCGCCGTGCCGGCCAGCGCACTGCCGCTGCCGACGAGGTCGCTCTCGTGCAGCGTCGGGTTGCCGACGGTCTGCAGCGGCAGCGCGGTGAAGTTGACCGGGTTCTGCAGCGCCCCGTTGCCGGGGCTCGCGCCGATCAGCCATGGGAACGTGTTGATCGCGAGGTCGCTGCCGTAGCTGCAGCGCACCGCGCCGCCGTCGACGAGCACGAGCTGGAAGGTGTGCGGCGTCGAGCCCGCGTATTCGAACACCCCATCCCAGGTGATCACGGCGTAGGCCGGGTCGCTGCCGGCGGCCGGCACGGCCTGGAAGTACACGTCACCGCTGCCGGCGGCACCCGGATCGAGGTCGACCCAGAACGCGCAGATGCGCGCGAACGGGTCGGCGACCAGCGTCAGCGGGTCGGGGTCGTAGTCGGCGACGCCGCCGGTCGCGCCGAGCGTGACGTAGCCGTTGTCGCAGACCTGGATATCGGTGTAGGTGTTGCCGCCGTAGGCGAACGCGAAGCCGAGCGCCTGGGCCGAGGACATCGACTCGTCCCCGAGTCCGAGCGAAATGCCGAGGTTCGGATTCCAGCACGGCAGCTGGGCGCTCGCGGCGGCGGCCAGCGAGGCGATCGTGAGCGGAAGGAGTTGGTGCATGCGGTCGTCGTGTGGCAGACCGGTAGGAGCATACCAGCCGTTGCCGACGCGATTCGGCCGTGGTCACGGCGCGCCGCAAAGCGCCCATGCCAGCGCGCCTTCAATACGTGCCGATCGTCACGTCGAGTGCGTTGGTGAGCTGGAACGCGCTCTGCGCCGGATCGCCGGCGCCAGCCTGCAGGTGGAACGTCGCACCGAGCAGCGTCGAGGCATTCGGAACCGTCAGGGTAAACGGCTGACCGGCGACGACGCCGTAGCCCGCGGCGATCGGCGCGCCCAGCAGCGTGCCGTACGGCGTCGTCTGGTTCACCGGCGCGAACGCGAACGCGACGAAATCGAGCGTCGCGTTCGGCAGGAAGGTCGAGTGGTCGAGCGCGGTGCTCCAGGTCGTCCCGATCACGGGGCCGTGGCCGCCGACCGGTCGGAACACGTCGGGGTTCGGTGGTGAGCCCGGGCGCGCGGCGGCGGCGGACGCGACGCCGTTGAGGCCGACGCGGAAGTTGTCGAAGTCGCAGGCGAGCGTGGAGGTGCCGGCGCCGGTGTTGCCGGTCGTGAAGCCGAATCCGAGCGGTGCTCCGGTGGTCGTGAAGTCAGGGTGATTGCTGTAGACGTAGCTGCCGTCGGGCAGGAGCTCGATGAAGTCGCCGGCGGCGAGCGTGTCGGGACCGCGCGTGCGCCAGACCGGCCCGATCGTGCCGGTGAGCCAGGTGGCGACCGGGCTGATGTAGACGTGGTTGCCCTGCGCGATGGTGGCGTAAACGCGCTGGTTGATCGCACTCCGGTAGTCGAGCCAGAAGTCGACGTGCCCGACCGCGCCGTTCGCGGCTGGATCGTGGACGGCGCCGTTCATCAGGTGGGTCGCCCAGACCGTGGTCCACACGCCGCCGCCGGCGATCGTGTGGGTCACGCGCAGCGCTGGCGCCGGATTGCCGACCTGGACCTGCGCCGAGGTCGCGCTCGCGGTGCCCGGACCGACGACGATGTGGCTCGTCGACCAGGTGCCGTTGGCGAAGGTGTCGTCGAAGAACAGCACGTTCGGGCCCTGCGGAACGGGCATCGTGCAGGAGAGGGCGGTGAGGAGGCTGGTGATCATGGCGTCGGGCCGGCGGGGGTCCGGTTCGACCCGGCCACCGCAGCGCCGGTCGGTGGCCCGCCAGATCGGGTGAGAAACGTGGCTCGGGTGCAGCCGAGCGGCGATCGGTGATGCGGGAAGACGAGTCTCGCGCCGTACCCTTGCGCCCGCTGTTCGACGCTTGCTGCGACCCCGGCGATCGTCTTCTCCTACTGAAGGGTCTGCGCGATGAACCGGTCGGCTGCTCGGCTTCTCCTTGCCTCCGGAAGCGTTGCCATCTCGACGAGCATCGGCGGCACCGTGCTCGGCTCCGGACTCGACGCCTTCTTCCAACTCCCGCAGCCGAGTCTCGCTGCGGGCCAACGCTGGGTCGACGCCGCCGGTGGCAACCAGCACGCGCTCGGGCTGACCTCGAGCGGCCGCGTGCTCGGCTGGGGCGTCGCGGCGCTCGGTCTGACGAGCGCACCAGCGCTACCGCCGGGCACTCACTACACCCGCCTCGGCGCGAGCACGGACAACTCGGGCGCACTTCGCTCCGACGGTGAACTCGTCGTGTGGGGCGACAACACGTTCGGCCAGTGCAACGTCCCGGCACGGCCCGCTGGGACGAGCTACGTCGACTTCTCGATTGGTCACACGCACACGGTGGCAATCCGATCGGACGGTCAGGGGCTTGCCTTCGGCGGCAACGTCTACGGCCAACTCAACATCCCGCCCCTGCCACCCGGCGTGCGCTACGTCGATGTCGACTGCACCCAGCAGCGGACGCTGTTGCTCCGATCCGACGGGCTCCTGGCGGGTGCCGGTGCGGCCGGGCCGTGGCTCACCTTCCCGGCATCGGCTCCGGGCCTGCGCTACACCGAGGTGGCTGTGGATGACACTTGCTGCGCTGCCCTGCGTTCCGACGGCGAGGTCGAGACCCGGGCTGGCAACAGCTTGCCGCCGTTGCCACCTGGGGTCGTCTACGTCGAGATCGCCGCAGCGCTCTCTCTGATCGCCGCCAGGAGGTCCGATGGTGAGGTGGTGATCGCCTATCCGAGCCCGCTGGTCGTACCGCCGCTGCTGCCCGGTGAGTCCTAGGTCGGCTCAGAGCTACGTGGCTGACGGTCACCGGCCGCGTCGGCCCGACGAGCACCTACACGACCTTCGCCACGGGCTGCAGCGGCACGGTCGCCGCGACTAGGCTGAACCCGCGCCGTCCGGGAACGCGAGGCGGCACAGCGTGGTTTTGCCCGATTGCCGGGGTCCCGTGATGGTGAGGGTGGGATAGCGTCTCGCCCGCTCGCGGGCCAGCGCGGCGAGGTTGCGGATCACGGGCTCTCGCATGCTGTTGACAGATCGCAAATTGAACACTGGTTCTGTCAATAACGCCATAAATAGTTATTGTCGAGTTGCTTATGTCATGCAGTCGGCGTGCCGGCGAAGTGCTGCCGTCACCCGAGCGCTTCCCCGACCGGAAACTCGAACGCGCTGCGGTAGTCGGCGTGCGCCTGCAGGTGCTCGACCAACCCGAGCAGCTCTTGATCGTGCGCCAGCGTCGCGCTGTCGCCGACGATGGTGAGGTGCCGGCGCGCCCGGGTCAGCGCGACGTTGAGGCGCCGCAGCTCGCGCAGGAAGCCGAGCTCGCCGCCTTCGTTGCTGCGCACCAGCGAGACCGCCACCGCTTCTTTCTCGCGGCCCTGCAGGCCGTCGACCGTGCCGATCTCGACGTTCTCGGGCAGCGCGCGGCGCAGCGCCTGCACTTGCGCGTTGTAGGGCGTGATCACCGCGATCGCGCGCGGGTCGACGCCGTCGTGCAGCCAGCGTTGCACGATGCGGGTCACGATCTCGGCCTCGCCCGGGTTGGCCTTCGAGCCGTCGTCGTCGCCCGGGGTCTCGTCGAAGCCGCAGCCGGCGGTGTCGACGAAACGCAGCGGCACCGCGGTCCACTCCGAAGTCGCGACGCCGTCGAGATCGCTCAGCAGATGCGCGGCGACCGCCGGCGCCGCGGTCAACCGGCCGGCGTAGAAGCGCGCCGCGGAGTAGCCCATGATGCGCTCGTGCATGCGGTACTGCACCGTCAGCATGCGCGCGATCCGTTCGCCGACCGGCGAACGCATCAGCCGCTCGAACAGCGTCGTCGCGAGGCCTTCGGCGGCGGCGCGTTCCGACAGGATCGTCGGCGGCAGCTGGCAGTGATCGCCGGCGAGCAGCACGCGGTCGGCGACCGCGAGCGGGATCCAGCACGACGCCTCGAGCGCCTGCGCGGCTTCGTCGATCACCAGCTGCGCGAAGCGCGGGCCGCCGGTCAGCAGCCGATCGGCGGCGCCGGTGTTGGTCGCGAGCACGACGTCGGCGCCGTCGACGATGCCGCGCGTGATCGCGCCCTCGAGCTGGCGCAGCTCGCGGCGGCGGGCGCGGACCTCGTCGCGCGCGGCCTGCCGGTCGCGGCGGTTGGTGGCGCGCTGGACCGCGCGCAGACCTTGCTCGACCTCGTGCCGCACCGTCTTGAGGATCTTCTGCTCCGGCGCGCGATCGACCTGCGCCGCCAGCGAGACCGCCAGCGCCGCCTCGCTGACGCGCGCCGGATGGCCGAGGCGCACGAGCTTGAGGCCGCTGCCGGCGAGCCGCTCGACCAGGTTGTCGACCGCGACGTTCGACGGCGCACAGGCCAGCACGCGTTCGCCGCGCGCCGCGACCTGGCGCACGAACTCGACGAGCGCCGTGGTCTTGCCGGTACCGGGCGGGCCATGGATCAGCGCGACGTGGCGCGCCGCGAGCGCGTGCGCCACCGCCTGCTGCTGCGAGGCGTCGAGCGTCGCATCGAACCAGGTCGGCGTCGCCGCCGCTGCGAACTCGGGCTCGCGTTCGCCGAACAACGCGCCGACGAAGGCACGGCGCTCGACCGCGGGCTCGCGTTCGAGCTCGGCGAGCGCGGCGGTGAGCCGCTGCCAGGTGACGTCGGACGCGAGTCGGTCGACCCGCAGCAGCGACGGCAGGTCGGCGTCCTCGTCGTCGAGCGCGACCGCGAGCTCGGCAGCGCGCACCTTCGCGACCACGCCGGTCGCGGCCGGCGCATCGCGGCCGCTGTCGCCGTGCGCCCGCAGCGCGACGAGGTCGCCGGGTGACAGCCGGTGGGCCGGCAGGCGATCACCGCGGCTGCTGCGCAGGCGGACCTGCAGCGCGCCGCCGGGTCCGGGCTCGAGGTCGGCGACCTCGAGCCGCAGCAGCGTCGTGCCGCGCGCGACCAGCTCGGCGTCGGATCGCGTCTGCAGCAGGCGCTCCGCCTCGTCGGCTTCGGCCCGCTGTTCGAGCCGCAGCAGCCGCCGATGTCGCTCGACGAACGCGCGCCTGGTGTCGCTCACTCGATCACGAACGTCTGTGGTTCGTCGTTCACCTCGAGGCGGAAGCTCGCCGAGCTCTGCTTCTCGTGGCGCAGCCTTGCTTCGTACGACATGCCCGGAAGCTCGAGGTAGCGGATCGCGAACATGCCGCGCGCGTCGCTCTCGGCGGCGGCGATCCAGCTCCAGTTGAGCGAATTGGCGATGGCCTCGAGGCCCTTGTCGCGGTTGCCGCCGCTGGACCAGGAGGAGCTGTGCACGCTGACGCTGGCGTTCGCCAGCGGTTCCCCCCGCTTGTCCACGACCTTCCCGTGCATCGCCGGCATCGGCTCCAGCCGCACGTCGAGGCGGTCGGCCGCCGCGCCGCCGCGCACGTCGATCGTCTGGAAGGCGTAGCTCGTCTGGTTGCGGATGAACAGGAACCAGCGCCCTGTCTCTACGAGCATCGCCAGCCGACCGGCGTTGTCGGTGTGCGCCATCGGCGTCCATGCGTCGCACTCGTAGTCGTTGTCCACCTCGGCGAGCAGCAGGACGACGGCGTCGGTCGCCGGGCCGCCCGTCTCGTCGAGGACCTGCATCTGCAGCGTCGCGAGCTCCGCGAGGTCGACGGTGTAGCCCTTCTCGGGGAACTGCTTCAGCGCGCGCAGCGCCAGCGGTTGCCGTGGCGCCATCCGGTGCAGCTCCCGCGGCAGCTGCTCCCGGACCGCCGGCGAGCCGGTCGGCATCACGGAGACCTCGTCGTCGATCCGGGTCACGCCGCGCACGCGGAACGAGCCGTCCTCGGCGGTCGTGACGACGCGCACGTAGTCTTCGTTGCGCCAGCTGTTGCCCTCCTTGCTCTCGACCTTGACGCCGATCCGGACAGCGAGCTCCTGCCCGGCGAGGCCGTTCTCGCCGCGCAGGATCCGGCCCTGGAACGGCTCGTCCGCGCGCATCGTGAAGCGCAGCTCCGTGACGCCTTCGCCGTCCACCTCCTTGCCGTCGAAGAACGGGTGGTTGGTGAACCCGGAGTGCGTGTCACAACAGCCCGGCTTGTCGGCGACGAAGAACAGGTTCTGCCAGCCCTGCGATTCGAACGGGTTCCGGCTCGCGCTGATCGTCGCCTCGAGGTGGCCGTGCTCGTCGGTCTCCCCGAGCTCGCGCCAGATGCGCCGCGCGGGCGGGGTCGGGCCGAGGTTGCCGTCGCTCGACCAGCCCGCGTCGATGCGCTGGCGGACGCGGA
>JAGQRB010000204.1 GCA_020425925.1 Planctomycetota bacterium
ATCGCCTCGGCGCGCGCCTGCTCCGCCTGCTGCACCAGCTCGCGCTCCTCGGCGGTCAGGATCGACGCCTCGACCGCCTGGTCGAGCAGCTGCGCCGGCCGCGCCTTCGGCAGGCGCCCGTGCCGAACGGCCTCCTTGAGCTTCTTCAGCACCGGCTCGGCGTTGGTGCACAGCACCAGCGCGTGCTCGAGGCGACCCAGCGCGGAGGTCGGGTCCGTCGGCACGAACGCGTTGCCGCTGATGCGGTCGCGCTGCTCGCCGGGCTGCAGCAGTGTCTGCGCCGCCTGGTGCGTGACCTTGTCGGACGCGCCGGTGCCGAACGGGTTGAGCCGCGCCCACAGGCCGCCGAGCGCGCCGAGCGCGCCGCCGACGACGGGCAGCCTCAGGTTCTGGTAGATGCCGCAGCGCGCGGCCTGGATCCGCTCGAACGCGTGCTCGAGCGCCTGCTGCACCAGCGGCAGGTCCTCGCGCTTGCAGCCGTCGGCCTGGAAGCGGCGCAGCACCGCGGTGGCGAGGAACATGCCGCTGAACCAGTCGGCGTAGCGGCCGGTCAGCTTCTCCTTGCGCTTCAGGTTGCCGCCGAGCGCGCCCATCGCGACGTCGGCGAGCAGCGCGAATTCGGCGGACGCCCAGTTGAGCCTGCGCCAGTAGCGCTTCGTCGCCTGGTGGCCGGGCGCCGCGGTCAGCAGGCCGCGGGTGACGCCGAGCAGCGCGGTTCGCACCGCGTTGCGCACGACGTGGCCGACGTGCGGCCAGAACGCGTGGTCGAACGCGACCTTGTTGCCGCTGGCGATCGCGTCGAGCTCCCGGAAGGCGTACGGGTGGCAGCGGATCGCGCCCTGGCCGAACACCATCAGCGTGCGCGTCAGGATGTTTGCGCCTTCGACGGTGATGCAGATCGGCGTGCCGGTGTAGGCGTTGGCGAGCAGGTTGCGCGGGCCGCGCGAGATCGCCGCGCCGCCGCAGACGTCCATGCCGTCGTTGATGACCGCGCGCCACAGCTCGGTCGTGTTGTACTTCGCGATCGCGGTGACGACGGCCGGCTTGTGGCCGGCGTCGAGCGCGCCGTTGACGAAGCGGCGCACCGCTTCGAGCACGTAGGTCGAGCCGGCGATGCGCGCCAGCGGCTCCTCGATGCCCTCGAACTTGCCGATCGGCAGGCCGAACTGCTGCCGCACCGCGGCGTAGGCGCCGACGGCGCGCGCGACCAGCTGGGTGCCACCGGTGGCGGTCGCCGGCAGCGACACGCCGCGTCCGGCCGCGAGGCACTCCATCAGCATCTTCCAGCCGCGTCCGGCGCCCGCGGCGCCGCCGATGATCGCGTCCTCGAGCTTGACGACGACGTTCTCGCCGGCGGTCGGGCAGTTGTAGAACGGCACGCCCATCGGGTCGTGGCGCCGCCCGAGCACCACACCCGGTGTCGAGGTCGGGATCAGCGCGCAGGTGATGCCGGGTTGCGGACCCTTGCCGAGCAGGTTCTCGGGGTCGTGCAGCTGGAACGCCAGCCCGAGCACGGTCGCCACCGCGGCCAGCGTGATGTAGCGCTTGTTCCAGGACAGCCGCAGGTAGAGCTCGCCGTCCTCGCCGCGGAACACCACGCCGCGGCTCTCGATCGCGCCGGCGTCCGAACCGGCGCCGGGTTCGGTCAGCGCGAAGCACGGGATCTCGCGGCCCTGCGCCAGCGCCGGCAGCCAGCGCTGCTTCTGCGCCTCGGTGCCGTAGTGCGTCAGCAGCTCGCCCGGCCCGAGTGAGTTCGGCACCATGACGGTGATCGCGAGCGGCAACGAGCGCGACGCGAGCCGGGTCACGACGGCGCTGTTCGCCGACGCCGACATGCCGAGACCGCCGTACTCGCGCGGAATGATCATGCCGAAGAAGCGTTCCTGCTTCAGGTAGTCCCAGACCGCGGTGGGCAGGTCGCGTTCCTGGAAGACCTGCCAGTCGTCGGTCATCGCGCAGGCGGTCGCGACCGGGCCGTCGAGGAACTCGCGCTCGGCGTCGTTGAGATCCGGGTAGGCCGCGGTCGCGAGCTTGCGGAGGTCGGGGCGACCGGAGAACAGCTCGCCGTCGAGCCAGACGTTGCCGGCCGCGATCGCCTCGCGCTCGGTCTCGCTGATCTGCGGCATGAAGCCGCTCTGACGCAGGAAGCCGAGGATGCGATCGCTCAGCAGCCATTGCCGCAGCGGCGCCACGACCAGGGCGGTCAACGGCACCAGCGCGATCAGGGCGAGCCACCAGGGCGCGCCGAACAGCCAGAGCAGCGCCACGGTCGCGAGCGTGAACCCCCAGAGCGGCACGGCCAGGAAGATCGCGGTCAGCAGGACCGCGGCGACCACGACCGCGGTCCAGGCGAAGGTCAGCGAGCCGAAGGCTCCGAAGAGGTAGTTGTCCATGTCGTGCGGCGCAGCTCCGATACGACGGGCGTATCGGCAGTCGACGCGACATTTCTTTCCTAGTCCGGTGACCGGGCGATGCCTACGCCCTTTCTGGCGTCCGCGGCGAGGCGCCGCTCAGAGCTCGCGTTCGAAGAAGGCGTCGCAGCCGTGATGGCCGGTGGCGCCGCACGGATCGGGCCGCGGCGTGAAGCCGTGGGCGCGATAGACGTGCTGTGCCGCCTGCATCCACGAGGTCGTCTCGAGGTAGCAGCGGCGGTAGCCCCTGCCCCGCATCTCCGCGAGCAGCAGTTCGAGCAGCGCGTGGCCGAGGCCGCGGCCGCGCGCCGCCGGCCGGAAGTACATCTTGCGCAGCTCACAGGTCGCGTCGTCGACCGTCGTGCCGAGCAGTCGGGCGTAGCCGCCGCCGCCGAGCACCTCGCCGGCATGCTCGACGACGAAGTAGCCGGCGTCGCTGGCCGCATACGCCGCCGGCATGTCGGCGACCTCGGGGTCGTGGATCGCGAAGCCCGGGCCGCTGCAATCGTGCTCGGTCATCACGTCGCGGATGATCGCCGCCACCGCCGCGCCGTCGGTGGGGCGGATCGGTCGCAGGATCCAGATCGCGCTCATCGCTCGCCGACGATCGCCCGGGCGTCGTCCAGCACGCGGTCCCACTGCATCGCCGGGCCCGGATCCGACTTGTTGTCCTGCACGTGGTAGTGCCCGATCACACCGTCGAACTCGCGCAGTTCGTCGGCTTCGAGCTTGCGGGTCAGCACCGTGCCGCCCGCATCGCGCGGCGCCTCGAGCCGGATGCGCGGCAGCGCGCGGTTGAGCCCGGCGCAGAGCTTCGCGAGCGCCTCGTACTGCGCCGCGGTGTAGTCGAGCTGGTAGTAGATCTGGTCGTGGATCTCGCCCTGGATGATGTCGGGTCGCGCCGGCCGCGCCACGAAGCCCTCGGTGCGGATGCCGGTCTCCTGCAGCCAGGCCGGGAACTTCTGGTAGTAGCCCTGCTCGTCCTTCTCGTACCAGCGCCGCATCAGCGCGTTCATCGGCTGGGCGTAGGCGCCCGGGTGCGCGATCTCGACGCCGACTCCGAAGTCGTTCGCGATCGTCGCGTGCCAGGCGCGCTCGCGCAGATCGAGGGTCTGGTAGATCGTGCCGTCGACGTCGAGCATGAAGTGCACCGACAGCACACGCAGATCCTGCAGGACCTTGAAGCACTGGCGCGAGCAGCCGGCGACGTCGAAGTGCAGCACGAATGCGTGCACGTGCTCGCGCAGCTGCTCGAGCGTCTCGGGGTGGCTCGCACGTTCGCCGTAGCGCCGCTTGCCGTCGGGCGGCTCGTCGCCGAAGAACTTGCCCTCGCGATAGGCGTCGTAGCCACCGGCCTCGTCCCAGAGCACGACGCGGGTGTCGATGTCGAACAGCTCGCCGCAGGCGACGATCGAGTAGCCGCGCCGCGGCGCGGCGGCGGGACCGGGCCCGGCGGCGCAGCGGACCAGGAGCAGCAGGGCGCAGGCGACGGCGATGGCGGCGAGCTGGCGGCGGCGATGGGGGGTGAGTTTCACGAGCAGAGCTCCGGGCGCGCAAGGTGCCAGTTCGAGGTCTGCTGCCAGGCCTCCGCGGCGGCGAGCAGCGCGCCCTCGCCGTCGAGGCGTCCGACCACCGCGAGCATCGTCGGGCGCCCGCCGTGCG
>JAGQRB010000205.1 GCA_020425925.1 Planctomycetota bacterium
CGACGTCGCGGATCCACGGCGGCAGTCCCGGGGTGAGTTCGCCGGCGCCCGAGCCCGATGGCACCGACGCGCGATCCAGGCTGCGGTTGCAGTCGACCAGGGTGCGCGGCAACCGGCTCCGCAACACGAGTGCGCTGCACGACGGAGCCGCCGCGACCAGCCGCTCGGCGATCGCGAATGCGAGCTCGGGCGCGCCGATGTCGGTATTGACGAAGAAGAACTCGATGAGGTCGTTCGGCACGTCGCCGCGCAGTCGCGCGCGCAGCGCCCGGAAGTCCTCGCCGCGCGTCGCGCCGTGCGGAACCTCGAGAACGACCGCGGGTCGCGCATCCGGCACGGCGGCGGCACCGCGGACCAGCGCGACGTCGCAGACGCCATCGATCGACCGGATCGCGGGGTTCATCGCCGCCGCCGACGGTCGCCGTTCGGAGCCGGCGCGGCGGCTTCGGGCGGTTTCGGGCGCAGTGCCAACGCGGTCGAGCGCGCCTCGACCACGAACGGTTCGGTCTGCCCGCCGGGCCAGGTCAGGGCCGCATGCCACTGCAGGTTGTCGAGCGGCAGGAACGGCAGCGCGAGCTCGCCGCGGGCGTCGGTCGCGAGATCGGCCCAGCGCCGGTGCATGTGGCTCGCGAACAGGCGCCTGGCGCTGTCGATTGCATCGGGCGACTCGCGGGTCACGGAGCCCGCGATCCGAACGCGTGCGCCGGCGACCGGATCGCCGGCGTCATCGCGCAGCGCGAGCCGCATGCGACCGAGCGGCTCGAGCCGCACCTCGACGTCGACTGCGCCCGGCAGCAGGTCGAACGCGACGACGCCGAAGCCGTTCGCGGTCTGCACCGCCGCGACCCACGGGCCGGGGCTCAGCATCGTCGCGCCGCGACCGACACCGTCGAGCGGGAAACGCACCATCGAGTCGCGCTGCAACACCCCGTGCGGCCGCACCGGCACCAGCACCGCGGTCTCGCCGCGAGCCGGGCCGCCGGTCGCGTCGAACGCCGTCAGGTTGACGGTGCCGACGCGCTGCTGCAGTCGCGCATCGCAGGGCAGTTTCAGCTCGGGTGGCAGATTGCGGCCCTCGATCGACTCGAACGTGCACCGCCGACCGTCCGGCAATCGCAGCGCGAGATGCAGCGAACGCACGTCGTCGGGAACGTGGTCGAACTCGAGCGCGCCGTCGGCCCCGGCCACGGCCGTGAACGTGCGCGGATCGTGCATGTAACCGGTGCCGCCGTTCCGGAGCTTGCAGACCGCCAACAGCTGCGCGTTGGTGCCCGGCGGCAGGATGCCCGGTGCGACGCGCAAGGGCTGGACGGCAGGCAGGGTGAACTCGAGGGTGTCGCCGGTGAAGCCCTCGACCCGCCGGTCGTCGACGTAGACGTGCTGCCCGTTCGAGCCGCCGGCGACGAGCGCACGCCCCGGCGCGTCGACGTAGAGCATCATCCAGCCACCGGGATCACGCAGCGGATCGCCCGCGCAAGGCACCTCCACCACGGCCCGCCCCTCGGCATCGGTCGTGGCGACGACGCGCAGGCGCATGCGCGAGTGACCCGGCACGACGTCGGTGCGGACCGCCGGGATCACGCCGACGCGATGGCGCAATCGCGCGCCGGCCAGGGGAGCGCCGTGCTCGTCGACGACGCGCACCTCGATCCGCTTCGGCGGCGGCAGGGTCACGTCGCCGCCGTCGGTCGCGTGCCACAGCGGCTCGCCCGCGGCGGTGCGGGCCTCGAGCACCGCGTCGTGGATCGGCGGCCAGCGCAGTCGCCCCTCTGCGTCGGGCGCGAGCTCGAGTTCGGCACCCGGCCGCGGCGTCATCAGGAACCAGCGCAGCGGGCCGACGTCGGACCACGCCGAACTCCCGACCGGATCGAACGTCCGCATCGCGCCGGGATCGCACGGCAGCTCGAGCAGCGCGCCGGCACCGAAGTAGCCGACCGCCGGCGAGAGCATCAACGGCAGCCGGTCGGCCGGCGACCGCACGGCCCACGCGACGTAGCAGAGGTCGGGCAACAGCCGGGCCCGCGCCCGCCCGCGCTCGTCACTGGCGACGACCTGCACGTCGGTCGGCAGGATCTCCGGCCCGAGGCTCGCCGCGCCGCCCGCGAACGTCACTTCGGCGCCGGCGACCGGCGCCCCGTCGGGGCCGAGCACGCGCGCGAACGTCGGGCGGCGTTCGGCCTGGGCGGCGACAGGGTTGCCCGAGGCCGCCAGAACGAGCGTCGCGAGCACACCGGTTCGGAGGGCGCATGGCATCCGCCGGAGTCTATCGGGGCAACGCGGAGCATGGGTTCAGTCCCGCTTCGAAACATGCCGATCCACTCGACATGAGAATCCGAACCCGCCTCGCGATCGCGCTCGCCGTACTGCCGGCGGCCTGCGGCGGCGACCGCGGTGCCGCGGCCGCGGTGGCACTCGTCGTCGAGTTCGAGGGCGCACTGCGCACCGGCGATTCGCAGCGCTGCCGGCAGCTCGTCACCGCCGAGTCGAAGCCCGCGATCGCCGAACTGCCGTGGCAGACGCTGCGCGGCCGCCGACCACTCGCGGTCGGGGCGGCGGAACCCGAAGGCTGCGGCTATCGGGTGCACGTCGAGGATCCGAACCAGGGCGGCGCCGCCGGCGCGTTCCTGGTGGTGCGCGAGTACGGTGTGCTGGTCGTCGATCTCGTCGCGACCGCCGGCCTGACCGCGGAGTTCACCGAGCGCCCCCTCGACGAACCCGAGTTCGTGCCGCAGGAGCTCACGCCCGCGGACATCGACCGGGCGGAACGTATGCGGCTGGCGCAGCCGGCGCGGTGAAACCCGGCGGAACTCGCGCGCGCCAGCTCGTAGCATCCGGGACATGAGCGAAGTCCTCGAGACCCTGATCCTCGGCTCCGGCCCGGCCGGCTACACCGCGGCGATCTATGCCGCCCGCGCCAACCTGAATCCCGTGCTGCTCGCCGGCCCGCAGCCCGGCGGCCAGCTGACGATCACCAACGACGTCGAGAACTACCCCGGGTTCCCCAAGGGCATCATGGGGCCGGAGATGATGGAGATGTTCAAGGAGCAGGCCGCGCGCTTCGGCACCGAGGTGCTCGAGGAGCTCGGCACCGAGGTCGATCTGAAGCAGCGGCCGTTCACCGTCAAGACGGCTTCGGACCAGACCTTCAGGACCAAGACGCTGATCATCTCGACCGGCGCGACCGCGCTCTACCTCGGTCTCGAGAACGAGCAGAAGCTGCAGGGCCGCGGCGTCTCGGCCTGCGCCACCTGCGACGGGTTCTTCTTCAAGGGCAAGAAGGTCTACGTCGTCGGCGGCGGTGACTCGGCGTGCGAGGAGGCCACGTTCCTCACCAAGTACGCGAGCGAGGTCAAGATGGTCGTACGCCGCGACGAGCTGCGCGCGTCGAAGATCATGCAGGACCGCGCCAAGAACCACCCCAAGGTCGACATCCTCTGGGAACAGAACGTCACCGACGTGTTCGGCGTGGACGACGGCAAGGTCACCGGCCTCGAGCTCACCCACAGCCGCACCGGCGAGAAGCAGAAGGTCGACGCCGACGGCCTGTTTCTCGCGATCGGGCACAAGCCGAACACCGCGATGTTCGAGGGCATGCTCGACATGGACGAGACCGGCTACATCAAGACCGTGCCCGGTCGCACCGCCACGAACATCGAGGGCGTGTTCGCCGCCGGCGACTGCCAGGACAGCTACTACCGCCAGGCGGTCACGGCCGCGGGCACCGGCTGCATGGCCGCGATCGAGGTCGAGAAGTTCCTCGAGGCCCAAGGCCACTGAGGCCGGGCGACGGTCACCCGCCGCTGCGCGTCACCGCGGCCCGTCCGGTCGCGCGCGCGAGGAACAGGATCGCGAAGCACGTCGCGTCGATCTGCAGGTCGGCGGCGCCGCCGGCGCGGAAGCCGCCGTTCTTCTGCTGTTGGGCCAGCAGCTGCAGTGCGCCTTCGTAGTACCAGTCGCGGTCTCCGAGGTGCGCGATGTCGGCGAGCTGGCACGAGCGCTCGAGGCAGTAGAGCCAGTAGTACCAGTGGAAGCGGCTGCGCTCGGGGAACCCTGGGTTGCAGCGGAACGACAGCTCGCGCGCGAGCCAGGCGAAGCCCTCGTCGATCGCGCGCTCGAGCTGGCGTTCGAGACTCCGATCGGTGTGACCGGTACCCGCCATGCCGTCCCGTGCCAGCAGCAGTCCGCTGATGCCGGCCGCGGTCATCGAGCCGAACGGCGGTTCGTCGGCGTCGACGTAGGCGAAGCCGCGCCCCGGTGAGTGCACCTCCCGGCCGGTGACCGGGTCACCGGCGGCGGCCCGCAGCGCGGTCTGCGTCACGATACGGTGCGCGCGGCGACCGCCCGGCGCTCGCGCACACTGCACCGCGAGCAGCTGCCGCCCCGCCGCTGCGAACTTCGCGCCGTCGACGGTGAGTCCGCACTGCCGTGCCGCCGCCAGACCGAGCAGCCCGTACTGCTGCACCGAGGTGTCGTAGCGCGGCCCGCGCACGTAGTTGAAACGCAGCAGCTCGCGGTCCTCGGTGCGCGGGTCGACGTTGTCGAGCAGACGCTCGAGCCATTGCCCGGCACACTTCTGCTCGCGCGCGGACAGCGCGCGACCCGGAACCACGGCGAGCTTGCCGAGCGCCATCAATGCCGCCGCGAGCGAGTAGGTGTCGACGACGCGGCGTCGCAGCAGCTCGGCGAAGCCTGCCTTCACGACCTCGTCGTCGCACGGCACGTGCGCCGCGAGCAGCGTCAGCAGACCGAGCGCCAGCCGACCGCTGCCATAGCTGCGATCGTCGGCGACCCTGCCGCCGAGGTAGTCCTTGTCGCCCGCCACCGCCGCGCGGACGAACGCGGCACCGCGATCGATCGCCGTCTGCACCGCGCGCCGGAACCCGGCGTCCTGGTTGTGGCGCAGCGCCACCAGCTGCCAGTCGTCTGCGACCACGAGCCGCCGATGGGCCTTCTCCGCCTCCTCGACGACGAGATCGAAGGTGCCGGCGAACGTGCGGACGACGCCGAGCTCGTCGTCGTAGCTCCGCGCCAGCTCGAGCGTGCCGTCGCAGTCGCGCACGCAGAACGCCCGCAGGCGCTCGTCGCGCGGCGGCTTGCAACGCACCGTACCGCGGAAGCGCTCGCCGCCGCCGGTCTCGCGGCGCCAGCTGCCGGCGACCGAGATGTCACCGAACGGCACCACCGCCTCGAACCTGCCGCCGCTGCCGGTGAGATCGCAGGCGATCGCCCGCAGCACGTCGCGCAGGTCGCGCACCGGCTCCTCGAGGCGCCGACGGTCGGGCGCGAGCTCGCCCGCGGTCACCCACGGCGCCGGTGCGACGACCGGCGCGAAGCGCTCGGCCGCCCGCTCCGACGGTTCGGCGGCAGCGGCAGCCCTGGCGCGCTCGGCCGCAGCGCTCGCCCTGGCGGTCGCCGAACGACGATACTCGGCAGCACCGAGCTCCGGCAGGCGCCACTCCTGGGCCACGGGCGCCGCGACCGGGATCGCGGCCGCGAACGTCGTGGCGACGCCGAACGAGCACATGATTCGTCCCACACGAACGAGTGTGCTGCCGGGGGATGCCGGGCTACGATTCCGCGCATGATCTCGATGCTGGCCCACCTGACCCCCCTCGAAGCCCCGATCGTCTGGCTCGCGTTCGCCGCCGGCGTCGTCGCCGGTATCGCCGCGACGCTGCTGACCGTGCGCCGCAAGAAGACGGCATGACCGCGACCGGAAGGAGCTACTCGGAGTTCGAGCGCCGGCTGCTGTCGACCTACTTCTCGGTCGTCGACAGCCCGGAGCACGCCGACATCTACCTGGTCAGGAACCTGCCGCAGGAGGTCGCCGCGACGTTGAACGGGGTCTACTCCCGCAGCAGCAAGTCGATGCGCGATCAGTTCCTCGACCGGCTGCAGCAGGGGCTCGAGGCGCAGGGCCGTCGACTCGAGGACATGCCGCTCGCGGCCGGCGGCGATCCGCTCTCGGGCGTGATGACCGACAAGGCCGGCCAGTTCCTCAAGACCTACGCGATCGACCACGGCCACAACTCGCTGCGCGAGGGCGCCGTCGTGCATCTCGCGGTCGAGAAGGTCTCCCAGCTGGTGACGCGCTTCGTGCAACGCGAACGGCGATGCAGCTTCGAGGAGAGCTCGACGCGCTACATCTCGTTCTCGGCCGAGAGCCACTGGCGCGATCCCGATGTCGCCGCCGCCGGCGGCGAGATCGCCGCGGCCTACGAGCGGGTGCTCGCCACGACCTTCGCGCTGTATCAGCAGGCGTCCGAGACCCTGCTCGAGCACCTGAAGCGCGAGCGCCCGCTGCAGGCCGGCGAGAAGGAAGGGCCGTGGCTGCGCACGCTCAAGGCCGAGGCCTTCGACGCCGCACGCTATCTGCTGACGCCGGCGATCCGGACGAAGTGGGGCATGGTCGCCGACGCGCGCACGCTGAGCGACGTGATCTCCGAGCTCGCGAGCCACCCGCTCGCCGAGTTCCGGCTGGTCGGCGAACGCATGCGTCAGCAGGCCGAGCAGGCGCTGCCGACGCTGCTACGGCACGCCGGCGAGAGCGCATTCCAACGGGCCCTACGGGCCGAGCTGCCGCGAGTGCTCGCGGACCTCGGCATCGCGCCGCCGGCACCCCGGCCGGGGCCTGCCGAGCCCACCACCCTGCTGCTCTCTCACGACCCCGAGCTCGACGACCGCCTGCTGGCGTCGCTGCTGTACGAACCCAGCGGCCAGCCGTTCGCCGCGCTGATGGCGACGGTGAAGGCGATGACGGGCGGCCAGCGCGCGGCGCTGCTCGAACGGCTGATGGCGCAGCGCGGCCGGTTCGATCCGTGGCCGCTCGCACTCGAGGGCGCGATGCCGTTCGACTTCGAGCTGCTCGTCGACTTCGGCGCCTACCGTGACATCGGCCGGCATCGCAAGAGCCTGCAGCAGATGCAGACGATGACCACCGCGCACGGCTTCGCGGTGCCGCCACTGCTCGCGGCCGCGGGACTCGCGGACAGCTATGCCGCCGTGCTCGAACGCGCCGCCGCCGACCAGCAGATCGTCGCCGCCGAGTTCCCCGACGCGGCGGCCTACGTCACACCGTTCGCGTTCCTGCAGCGCGTGCGGATCCAGTTCGACCCGCGCCAGACCGCCTACTTCGTCGAGCTCCGTAGCGGCCCCGAAGGCCACTTCTCGTACCGGCAGGTCGCACTCGAGATGTTCGCGCACGTGCGCGAGGTCTCGCCGCTGTTCGCGCGCTTCATCCGCGCGCAGGAGGGCGGTGCGTTCCTCGGCCGGCTCGAGAGCGAGATGACCGCCGACGAACGGCGGTTGCGGCGCATGCAGGCGGCCGGCGACTCCTAGGAGCTCGCGGACGGAGCGGCGAATCGGCGATCGGGCAAACACTCCACCGCCACCGCCGGATCGCCGATGAACGCGCCATGCAACGCGGCCCGGCCTCGCTCCTGCTCCTCGCACTCGCCGCCGGCTGCTCGCGTCCGGTCGAACCGCGTCCCGCACTGCGGGCGCTCGTCCGCGAACCGATCACGGCCGGCGAAGGCACCCCGTCGCTGCAGCTCGGCCGCACGACCATCGGTGACTGCCTGACGAACTACGGCGTGCGCGGCTTCGCCGTGCTCGCCGGCGACAGCTACGGCATCGAGCTGCGCTACCTGGCCGGCCAGCTCATGCTGACGTTCTGGCTCGACGGCGTCGGCCACGACGACTGGCCCGAGCTGAAGCAGGCGGTCCGCGATCCCGAGAACTTCGCGCGCGCCCGGCCCGAGGTCTGGAACGCGACGCTCGCCGCGATCACGATCCGCGCCGGGTCGACGCCGGCAGCGACCTACTGGCAGGGCCCGGTCACCCCGAGCCCCGGCGCCGGCAAGGTCGCGTTGTTCTCGCCGTTGGCCGCGGTCAACGAAGCGTTCGGCGACGGTGCCGAGATCCGCAACGGTGGCGCGAGCGCCTCGGCGAAACTGCCGGGCCTCACACTCGAGTTGCGCCGACCCGCGGATGCCGAGGACGACGACCCGACCGTCGTCACCGCGATCCACGCCTTCGCGGCGGCGCCATCGAGCCCGCGCTGACCGGAGAAACCACGAACGCGGCGGCGGACGCGTCGCTTGGCGGCCGAGAGACCCGCCATGAAGAGCTCCCCCACCGCCCTGTCCGCCGCCCTCGCAGCGGCTGTCTCGATCGTCACGGCGCGCGCGCAGAGCATCACGGAGATCCCGCATCCGACGGTGCCGATGTCGATCCTCGACATGGACGCCGCCGGCGGCACCGGGCCGGTGACGCTCGCCGCCCTCAACGCGGCCGCCTCACCGCCGGGCGGCGAGCTCCTCGGCCTGACGCTGACGCCGGGCATCTCGCCCGACGCCTACGACACGAACACGAGCCTCGGACGCGCACTCGCCTCCGACCAGGCCGGCAACCCGGCGCTCTTCGATCCGCAGACCTCGTTCTATCCGTTCGCTGTCCGATTCGATCTGCCCCCGAGCACGCAGTTCGGTGTCGCGATCGCCGACTGGCTCGGGACGGTGCAACTGACGTTCTACTCGGGCACTTCGCTCGTCGCGACGCACACCTCGACGCCCTACGGCACCGCCGACACGAAGTTCTTCCAGCTGTCTCCGGGCGGCGGTTTCACCACCTTCGATGGGGTCGTGATTGCGGACCGCAGCTATGCGATTCCCGAGGTGGCCATCGAGATCGGCGCCGCGAGCCTCACGGCCGACTTCCGCACGACGCCCTCCGGCTGCAATCCGAACAGCATCGTGCTCCGCGATGCTTCGCCCGGCGGAGCGACGTCTTGGCTCTGGGACGTCGACAACGACGGCACGTTCGACTACACGACGCAGGACGCGGTTCACACGTATCCGGCACCGGGTAGCTATGACTGCCGGCTCCTCGTCGCGAACGCGGTGGCGGCGAGCGTGATCACCAGGCGCGTGACCGTAGGTGGCGGTCACGAACTCGCGACCCTGGTGGCCCCGAACAACGGCGGCTCGCCCGACGGCGCGGTGTACTTCGACCTCGAAGTGCGGCAGCCGATCTCGATCCACGGGCTGACGACGATGTTCGCCGCCACCATCGGGACTCCCGTCGGGCTCGACGTCTACACGACACGCGACACGCGACACAACAAGGAAGCCAGCGCGTCCGCCTGGTCGCTCGTCGCGACCGATGACGGCACCGCGACCGCGGCGGGGTCGACTCCGACACAGATCACGTTCGCGGTCCCGCTCACGCTGCAGCCGGGCCGGTACGGCGTCGCGCTGGTCGCGGTCGGCGCGATCCACCAGTACACGAACGGCGTCGGCACGAACCAGGTCTGGAGCAACGCCGCGCTGACGCTGCGCGCGGGAGCTGCGAGCAACGTGCCGTTCTCCGGCACTCCCTTCGATCCGCGGGTCTGGAACGGCTCACTGCAATACGAGCCGACGGCCGGCTTCGAGAACCACGGCTTCGCCACGCCGTCCGGAGCCCCGGGGGTCCCGCCGCCGTCACTGACGACGATCGCGCTGCCGCGCGTCGGCCAGATCGCCGTGCTGTCGATGGTGCAGCACGATCCCAGCGCGCTCGGCTTCGTCTCCGTCGGGTTCGGGCGCGGCCCGCAGATCGTGCCGTGGGGCGTCTACAACATGGGCATCGAGGTGTTGGGCGTGTTGATCGCGGCGCCGATGCCGATCGCTACGCCGCAGGCGTTCGCCGTCGCGATCCCGAACGGCTGCAGCCTGCGCGGTGTCGCGCTCAACTTCGTGCACAGCAACATCGTGCCGAGCTCACCGAACTTCCTGTCGATGTCGAACGGCTGCGAGTGGTTCGTGCACTGACGCGGCGAGGCGCGCAGCTACTTCAGCACGACGTCACACGGGTTCGTCGCCGCGCCGCTCGGTGAACCGAAGGCGTCGAACACGAACGCGGCGAACGTGAGCCGCAGCCCGACGAACTCGAGCGGCAGCGGCGCCCAGGCGCTGAAATCGAGCACCGCGGTCGCTTCGCCGGCAGCGTCGAGATCGTAGAGGAAGTTGGTGAATTCGGGCTGCATCCAGCCGACCGTCGAGACACCGACCAACCAATCGTACTCGAGCGGCAGCACGTCGTTGAGGAACGGCGTCGCCGGCACCTGTCCGCTCATCCCGAACGTCACGTAGTACGGCAGGCCGGCGCGATCGACACCGCCACGGACATAGAGCGACAGCGGCGGCGCCGTCAGCAGGTCGAACGAGTTGCTCGATGCGCTGATCTTCGGGCGGACGGCTGCGAGCGGCAGGTCGAGCCAGGAGCCCTCGCCGGTCACAGGGTCGCTGTGGACGACGTCGACGCGGAAGTCGTGGAAACGCGGCGCGACCTCCAGCTGCGGCGCCATCGGCTGCTCGCGCAGCCAGAGGTTGCGCAACCGCAGACGCACGGTCGCGCCGGCCGGAACACGCACGGCGACCGGCGGCAGCAGCAGATCGTGCTCCTCGGCGACGTCCGGCGTGCTCGATTGCGAGTGCACCGCGCCCGAGCACAGCATGACCTCCTCGCCGTTGCTGCCGGGTGACTCGACGGTCAGCAGCACGGCGACCATCCAGTCGGCGGCGCGCGGCACCACCCGCAGATGCAGCGCCGCACTGGCGCCGAGCTCGCTCTCCGCCGCGGTCACCAGCGAGTAGACCACTTCGTCGAGCGGGCAGACCGCGAGCACGTTGCCGAGGGCGCGCACCGCGCCCTGGTCGAGATAGTCCTGCGGCGTGAACGTCGTCGCCTGCGGGTCGATGACCTGCGCGATCGACTCGTCCTGCTGCGGGACGAGCGGTGCCGTCTCGTGCAGCCCGAGGTCGTCGTGCAACCACAGCCGGGTCGCACTCGCGGGCACGAGCGGGTCGACGACGTGCTGTCGACTCCACGAGTGGGTCGGATCGTCGCGCAGTGCCGCAGCGAGCGGCAGTTCGGAGATCACGTAGGGCACCTCGAGATCGACCTCGTTCGGCTCGTCCCAGAGCCAGCGGTCGAGCCAGCGCTGCGTCAGCGCATTGCGGTACGCGCGCTCGTGGTCGTTCTGCGGCGAGTTGTGACCACCCGTCGTCAGCAGCGCCCGGTGTGGCGATGTCATCGTCTGCAGACTGCGCAGACCGAGCAGCGGACTGTCGATGCGGTCGTGGTACGAGTGCGAGTAGAACAACGGCACCTGGCTCACTGCGAGGTCGGCCGCGATCCCGCGCCGTTCGGCCAGGAACGTCCCGAGCAGAATGGCAGGGTCCTGTGCGACGAACGCGCTGCGCGCGTTCTGCACCAGCGCCGGGTCGAGTGGCAGCCCGGCGTAGCTGCCGGCGAGCGCCTCGACGAACCACGAGCTCCACAGCGCGCCGCCGCGCAGCCAGTCGTCGGCGCTCTCGGCGACGTAGTCGTGAGCGACCGCACAGGCGATCGTCGGGAACACCAGCGGGGGCCGTCCGGTGACGGCGAACGGCAGACCGGACCACGCCGCCGCGGCCCAGGCGTGCGCGCCCCCCTGACTGCTGCCGACGACGGCCGCGCGCGTCGGGTCGACGATGCCGGCGTATCCCGGCTCGCCGGCGACGAAGCCGATCTGCTCTGCGAGGTCGGCACGCTCCACCGGCCCCCAGAGCGTCGTGCCCGCCCCGAGGTGGCCGGGGTTCTGCGCCACAGCCTGGCCCTGACCGCGAACGTCGTAGCTCCAGACCGCATAGCCGTGCGCCGCTACATCGAGCTGGAACGCGAAGTCGTCGGCGCGCGAGCCACCGAGCGGATGCACGAAGACCACCAGCGGCCAGCCGCAGCTCGGCGCGGTGACATCGGGCCGGACCAACGACGCGAAGGTCTGGTAGCCGTCCGAGTAGGTCACCGCGATGACGGAGTCGACGTGGGTCGGGAACCCACCCGGCGGCGGCGCGGGGCGCGGGCAGGACTGCGCCGGCAGGATCGCCGCCACGGCCATGACGGAGAGGGCGAGACGAGAGGACGAGACCATTCGCGAACGAGGGCGCGGCGCAGCATAGCAGGGCACCGCCGCCGAGGCAGTCCCGAGGATGCTCGCATCCGCGGCCGGGACGGCGTAGCTAGGGCATTCCGACCATGAAAGATCGCCCGATTCTGCCCGTCCTGCTGGTAGCGGCCTCGCTGCTGTCCGGCCTCGCCCCGGCCCAGACCGCCCTTGACGCCGGGTTCGTGACCGAGCTCACCGAGCGTGCCCGGCAGCAGTTCGGTGTCGTCGGCATCGAGCTCGCGGTCGTGCAGGACGGCGAGGTGCTCGCGCTGGCCGCCGCCGGGCAGCGCGGCGCCGGCCAACCGATGACACCCGACACGGTCTGCAACATCGCGTCGGTGAGCAAGCAGTTCACCGCCGCGGCGGTCGCGATGCTGATCGCCGAGGGCAAGCTCGATTGGGACGATCGCGTCGTCGACCACCTGCCCGAGTTCCGGATGTCGGATCCGTGGATCACCTCGCAGATGACGGTTCGCGATCTGTTGAGCCACCGCTGCGGGTTGAAGACCTTCGCCGGCGATCTGCTGTGGTACGGCAGCGACTACGACGACGACGAGGTCGTGCATCGGATCGAGAAGCTGCCGATCACGCAGCCGTTCCGCGGCATGTTCGGCTACCAGAACCTGATGTTCCTGGTCGCCGGCGAGATCGTCGAGCGGCACTCCGGTCTCAGCTGGGAAGAGTTCGTCGAGCAGCGCATCTTCGCGCCGCTCGCGATGGAGCACAGCCGCGCCTCGGCCCAGCGCCTGACCAAGAGCGCCGAACGCGCGGTGCCCCACATCGGCGGCGAGCCCGTCGACGACCACCTGTTCGTCGCGTGCAAGCCGGCCGCGGCGATCTACTCGTCGGTCCACGACCTGACGTCCTGGATGCGGCTGCTGCTCGCCGGCGGTGAGCTCGACGGCACCCGGTTGCTGTCGGCGGCGGCGCTGCGCGAGATGTGGAAGCCGCACGTCCAGATCGGTGGCGGCGACGGCCCCGGCACGCGTGACTTCCGCAGCTACGGTCTCGGCTGGTTCCTGTCGATCGATCGCGGCAACAAGGTCGTCGAGCACGACGGCGGCATGCCGGGCTTCCTCAGCAAGCTCTCGCTGATGCCGGCCGAACGCTTCGGCTTCGTCGTGCTCAACAACGGCAACGACGGCGTCGTCAACGAAGGGATCAAGCGCGCGATCTACGCCGCCCGCGCCGGCGGCGACGGCTTCGCCGAGCTCGATCGCTTCGCGGAGATCGCCAAGCGCATCGCGCGCCGCGATGCCTCCGAGGTCGCACGGCGCGAGGCGCAGCGGCTGGAGGGCACGAAGCCGCGGCTGCCGCTGGCGGACTACACCGGGCGCTACGAAGACGAGACCTACGGGCCTGCCGAGGTCACGCTCGACGGCGACGCGCTGCACGTCGTGCTGCTGCCGAGCCGGCGGCGGCTGCACGGAACGATGTCGCACTGGCACGACGACACCTTCCGAGTCGACTTCCCCGACCGGTTCCTGCCGTTCGCGTTGTTCCGCTTCGACTTCGACTTCGCCGGCAAGGTGGCGGGATTCCGGATCGACTGCCCGATCGCGGACTTCGACTTCGGCGCGCTCGACTTCAGGAAACGGGATCGTTGACGCGCGGCGCCGAGAGCTCGGCCGCGACCACCTGCACGAGGTCTTCGGCCGGCGCCGACCGCAGCGCACGGCGCGGCACACCCACCCGCTCGAGCAAGGCTGGATCGTCGCCGTCCGGCAGCCAGACGGTGGCGGCGGCCTGCAGCCCGGCGACGACGAGATCGAGCCGGTTGCGGAAGCCGTCCGGGCGGGCGCGTCGGAAGACCGGGCCGCTGCAGCACCAGGTGCAGCGCTCGGGGTCGTCGATCGCCGTGCAGACGGAGCCGTCGCGGTCGACCAGGTCGCCGCGCTGACAGACGACCTCGGCCGCGCGCACGACCCCGACACAGGTCGGGCCGAGCCGCGCGCCGATCCACAGCATGTTCGGTGAGCCGCGCGCACCGACCCCGGCGTGCACGACGGCATGCACGGATTCGTGGCGCAGCGCCTTCGTCAGCGCGACCTCTTCGCGAACGTCGGTGAAGGCCGCCGAGACCCGGTGCAACGGCGAGCCGGGCGAAACGCGACTGCCGAGTTGGAGAACGTCGACACCACGCGCCGTGAGCTCGCCGGCGAGCTCTGCGACGAATGCCGAACTCCAGTGCGGCCCCGGACCGGAACCCGGTGAATCGACCAATACCACGCGCACGGCCGCAGAACGTAGCGGCTATCGTTCGCCGCGGACATGAAGACCGCGCGTTCGCTGATCCACGCCTGGCTCGTGCTCGACTTCTTCGGTGACGCCCGCCGGCGCGGCGGCACGAGCAGCACGCTGACCACGACGATCTTCACACAGGCCTTCCTCGCGCTCGTCTTCGCGGCGCTGCTCTATCCGGAGACCCCCGTCGTTCCGTTCGCGGCGGCGAACCTGTCGCTCTCGTCGCTGCTGATCGCGGTGTCGATCCTCGGCGACGCCGACCGCGTCGACCGACGCCGGGCCGACCAGGTGCTGGTCGGAACCTCACCGGCCGGCCGCTGGAGCGTGCTGCTGGCGCATGCCGGCCACGCGGCGTTCTACGTCGGGCTGCTGACGATCGGCATGGCGCTGCCCCCGGCGATCCTGCTCGGTTTCCTGCAGCAGAGCGCGACCAGCGCGGTCGCCTACATCGCGCTCGCCTGCCTGTGCAGCGGACTCGCGACCGGTGCGCTCGCGGTCGCGCTCGGCCTGCTGGCGCGGCTGTTCGGTCCTGCCCGCGCGGTGCTGATCGGCGGATCGCTGAAGGCGTTGCTGCTCGGCGCCGGCATCGCGCTGTTCGCGCTCGGACTGCAGAACCTGCGCGGCTCCGCCGCGGACCTGCCGATCGGCCGGCTCGGTGCCGAACTGCTGGCCCCCTACCACGCCGCCCGCCTGCTGCGCGATCCGGCGACGGAGTCGTGGCGGCTCGGCGCGCTGCTCGGCGCCGGGGTCGTGCTCGCACTGCTCGCGGCCCTGCGCCGCGACGTCGAGGGCGCGAGCGGCGCACGGCGCCGCGACAGCGGACCGCTGCGCTGGCTGCTGCTGAAGCTTTGCCGCCGTGGTCCCGCAGCCGGCATCGCCGAGTTCACCGCGACGCAGATGTGGCGCAGCCCGGGCTTCCGCGCCCGCGTCCTGCCGCTGCTCGGCCTGCCGGCGGTCATGATCTACGTCAGCCTGCGCGATACCGCCGACGCCGGCGATCGCGGCCACGCGTTCGTGTTCCTCTGCGTGCTGCTCCAGCTGCCGGCGATCTACCTGCCGTTCCTCATCGCGTTCCTGCCGCGGGCCGATCAACAGAACGCCCGCTGGGTGTTCGACCAGGCGCCGCCGGTCGAACTCGGAGTCGTGCGCGACGCGGTCTGGCGTGCACTCGTGACCCACGTCCTGCTGCCGGTGCACGCCGTCGCCGCGACGCTGCTGATCGCCACGAGCCGCGACCCGCTCGAGGTCGCGCTCGGGGCGGTGTTCGCGCTCGGCACGGCGATCGTCGCGGCGAAGCCGATGACCGCCTCGCTGCGGACCGTGCCGTTCACCGACGACGCGGCGGGCGAGCCGGCGAACGACCTCGGCGCCCTGTTCTCGCTCGCGCTCCCGCTGCTCGGACTCGCGATCCTGTTCGGCTACGTCTTCTCGCCGGCGATACGGCTGCTGGCCGCGGCGCTCGCCGTGCTGGCAGCGGTCCTGCTGCTGCGGCGACAGCCAACCGGTGCGGCCTCGGAAGCAGCGGCCACGGCGACCCGGAGCGCTGTGGAGGATGAGCCGCAAGTCACTGAAGCCAATAAGGCTACGAGCCCCGAACAGGAGGCTGCCAGCTCGCTCGGGCGAGAGCTGCGGGCGGTCGGCCTGCTCTACGCCGCAGTCTCCGTCGTCCCGATCCTGGTCGGGGCTCTGTTTGCCGATTGACGGCGGTTGCCACGCCGTAGCGGAACACCTAGCCTGGGAGGACTCGTTACCGAGGAGTGCCTCATGAAGACGCCCACCGAGGTGGACTTTCGCATCGTGGCGGGTGCGGCCGACATGGCCGACGCCCGCAGCGCCGAGCCGATCGGCGCCGGAGGGTACGGCGCAGCCGCACAGAACCTTGCGGCCTCGCGACCGGCAGCGACGGCGAATCGCCAGCGCCATGGCGACGAACGGCTCAGCTTCGATCCGCTGCGCGCCACGGATCGCTACCGGCTGGTGACCCCGATCGACCTGCACCTGTAGCCCGTGCGTCACGGGACGGGTTCCGCCCCTGGGCCTTTCAAGGTCCGCGGGCGAGGCGGTCGATGATGGCGGCATGACCGACGATGTAGTCGAGGGCGACGACGAGCGCCGCCGCCACCCGCGCTGCCAGATCGCGGCCAGCGCCACGCTGGAGACGCGCGGCAAGTTCAACCCGAGCAATCAGGCACTCTGCTCGGTCCTGAACGTCTCCCGCGCCGGCATCGGCGTCGAGACCGGGCAACCGCCGATGGTCGGGCAGCAGGTCTTCCTGCGCGTCGCGCTCGGCGACGAGATCCACGAGCTGGCAACCCGCGCAACGCGCGTCGACGCCGGCGACCGTGCGAACTTCTACCAGGTCGGACTCGATTGGGGCGACTGCACGGTCGAACAGCTCGAGTTCCTCGATCGGGTGTTCGCGATCGCCGAGCAGATGCAGAGCTGACCCACGTCTACGGCACGAGCGCCGCCATGTCCGCCGGCAGCGGCGCCTCGAGCAGCAGCTCCCGCCCGAGCATCGGGTGGTCGAAGCGCAGCGTGTGCGAGTGCAGCGCATGGCGATCCAACACGAGCTGCTGGCGATGCTCCTCGGTCAGTGTGCCCTCGAGCTGGTGCAGGAAGAAGCGTTCGTCGCGGCCGTAGAGCTTGTCGCCGACGAGCGGGCAGCCGATCGCCGCGAGGTGAACCCGGATCTGGTGTGTGCGGCCCGTCTTCGGGAATACCGCGACGAGCGCGTAATCGGCATTGGTGCGCACGACTCGATACCGTGTCACCGCCGGCAGCCCGTCGGGCGACGTGGTCGTCGTGAGCTTCAGTCGAACGGCCGAACGCTTGTCGGGCGCCAGCGCCAGTTCGATCGTGCCCTCCGGCTCGGCCGGCGCACCGTGAACCACGGCGAGGTAGGACTTCTGCACCAGTCGATCCTCGAACTGGCGCGCCACGAGATGATGGAACTGCTCGTCGAGGCCGACGGCGACGACGCCGGAGGTTTCGACATCGATGCGGTGCAGCAGCCGCGGGACGACGTCGCGCGTCGGATCGCCGGGATTGCGGAAGCGCCGGTGCAACGCGTGGATCAGCGTGCCGTCGAGCCGGCGGCCGGAAGGATGCACCGCCAGGCCGGGCGGCTTGTCGACCGCGATCATCCAACGGTCCTCGTAGAGGATCGGGAACTCGACACCCTGGCCCGGATCCGGATTCGCGACCGGATTCGGCGGCACCTCGACCTCGATCGTCTCGCCGGTGCGGACACGGCGCGAGGGCGCGACCTCGCGGCCGTCGACTGTCACATGGTGAGCGGCGATGAGGCGATGCACGCTCGCGCGCGAACGCCAACTCAGCACCGCGGTCAGCGCCAGGTCGAGCCGCTGACCGTCGAGCTTGGCGTCGACGAGGATCCTGAGACGCTCGAGGGGCTTGCTCAGGTCGCGCGGCCCGTCTCCGGGGTACTTCGGCAGCATCGCGAACGGTCCCCGTTCGTGAGGACCCCCTTCGTGAGGCCCCGCGGGCCTACGACTCGGCGCTACTAGCCGGCGAAGTCGCCGCCGCCGTCGCAGTCTCGCTGCGTGCGCGCTCGGCCGGGCGAGCCGTCGCAGTCGCGGCGGAGGTCGTCGACTCCGGCTTCTGGATCGTGGTGTCGGCGGTCAACGGATCGAAGTCCGGCTGATCGTTGTCACGCCGGCCGCCCGACTTGCCGCGGCCCATGCGCCGCTTCTTCGACCGACCGCTGCTCGTGCCGTTGCGCTTGCGCTCCGCCATCATGATGTTGCGCAGGCGCTCGCGATCCTCCCGCCGCTTCTTGTCGCTCGACTTCTCGTGGTAGGCGTGCTTCTTGGCCAGACGGAAGATGCCGGCGTAGTTGCATTGCCGCTTGAAGCGGCGAAGAGCCGCTTCGAGCGGCTCGTTGGGGCGGACCTGGACGCGGATCATGTAGTTGGAGAGTGGTCTCGAGACTGGTGGTAACCGACGAACCAGCCATCTGGCGGCGGGAGCCGGAACTCGTATGCTGCCGATCGCCTTCCCTCGAAGGGCGAAAGGGGGAGGCAGGATAGCGGAACGAGCAAAGAGGGCAATGCCGGAAACCCTGAGAGCTGCATGAACACGCCGGGTTCCGGCCCCGAAGTGCGGCTCATCGGCACGATCGAGCGGTTCACTTTCCGCAATCCCGACTCCGGCTGGGCCGTGCTGCGGCTGGTGGACGAGGTGTCGAAGGAGCCCTGCACGGTCGTCGGATCGATGGCTCAACTTGTCGAAGGACAAAGGGTTAAGGTCACGGGCCGACGGGTCGAACACCCCCGCTTCGGGGCTCAGGTGGAAGCCGAGGTGTTCGAGGCGGTGGCACCATCGAGCGCCGCCGGCATCGAGGCCTACCTGGCTTCGGGTCTGGTCAAGGGCATCGGCCCCGCGACCGCGAAGCGCATCGTCGCGAAGTTCGGCACGGACACGCTGCGCATCATCGACGAGGAGCCCGAGCGACTGCGGGTCGTCCGGGGGGTCGGTCAGCGCAAGGTCGAGGAGCTCGCCCAGGCGGTCAAGTCGCAGAAGGACGTGCAGGCGGTGCACGTCTTCCTGCGGGCGCACGGGCTCGGACCCGGCCTCGCGATGCGGATCGTGCGGCGCTACGGC
>JAGQRB010000004.1 GCA_020425925.1 Planctomycetota bacterium
CCTGGTGCGCGCCGAACGCCGCGACCAACGCGCCTGCGAGCTCGCCAACATGCTGACCGTCGCCGCGCTCGTCACGACCGCGGCGCTGGCGCGCGAGGAATCGCGCGGCACGCACTTCCGCAGCGACTTCCCGGCGCGCGACGACGAGCGCTTCTGTCGCCGGCTCTACCTCGAGCGCGCCGAGGACGGGCTGATCCGCTGCGAGCTCGGCGCCGCGCTGCTCGCCAGCGACCGGCTGCAGACGTGAAGAGCGACGACCGGATCGACGCCGGCAACAAGCGCGCGCCGACCGAGGCGATCCTGTTCGGGATCGCGCCGACCGGCGATCCACGCACCGCCGCCGAGGTGCTGCACGAGCTGCAGCAGCTCGCCGACACCGCCGAGTTCCTGACCGCGGGCTGCATGGTGCAGCATCGCCGCCACGCCGACCCCAACAGCTACTTCGGCTCCGGCAAGCTCGAGGAGCTCGCCGAGGTCGTGCGGCTGGCCCACAGCGGGGCGGTGATCTGCGACGACTCGCTGACACCGAACCAGGCCAAGACGATCGAGGCCGCGGTCAAGGTGCCGTGCATCGACCGCAGCGAGCTCATCCTGCAGATCTTCGGCATGCACGCGCGCACGCCGCAGGCCCGGCTGCAGGTCGAGCTCGCGGCCCTGCAGTACGAGATGCCGCGGCTGCGCCGGCGCTGGACCCACCTCGAACGGCAGCGCGGCGGCATCGGCCTGCGCGGCGGCGCCGGCGAGAAGCAGATCGACGTCGATCGCAACCTGCTGCGCACCCGCATCGCCGCGGTCAACCGCGAGCTCTCGCGCATCGCCCAGCACAAGGTCCGCGAGGTCGCCGCGCGCCCGGAGCTGTTCACGATCGCGCTCGTCGGCTACACCAACGCCGGCAAGTCGAGCCTGATGAACCGACTCACCGAGGCCGGTGTGTTGGCCGAGAACCGGCTGTTCTCGACGCTCGATACCCGCACGCGGCCGTGGCGGCTGCCGGGGGGCCGCACGATCCTGCTGACCGACACCGTCGGCTTCCTGCGCAAGCTGCCGCACCAGCTGGTGGCGTCGTTCCACGCGACGCTCGAGGAGGCACTGCACGCCGACCTGCTACTGGTGCTCGTCGACGCCAGCTCACCGGAGGCCGCCGAACAGCTGCGCACCGTCGACGAGGTGCTCGAGCAGCTCAGCGCCGGCGCGCTGCCGCGGATCACGGTGCTGAACAAGATCGACATGGTCGCCGATCGCGCCGCGCTGGCCGAGCTCTGGCGCGTCGAGCCGCACGCGGTGCCGATCTCGGTCAAGACCGGCGAGGGCGAGCCCGAGCTGCTCGCGACCGTGCAGTCGCACCTGGCGACGGTCGAGAACCGGCTGTCGATCCTGCTGCCGCACACTGCCGGCGCGCTGCACAACGAGATCCGCGCGCGGGCGACGGTGCTGTCCGAGTTCTTCACGACCGAAGGCTGTCTGATGGAGATCCAGGCGTCGCCCGCGGTGCTCGGGCGCCTGCTCGCCACCGGCGCGCGCATCGCGCAGCCCGACGACCTGCCGGCGGACGAGCCCGAGGGCCCCGACCGCGACGGCTGAGCCCTGCGCCTGCCGCCGCGGGTTGCGGCCGCGGGTTACTGCAGTGCGCAACCCGGCTCGGGGTGCGGCCGGACCGATTTCCGATTCGATCGAGAAACTTTTCTTCCACGAGCGCTGCAACAAATGCCGGCGTTCCCAGTTGTCCGGGAAACGCCTGACACACACCCTGCGTCAGCTCTCGCACCCGCCGCCTTGCACACCTTCCCCGACCTGCGACGCGCCGCCCTCGCCGCGGAACTGGCCACCCGAAGGGCCAGCCGGCGCCA
>JAGQRB010000206.1 GCA_020425925.1 Planctomycetota bacterium
ACACCGTCGGTACCGGCTACTGGTTCGCCGTGCACACCCATCCGACCGGTGCGTCCTATGGCAACCCGTACTTCGATGTGGCGCCGAACCTGCCGATGGATCCGACCCAGCTCCCGCTCGGTAGCTTCGCAGACAACACGGCACACAGCTGCAAGAGCGCGCTCGACGTCAACGACACGATCGACGACAACCGGACCCCGGCCGATCCACTCGACGACGACATCCGGCGCAACGTCTCCTGGGATCCCCCCGGAGCCGGCGCGGTGCTGCAGGGTCTGCGGGCCTGGGGCTGCGCGATGGGCATCTACACCGGCGTCGGAACCGACAACACCTACACCGATCTCGTTACGTTCTACGGCGCGATCCTCTCCGACAACGAGCGCCACATGCAGCTCGCGTCGGCCTTCCCGGTCGTGCATTCCCTGCTGGTGGAAAACACCGGCTTCGGGGTCTTCGCGCCCAACCCGGTGCCGGGGCACATCCCGCCCGAAGTGATCCCGCCACCCGGCTACGCGTTCACGGCCTACGACGGGCCGGGTCAGCTGATCGACAGCCATCTCGTCGGCTTCGACGGCAACCAGCACCCAAGCGCGAACCTCGTCGCGATCTCGACCGCGGCGCGCCGCCACACCAACCACGTGCTGCAGGGTCTGACGTTCGCGTCGACGCCACAGGTGTTGTTCGCCGACTTCACGACGAGCCTGCCGCCGCAGGCCTTCGAGCCGAACTACTGGGGGATCGCGGTTCGCGGTCTTTCGTCGATCCTGAGCGGCGGCCTGCATCCCGATCGCACGCTGATCACGAACCACCCGATGATGCACCTGACGAACGGTGCCGCCACGCCCGACTTCGCGGTGCCGGGCACCAGCCTCAATGCCTGGCTGTCGCCGTACTCGTTCGGGCATCTCGAGCTGTTCCACTGGCGCAACGAGGCGAACGGTTGGCAGCTCGTGGGCGGCAACTCGCTGCCGGCAACGACCTTCCTGCGCCGCTCGTTCGACGGCTGGCCGGGAGCCTCGTACGCCGCCACGTCGGTCGACCCGAGCAACCTCCTACGCCAGCTCTCGATCATCATCCGCCCGGTCAACGGTCTGCCCAACCCGCCGGAGTGCCTGTACGAAGTCCAGTTGCAGCACCCCGGCAACGGCACCTTCGGCAACCGGATCGATGTCGTCGTCGACGACCTGGTGACGGGTGACATCGCGCGCCTGCTGCTCAGCAACCAGCCGGCGTGGAACCTGCCGAACGTCTACCTCAACGACCTGAACAGTCCGGATCCGTCGACATGGACGCTGCTCACGCCGGTCTCGGTCGCGAGCCTCGGCTCGCAGTCCGTCACCGCGTTCGCACGGCCGAGCGCGTCCACGGTCCTGCTGCGCACTGTCAATCCTGACCGACGACACCAGATCACGATCACCTGGTGATCCGGGCCGCGGCGCCGCTACCAGCCGATGCGCTTCTCGAGCAGGTTCGACTGCGAGAACCCCTGCGGCGCCGCGGGATCGACGACGAACACCTGGGCATAGAACGTGATCCCGGCGAACGACGGCATGATGAACGACGTCAGCAGCGCGATCGCCGCGGCGCGCCCCTGACCGTCGGTGTCGACCGGCCAGCCGATGAGCAGCATGACGCTCGGATCGACGTGCAACGTCAGCCCCTGCAGCGGCGCGTTCGCGATCGAGACCTCGCGCAGCGACAGTCCCATGAGGGACAGCGTCGGCCCGGGCACGCCGGTGAGGCGCATGACGTCGGTGCCGCCGGCGCGGTAGGGGCCGGTGCCGCCGAGCACGGGAACCGCGCCGGCCTCGCCGGCGACGCCGGCGTGACGCTGGGTGCGACGACCGCCGGCGAGGCCGTGGTAGCGCGGTCCGTGCACGGCCTGCTCGCCGACGAGATCGAGGTCGCCGTCGCCGTCGACGTCGCACACGAAACCGTCGACGAAGGTCTGACGCACGACCTGATAGTCGGCGAGCGTCGGGGGCGACGACCAGCCGATGCGCCGCAGTACGATGCCGACGTTCGGTTCGCCAGGGAGGTGGCCGAGCGCGAGGTCGGTGCGACCGTCGGCATCGAAGTCGCCCGCGGTCAACGTCGAACGCACGGCGATCGCGTTCGAGGTGCCGTTCACGATCAGCGCGACGCCGGCCAGTGCGCTCGCCGAGAACTGCAGGGAGCTCGCCGATGGCGACGTGTTGACGAACAGCACGATCTCGCCGGCGCCGTTCGGACGGGCGAAGTCGAGGCGGCCATCGTCGTCGAAGTCGCCGACGGCCAGGGCCGCCGGTTCGAACGGCATCGCCGGGCCGCTCCAGGCCAGCTGGAACGGCTGTGCCGGGTTGCCGGTCCCGAGCAGCACGTGGATCGACGATGCGGTCGACGTCAGCAGATCGGGCAGACCGTCGCCGTTGCAGTCGGCGACCTCATCGACGCGGCCGCCGTTCGCACTCGTGAACACCGGGCCGGCGACGAACGCGCCGTTCTGGTTCCAGAAGATCTGGCAGCGATGGCCTTCGCCCAGCGCCGGGTTGCTGTTCGCGATCACGTCTTCGTCGCCGTCGCCGTCGCAGTCGGCGGCGCGGGCGTTGTCGGCGGTGACGCTGGTCTCGTTCGGTCCGAACAGCACGCCGTTCGCTGCGACCTGGCCCGCGAACGCGAAGTGGCCACCGCCGTTGTTCTGCAACATGGCCATGTAGAGCAACGTCGACGGCTGCGGTGTGTTGAGCTGGCGATACTGCACCACCTGGTCGCGGGCGCCGTCTCCGTCGACGTCGACATCGATGCGGCCGACGAAGACGTGCCCCGCCGGTGCGGCGACGACCTGCGGCAGCGCGGACATCGCGCCGTCACCGCGATTGCGGCCGAAGAAGTCGGGATCGCCGTCGCGATCCTCGTCGTGGACATGCCACGGCCGGCCGATACGCATCACCTCGCTGCCGCCCGCCCGCGGCATCGGGTGCTCGATCCACGGCCCGCGGCCGTAATGGACGCAGCGCCCGGCGACGAAATCGACGTCGCCATCGCCGTCGAGGTCGGCGACTCCGGCGAGGCTCTCGCAGCCGGCGCCGGGATAGCGCCACGCCGCTGCGAACGTCCCGCCGCCGCGGTTCGGTGTGATCTCGAACGTCGATGCGAAGTCGAGCTGCGGCCAGCCCGCGAACGTTCCGCCGCTGCCGCCGCAGCGGACGCCGTCGAGATCGCCGTCGGCGTCGATGTCGGCCAGGTACTCCGCCGGCCCACCGACCGCCTCCGCCTCGGTCGTGAACGTCGCCGCGCCCGTGCGTCGGAGAACCTGGTAGCGGGCGACACCGTTACTGCCGAGCTCCGGCTTGAACACGACGATGTCGGCGTCGAGATCGCCATCGATGTCGCCTCCGGTCCACAGCCACGGCGTGGCGCCCGAATACGACAGCGACGTCGTCAGTGTCTGCTGCGGCACGAGCAGGTTGCCCGCGACGGTGAAGACGCGAGCGGTCTGCGCGTTGCGATCGGCGACCAGCAGCTCGTCACCGGCCAGACCGTCGAGCTCGAGCGCCAGCACGTGCGGCTCGGCGAGCGGGTTCGTCACGACCGGAGCGCCGAGCGCGCCGCCGCTCGAGCGATCGAGCCAGAGCCGAACCGTGCCGAGCTGGTCGACGTAGGCGAGCGCGACATCGGGCAGCGCGTCACCGTCGAACGCGCCGATCGCGATCGCGTGTGCGGTCGCCGATCCGGCCACCGGTCGCGCCGCGGCCTGGAACGTGAAACCCGGTCCGGCGAGATAGCGCACCATGCCGCCGCCGCCCGCGACCACGAAGTCATCGCGACCGTCGGCGTCGAGGTCGGCGACTGTGATCGCAAGCGACCGCCGAGCCTGGCTCGCGATCGGCAGCAGCGGATAGGACCCGGTCCAGACCGGCGCGAACGCGCCGCCGGCGTTCTCCCAGACGACGATCTCCGTGCTGCTCTGGTTGGCGTGGATGCGCGAGCCGACGGCGTCGAGGTCGCCGTCGCCGTCGAAATCACCGAGGCGTTGAAACGGCGGCCCGTCGAGCGGGAGCACCGCGAGCGGGGCGTGCAGCAGCGCGTCCTGCTGCTGCGGTGCAGCCGTCGCGGTCGCGGTCGATCCGACGAGCGCGAGGGCCGAGAACCAGATCGGGCGGAGTGCGGCCATGTCCCTGTTCTTGCCCCGTAGCGCAGCCGGCGCGACAAGAATCGCATTTCACCCGGCATGGGCCCTGATTCCGGGCCATTCGCCGCATGACCGGTGCGCCGACCATCCGTCAGCGCGGCAGCGGCAGCTGTGGCTCGAGCGCTCGCAGCTTCCCGAGCAGCAGCTCGTGGCCGCGCGCGTTCGAATGCGAGTCGAGCATCGAGTTGCGGATCGGCAGCTCGAGCTCCGCCGGCGTGAATCGCAGCTCGTGGTAGGGGATCTCGTTGTCGCGGCAGAACTGCGGCAGCGCGCGCACGGCCGGCATCGTGTTGTCGAGCAGGACGAACGGGATGCGGCGCTCGCGGCAGAGATCCCGGATCGCGAGCAGCGCGGTCTGGCTGCGCGGCCAGCCGCGCGGGCCCTTGCCGAACCGCTCGGGCACGTATTCGGTGCCCTCCGGCTGCGTCGTCAGGAAGCGCAGCGCGGCGTCGGATTGCAGCTGCAGCAGTCGCGCCGTCGCCGGCAGCACGGGGCTGATGATGTCCGCGAGCCGGGTCCACCCGTCACCGGGGTCTGCGAGCACCTCGGCGGGATCCGGCGCTTTGCCGAGCAGCGCCTGCTCGACGACGTCCCGCGTCGGCTCGATGTCGTTGACGACGTAGACCAGCAGGACAAGGTCGGGGTCGAGCGCGAGACCCTCGTCGCGGAACAGCGCGAGCTCCTGCGAGGTGTCGTACATCGGGTGGCCGGTATTCACGACCTCGAAGTGCCGATCGCCCGACTCGTTCAGCGTCTGCTCCCAGCGGCGCAGGAACGTGACCTCGTCGTTGACGCCGGTGCCGTAGCTGACCGAGTCGCCGAGGACGAGGATCCGGAACGTGCCGGGCGGCTTCTGCTTGCTGATCTCCGGGCCACGGAAGCCGAGCGCGTTCGTCTGCAGGCGGTAGCTGCCGATGTCGATGTCGAGCGACGGCTTGTGGCGGTAGAGCGTGCCGTCGAGATCGATGCGATCGGGCGGCACCTTGTCCCACGCGAACCGCAGCGCGTTGTTGCGGTAGCGCAGGTGCTCGACCTCGTAGTTGAGTCCGATCGGATCCGCGATCCGCAGGTAGGCCTCGAACGCGCCGAGGGCCGCGGCCAGGCTCACGAGCACGACGACGGCCCGCAGGACCCAGCGCAGACGCTTGCGACGGGCGCTCACCGCGGCGACGGAACGGAAAGAACGGCGGTCATGGGGTCGGTTCGCGGGCGGTGCCCGGCCCGACGATCAGAAACGCGGCGGCGGCAGGCGGCAAGCCTCGGGGCGACGGCCCGCGCCGCCGACGGTGGAAAACCGGAGGTCGGGTGTTGCGATCCCGGCGCGCTGGCATGGATGAGGCGCGCGGCACCCCGGTCGGGACGAGCCCGGCCGCCGCCCGCGCCCCTTCGAATCGGAACAGACCAATGAACCAGCATGTCGCAACCGTCGATCAGCTCATGAGCCAGGGCCATGCGCGTCGCATCATCCACCAGTCCGTGACCCGCCGCAGCGCCGACGGGCGCGTCGTCGTGATCGATGATCGCGAGACTCTCAACTTCGGCTCCTGCAGCACTCTCGGGCTCGAGACCCACCCGGCGCTGATCGCCGGCACGATCGAGGCGACCCGCCGGTTCGGCACGCAGTTCTCGTCGTCGCGGGTCTATGCTTCGGTCGCGCTCTACGCCGAGCTCGAGGGCCTGTTGAGCGAATTGTTCGGCAAGCCGGTCGTCGCGTGTGCCAGCACCACGCTCGGTCACTGTGCCGCACTTCCGACCCTGGTCGGCGACAACGATGCCGTGATCGTCGACATGCAGGCCCATTCGAGCATGCAGATGGCGGTCGGTCTGCTGCGGGCCCGCGGTGTCACCGCCACGGTGATTCGCCACAACGACATGGAGCGACTCGAGGACAAGATCCGGTCGCTCACGTCGACGCACGAGAAGATCTGGTACATCGCCGACGGCCTCTATTCGATGTATGGCGACTATGCCCCGCTCGACCGGCTCGAGGAGCTGCTCGACGCGCACCCGCAGTTCTGTCTCTACATCGACGACGCCCACGGTATGAGCTGGGCCGGCGAGAACGGCACCGGCTACGTCCGCAGCCGGATGGCGCACCACGAGCGCATGATCCTGGCGGTCTCGCTCAACAAGGCGTTCGCCGCCGGCGGCGGTGCGCTGGTGTTCCCGAACGAGCAGCTCGCGCAACTGGTGCGGACCTGCGGCGGCACGTCGATCTTCTCGGGTCCGATCCAGCCGCCCATGCTCGGTGCGGCCTGTGCGTCGGCACGCCTGCACCTCTCGGGCGAACTGGCGTCGCGCCAGCGCCGCCTCGCCGAACTCGTCGCGCACACCAACCGGCGGCTCGACGAGGCCGGGCTGCCGCAGTTCGAGGCGACCGACAGCCCGGTGTTCTTCGTGTCGACCGGGCTGCCGGAGGCCTGCATGAACCTCGTCGAGGCGATGAAACACGACGGCTTCCTGATGAACGCGGCCGGCTTCCCGGCGACGCCGATGCGGCGCGGTGGCGTGCGCTTCGTGATCAACGTCAACCTGCGCGAGGACGACATCGACCGCATGGTCGAGCGGCTCGCGCACCACTACGAGCGCGCCGTGGTCGCCGCCGGCAGCAGCGTCGCGGACGTCGCGCAGTCGTTCGGGATCCCCGAGTTCACCATCCGGGCGACGCCCACCGAGGTGTTCGCCGAATGCGGGAGCGCGGCATGACACCGACCGATGCGCGTCGTCTGACGGCCGCCGACGTCGTCACCCTGCGCGCCGACCAGCGCGCGGCGGCGGCGGCGGCGCTCGCGAGTTCGCTGCTCGACGATCCGCTCAACGTGCACATCCTGCCGGAGCGAGCGGATCGGCTACGGGTACTGCCGGGCCTGATGCGCGCGTTCGTCGCCTACGCCGAGGACTACGGCACGGTGACCACGACCGCGGAGACCGCCGGTGTGATGATGATGCTGCCGCCGGATCGCTCCCGGATCTCGACCTGGGGCATGCTGCACGCCGGCATCACCCGCTTCGCGTTGCGCGCCGGACCGCGCGCGTTCGGTCGGCTGTTGCGCGCGGGTCAGTGGCTCGAGCGGCGGCGATTCCGTCACGCCGGGCAACCGCACTGGTACGTGATGGCGCAGGCGGTCAGTCCCGACCACCAGCGCCGCGGCGTTGCGGCCGCACTGATGGAACAGGCGCTCGCGATCGCCGACGCCGATGGCCGACCGGTGCACGCCGAGACCTTCACGCTGCAGAACGTGCGCTACTACGAACGCTTCGGGCTACGCGCGATCGCCGAGGAGGAGGTTCCCTACGGCCCGCATGTCTGGGTGCTGGCTCGGCCCGTCGGCGGTTGAGCCGACGTCGTCGATCAGTGGAAGACGAGCTCGCGCGCGTCCGTGGTCGTGAACCACGGGTTGCCGGTTTCGGTGCTGGCCCGCCACGCGAAGCCCTGCACCAGGAACGACGAGCCCGGCAGCGAGACCGGCACCTGGATCGAGAACGTCATCGGGCTGGTGAGCGTCGTCGATGTCGCCAGCAGCACCATCGACGGCAGGTCGATGCGGATCTCGGGGTAGGTGGGCCAGGGCCCCGGCGGCGAACCGGTCTGGAACAGATCGGCGAGCAGCCAGCCCCAGGCGTTGTCGAACACGCCGTTCATCGAGCGCAGCTGCACCTGCACCAGTGTGCCGGTCGTCATCTGCTGCGTCGGGCACGCGGTCAGCGCCGCCGAACCCGTTGCCGTCTCGAGCAACAGGTGATCGCCCGAGCCGGCGAACGGCCGCACCGCGGGATCGGCGACGCGGTCGGCGAGGCCGGCGAGGAAGTTCCAATCGGCCTCGCCGAGGCCCTGGCTCGCGAGCGAGAGCGCGAGTGGATCCGCGGGCTGGAACACCGGGTGGATGCCGCAGACGGTCTGGCCGTAGATCGACGTGTAGATGCTCATCGCGGCGAGCAGGATCATCGCCGGGTTCGGGTGCGACAGGTCCGCTTCGTACCAGGCCGGATCCCATTCGAGCAGTCCGACGCCGTCACCTACGGCCGAGTTGGCCGCCGCACCGGCGCCGAACGCGGCGCGGATGTCGGCGACCGCGAGCCGGTAGTTGCCGCGGATCACGTCGTGCATGTCGATCGGCCGCGCCCACGGCATCGGGTAGTGCGGGCTGCCCCAGGCCGAGGCCCAGGTCTGGAACATCACGGCGCGCGCGGCGGGACTGTGGCTCCTGACGTTGCCGGTGATCGCGACCGCGTTGGCGCGGAACACCGCGGGGTCGTGGCCGCCCTCGGGCGTGGCCTCGAGCACGTGGCCCTGGATCACGACCTCGTCCCAGTGCTGTCCGGCCGGCAGCGAGCTGCCGATCACGGCGATCTGACCCGGGTCGGTGGCGTGGTACTGCAGCGTCACACCGCCGACCAGCGCCGACACGATCGTCGGGCTCGGATGACCGGCGGCGACGGCGATCTTCTGGACGAGTTCCGGGACGCCGTAGCCCCACGAGTAGTAGGTGAAGCTGTTGCCGTAGAACAGCAGGTTCCTGCCCTGCGCCGCCACACTCGCGGCGAGGAGGAGCGGGAGCAGGGAAGCCGTTCGGAGCACCATGGTCATCAGGGTAGCCGGGGACGCGGTCGCGCGGTGTCGAGGGGAGGAAAAGCAGGCGGACCGAGGTGCGCTTCGACCGGCCCGCGCTGGTGGTTTCGACATCCGGGCAATCGGGCCATGAACCAAACCCTCTCCGCGAGCCGGCGTCACCTGCGCGCAGCCGACCGCGCGAACGTCACCCCCTCGCGCAGCAGGCCGTGCCAGCGGCGGCGGTCGGGCGCAGGGACCGCGAGCCACTCCTTGAAGACCTTCTTCGCCGGAGCGAACGGCTGTCCGACGCCGGCCTCGATGAGTTCGGCCACGCGTGCGGCGGGGAGCTTCACGACGAGCCCCGAACCCTTGTAGTCGACGAGCGCGAGGAACTCGTCGGCGACGCGCAGGCAGCGACCGTTCATGATCGTCCCCTCGACCACGCTCGGGTCTTCGCGCATCAGCTCGGTCGCGAGCTGCCAGAACAGTCGCCCTGCCGGTGTCGTTTCGTCGGCGGTCATCGCGGAATCCTCCGGCCGGGAGCATACGCGCACCGGCGCCGCGGTTACCTTCGTCGGTCCGGCGCACCGCTCCGGCGCCCGGCAATCCACGCTCCCCACAGGACCCCCGCCCATGCACCTCTCCACGCACAACTGGATGCGCGCCGAGCCCCTCGAGGTCACGCTGCGCCGGATCAAACGACTCGGCTTCGAGAGCATCGAGATCAGCGGTGAGCCGAAGCAGTACGACACCAAGACCTCGCGACCGCTGCTGAAGGAGCACGGCATCCGCTGCTGGGGCTCGGTCACGCTCACGCTCGGCGAGCGCAATCTCGCGGCCGGCAACGAGCAGCAGCGCGAGAAGTCGATCGACTACGTCAAGTCGGTCGTCACGATGGTGAAGGAGCTCGACGGCACCGAGATCACGATCGTGCCGGCGACGGTCGGCAAGGTCGTCGCCGACAGCACGCCGGAGAACGAGTGGAAGTGGGTCGTCGAGGGCCTCAAGGAGGTCTACACCCATGCCGAGGCCAGTGGGGTGCGCATGGCGCTCGAGCCGCTCAACCGCTTCGAGACCTACTTCCTCAATCGCGCCGACCAGGCGCTCCACCTCGCCGAGGAGGTCGGACCGAACTGCGGCGTCTGCCTCGACGTGTTCCACATGAATATCGAGGAGGTCGACATGTTCGACGCGATCCGCAAGGTCGGCAAGCGCCTCGTCGACGTACACGTCGCCGAGAACAACCGGCTCGCGCCCGGCATGGGCAACGTCGACTGGCAGCGGCTGGTCGCGACGCTGCGCGAGGTCGGCTACGACGGCGCGCTGACGATGGAGGCCGTCGCGCCGATCGATCGCACGCCGGTGTGTCCGTGGCCCGATCAGGTCGAGCAGAACCCGGTCGACATCTCGCCCGAGCAGCTCAAGTTCATCCAGGACCACGGCAGCAGTCTGCTGAGCGAGGCGTTCTACACCCGCCTCTACGAGACCGCCTCGGCGACGTTGCTGCCCCTCATCCGCTGAACGTGAAGATCCGCTCGGTCGACGCTGTCTGGCTGCACTGCGAGCTGCCGCCAGCATCGCAACACGTCTCGGACTTCGGTCGGATCGCGGCGTTCGACGCGGTGCTGGTGACGATCGCGACCGAGGACGGCCTCGTCGGTTACGGTGAGGCCAAGCCCGCGGTCGGCAGCGCCGGCAACGGCCGCGCGCTGGTCGCGATCGTCGAGCACGAGCTGCGCCCGCTGTTGCTCGGCCGCGACCCACGCGAGGTCGGCCGCGCCTGGACCGCGATGTACAACGGCACCCGGGCGCCGCTGGCGGCGCGCTCGGGTCGCGCGATGCCCGTGCTCGGACGGCGCGGCGCCCACACCGCCGCGATGGCCGGTGTCGATCTCGCGCTCTGGGATCTCGCCGCCAAGGCGCGCGGCGTCTCGGTGCTCGAACTGCTCGGCGGTCCGTGTCGCGACACGGTCCGCGCCTATGCCAGCGGCGGCTGGGCCGACGTCGCCGGCCTGCCGGCCGAGCTCGGTCGCTACACGGAAGCGGGTTTCCGCGCGATCAAGATGCGCATCGGCGCGATGGACGGCCGCGCGGCGACGAGTCTGGCGCGGGCGCGCGCGGCGCGCGCCGCGGTCGGCGACGACGTCGATCTCATGGTCGACGCGCACGGCACGATGAACGTCGGCGAGGCCAAGCGGTTCTGCGCCGGCGCGGCGGATCTCGGCCTGCGCTTCGTCGAGGAACCGGTCGCATCCGACGATCGCACCGGGCTCGCCGAGGTGCGCGCCATGAGCCCGATGCCGATCGCCGCGGGCGAGAGCGAGTTCGCTGCGTTCGACTTCGCCGAACTGCTCGAGCGCCGCGCGATCGACGTGCTGCAGCCCGATCTCGCGATCGCCGGCGGTCTGAGCGAGGGCCTGCGGATCGCGGCTTTGGCCTACGCCAACCGGCTCGAGCTCGCGCCGCACTGCTGGGGCTCGGCGATCTCGTTCCAGGCCGCGCGCACACTCGCGTTCGCGAGCCCGGCAGGCGTGCTCGTCGAGGTGCCGATGGGTGGCGCGCCGCTGCTGCGCGAGATGGCTCGGATCGACCTCGAGCTGCACGACGGTGCGCTCGCGCCGCCGAGCGGTCTCGGTTTCGGCGTCGAGCCCGATCCCGATTTCGTCGCCCGCCACGCGAGAACGGAGGACCAATGAACGACTTCTCGATCCACCACGTCAACGTCAACGTCGACGACCTCGACGCCGCGATCGTGTTCTACCGCGACGTGATCGGTCTGCCGCTCGACGTCACCCCCGACCAGGGTTTCCGCTCGCAGTTCTTCCGGATCGGCCGCGACCAGCAGATCCACATGAACGAGATCGCGGACGTGCACCAGTTCCGCGGTCACTTCTGCCTGGTCGCGCCCGACTTCGTCGGCGTGTTCCGCCGCGCCAAGGCCGCCGATGCGATCGACCTGAAGCCGTGGGGGCGGGTGCGGCGCCTGCCGAGCGGCGCGATGCAGATGTTCGTCCGCGATCCGGCCGGCAATCTGGTCGAGATCGGCAGCGCCCGCGATGCCGACATCGACGTCGCGTTGTTCGAGGACGAGCTGGTCGAGCCCGAGCCCGGCATCTACCGCATGGCCCCGGGAGCGTCGGTCGGCGCGCACGAGACACCGTGACCGTCCTGTTGCTCGAATCGTTGCATCCCGACGCCGAAGCGTTGCTCGCCGAGGTCGACGAGCTCGTCCGGGCCGAGGACCCGAACGCGCCCGATTGCGATTTCGCGGCTGTTGCCGCGATCGTGACCCGCGGGCGCGGTCGGATCACCTCGAACCTGCTCGAGCGCTGCCCCGGCCTGCGTGCGATCGCTCGCGCCGGCGTCGGCCTCGACAACCTCGACACCGAAGCCGCGCATCGACTCGGCATTCCCGTCGTGTTCGCACCCGGCGGCAATGCGCTCACGGTCGCCGAGCACACGATCGCGCTCACGCTCGATCTCGTCCGCGGCATCACGGCCTCGGCGATCCAGGTGCGGGAGGGTCGCTGGGGGGACCGCGCGTTCTATCGCGGCAACGAGATCCGTGGCCTGACGCTCGGCGTGCTCGGCTTCGGCGCCATCGGCCGCCGCGTCGCGACACTCGCGGATGCGTTCGGCATGCGGGTGCTCGTGCTGCGCCATGCCGAGCGTGAGGTGCCCGCACCGTTCACCGCCGCGCCGCTCTCGGAGCTGCTGCGCACCTCCGATGTCGTGACGCTGCACCTGCCGCTGTCGCCTTCGACGAAGCACCTGCTCGGCGCCGCCGAGTTCGCCGCGATGAAGCCCGGTGTGTTCCTGGTCAACACCGCGCGCGGTGCGCTCATCGAACCCGCCGCATTGCGTCGCGCGCTCGCCGACGGCCACCTCGGCGGGTTCGCCGCCGACGTGCTCGAGCAGGAGCCACCGGCGCCCGACGACCCGCTGCTGAGCGACGGGCGCGCGGTGTTGACCCCGCACAACGCGTCACTGACGGCGTTGACATACCGCTCGATGTGTGTCGACACCGCGACGAACGTCGCCGCGATCCTGCGTGGCGAGCGACCGGCCGAGCGGAGCCTGTTCGTCGCGCGGTAGCTTCGGCGTTACCGCGGAAATCGCCGGGGCTACCGCCGGGTGAGACATGGTCGAACCTCCGCTCGTCGCTCTCGCCACCGCCATGGGCGCGTTCGTCGCACCTGCGCAACAGCAGTGGACCAGCGCTCACGCCGTACCGCGCCCCAACGCCGAAGTCCTGCTCTGCGAGCATCTTGCCGATCGACGCATCGTCGGCCTCACGGCCCGGCCGACCGATCTGTCGTTCGAGACCTGGGAGTGGAACGGCGCGCGCTGGCACCAGCGGCATCCCGAGCGGTCGATGCCATGGTGCCAGGCGCCGGCCCTCGCGTACGACGTCGCCCGCCGCCGCATCGTCGCCTTCGGTGGGGTCGGCCCGAGCTACCGCTATCTCGACACGACCTGGGAGTGGGACGGCGTGACATGGTCGCAACGCCTGCCCGCGACCTCGCCGCCCGCGCGCTATGTCGCGGGGCTCGCCTACGACAGCGCCCGACGGCGCAGCGTGCTCTACGGCGGTTCCGATGCCGGCGGCCTGCGCAACGACCTCTGGGAGTGGGACGGCAGCACCTGGCAGCAGCGCACGCCGGGTGGCGCGGCGCCACCTGCGGCCAATCCGATGATGGCCTACGACGAGGCGCGCGGCGTGACGGTGCTCTGCCCGCACGATCTCACCGCGCCGAGGCTCGAGGTCTACGAGTACGACGGCAACCAGTGGACGCACCCGGTACCCGCGGTTCGACCGATCGGCATCAACGGCGCGCGGATCGCCTGGGATCCTCACCGGGCGCGCACCGTGCTCTACAGCGGCTACGAGGGTTTCCTGCCGACGACGCCGAGCACGGACTTCCTCGAGTGGGACGGCACGCAGTGGCAGCGGACGACGCCGGCCGTGCCGCTGCCGTTCCGGACCGGGATCGGGTTCGCGTACGACACCCGCATGGGACGCTTCGTGTTGCACGGCGGCGGTGTCTCGGCCGACACCTGGACCTACGACCCGCAGACGACGGTCTGGACCCAGACGCCGCAGATCGCTCCGTACGACGTGCAGGCGGCGGCTTGCGATTGGAGCGGCAGGTTCCTGGTGACGAGCTTCCGTGACACCTTCCTCTGGGATCGAGGTACGAGGCAGTTCACGCAGCTGGCGTCGACCTCGGCGCCGCCGGCGATGGCGAAGCTCGGGATGGCGTTCGACCTGGCGCGGCAGGAAGTGGTGCTGCTCGGGGCCGCGCCGACGGGCACTCAGACCTGGATCTGGAGCGTGCAGACCGGCCAGTGGCGACAGGAGCTCGGAATCTCGCCGCCGTACGCGGTCGGGGGCGCACTCGCGTACGACGTCGTCCGGGGTCGCACGGTGTTCTTCGGCGGCATCCTCGGCTGGCCGCAGTCACCGGTCTACACCAACGACACGTGGGAGTGGGACGGCAGTGCCTGGAGCCGCATCACGCCACCGCAGTCGCCGTCGGCGCGCGCGTTCTCGGCGATGGCGTTCGACTTCCAGAACAATGGCCTGGTGCTGTTCGGCGGGCAGGCTTCCGGGGTGCTCGACGACACCTGGGTGTGGAACGGGATCACGTGGACACCCCTCGCACCTCTGAACCAGCGGCCCGCGCCCCGCGCCTACCACGCGCTCGTCACGCGCGCGAACGGCGTCGACCTGATCGGCGGCGGCGACGTGGCGGGTCCCGCGTTTGCCGACTCTTGGCACCTGCAGGGCTCCCAGTGGACCCCGCTGCCGACGTCCGGCCTGCCGGCGCTGGCGCAGCTCGTCGTGGCGTCCAACCCGGCGGCCGACGAGGTCGTCGTCTTCGGCGGCGCCGATCCGATCCACTGGCCGACGTCGGGGGTCTGGCTCACCGGCGCGTCGCCGGCGACGGTCACCCCGTTCGGCGGCGGCTGCGGAGCCGGCGGGTCGACCGGCCTCGAGGCGAGTGCCGAACCGGTGCTCGGAACGACGCTGTCGCTGACGGCGTCCGGCCTCGGGGCGCAGCAACCGCTGGTCTTCGCGTTCGGACTCGCGGCCCGTGCCCTCGAGCTGCCGGCGTCGTGTCGTTCGTTGGTCGCCCCGGTGGCCACCGTATTCGCGTCGACCACCTCGAACGGGTCCGCGAGTCTCTCGCTCGCGATCCCGGCCGTGGTCACCTTCGTCGGTCTCGACCTCTACTCCGAGGCTGCGGCGCTCGACCCGGGGACGATCTGGGCGATGACGCCAGCTCTGCGGCTCACCGTAGGCGACTGAACCGGGGCAGGACGTCGGCCAGGATCTCGCAACGGTTTCCGGGCGAGGTCCGTTGTCCGAGGCATGCTCCGCCCGCACGCCCCCGCATTCGCGTCCCGACCGATCCTGACATCGTCTCTCGCCCTGCTGCTGGCAGCCTGTGCCGGCAGCGGTGGGGGTGATCCGCCGGCGACCTCGCCCTCGCCGACGAACCCGAACCAGAATCCGAACCAGAATCCGAACCAACCGACCGCGTTCAGCCGGCTCTGGGTGCCGAACTACAACGCCGGCACGCTGCGGGCGTGGACGCAGGCCAACACCGTCGCCGATCGTGACAACGCGCCGGACGTCGAGATCACGTTGCCGGCCGGCACGCGTCCGAACGCCCTGACCTTCGAGGCCTCGGGCGCACTGTGGGTCACCGACAACGCCGGCAACCGGCTGCTCAAGTTCGGCAGCAGTCAGCTTGCGGCGTCGGGCAGTCCGACCCCCGTGGTCGTGATCGACAGCGACGGTGCCAGTCTCGACGCCCCGATCGGCTTCGCGTTCGACGGCGTCGGCAATCTCTGGGTCGGCGTTGCCGGGCGCATCGAGTGTTACGAGCCCGACAACCTCGACGACTCCGGACCGACGACGCCCAACCGCGTGATCACGACACCGGGCTTCGACCTGCCCGCGGGCATGGCGTTCGACGGCGGCGGCAATCTCTGGGTCACGAACGCGAGCTTCACGGCGGCGAACAACTCGGTGACGGTGTTTTCGCCGGCACAGCAGGCCGCAGGCGGGGCGCAGACGCCGGCGCTGACGCTGCGCAGCACCGCGTTCGCGCTGGTCGAAGGCATCGCCTTCGACGGCAACGGCGATCTCTGGGTCGCGAGCAACGACGGTCTCGACGTCGCGCGGTTCGCCGCCAGCGAGATTGCGTTGCCGGCGTTGCCGGAGACGAGGACGCTGGCACCGACGGCGTCGCTCGAGGCCGACATCGACGACACGCCGTCGGGTCGTACCGTGCGCAAGGCCGGCGGCATCGTGTTCGACCGCGACGGCAACCTGTTCGTCAACTCCGAGCGCGGCCCGATGGGTGGCAACGACTCCGCGGTGCTGCGCTTCGACCCGACCCTGCTGGGCTTCGTCGGGGCGATGGCGACACCGGCCAGCACGTTGATCTCGCGCTCGACGTCGAACCCGGGCTTCGGCGGGCTCGCGCTCGAGCTGCCGTGAACCGCATTCACTTCGGCTGCTTCGCCGCGTTGTGGCGTGCGAGCGCGGAGTCGAGTGCGCGCGCGAGCCTTCCGGCCCACTCGCAGTCGGCTTCGATCGCGAGCGCCTCGTCGCAGAGTCGCCGTGCGCGGTGGATCTGCATGTCGGCTTCCCGATCGTCCTCGCTGGTCTCGCAGAGCCTCTGGGCGAGATCGGCCTGAGCCTTGATCGCCATCGTCGACCGCTTGCATCGCCGGCGCCATTCGTCGGCCGCGCGGTCGGCGAGCGGCCAGGCCCGTGCGATGTAGGGCGCGGTGAACGCGAGATCGAACTCGGTCTCGGTCAGGTCGGGGTATCGCAGCATCGCTTCGACGTTGCTGGTCAGATCGGCGGCGATCGCCGAGGTGTCGAGGCCCTGCACGCGACCGACCGCGACATTGCTGTCGATCACGAACTGGACGAGCAGGGCGTGGCGGCGGATCGGCAGCAGACTGGGTCGTTCGATCGCGCGCTGCATCGCGGCGCGGGCAGCTGACAGATTCTCGAGGCCGTGCAGGCGGGCGAGCAGGAAGTGGAAGAACCCGTCGTCGATGTGCTCGGCCGAGCGCTGCAGGACCGCAGCGAGCTCGGTGCGGTCGGCGCCGTGCGCGACCGCGAGCATCTGTGCGGCGCCGGCGGTGAGGAACGGCCGCCAGGCCGCGACGATCAGCGGGTGGATCGCGAGCCCTTGCGCGCGGAAGTCCGGCATCGTCGCACCTCGGCCCTGCAGGAGTTCACCGAAGCCAGCACTCGCATTGTTCAGATCGAACAGCCGCTGGAGGTACTCGATCGAGACCGCGAACTCGCCCGGTCGTTCGACGTCCGACAACCGCCGCGTCATCTCGCGACCGAACTCCAGAGCCGCGGGAAGCGCGTCGAACAAGGTCTCGGCTGCCTGCCAGGCCGGGCTGGCGGCGAGCACTGCGGTAGGCGGGACGTACTGCGTCTGCGGTTCGGCACCGAGCAGCGACAGCAGCCGATGGAGTACCGGCAGGTTGATGTCGCCCGGGAGATCGGTACGGAGCTGCTCGAATGCGAGGCGGCCGCGCTCGATCTCGCCGCTGCCGATGGCCAGCCAGATCGCCATGACGCGCGCGGCGCGGTAGCCGGGATCGAGCAGGAGGGCCGTATCCAGCCCCGCCCGGGCCTGGACGAGATTGTCGGCGACGAGGCAGCGCGCGTAGGCCTCTTCGGCCGCCGACAGGCCGCCGCTCGCGAGTGCCTCGCGCACCAGATCGAGCCCGGCGCCGGGATCGCGCAGGCGGTCGGCGAGGAAATCGCCACGGTCGAGCAGCAACTTCGCCGTCTGCGCGGGATCGCCGCTGCGCGGCGGGCAACTCGCGAGGATCGTCGCCGCCCGATCGAACTCGCCGCGGGCGCGCCAGGCGTCGAACTCGAGCAGTCGCAGCGCGGTTTCGTCGCCGTAGCCGCCGCGCCGGGCCTCTTCGAGCTGGGTGACGAACTGCTCGAACCGGCCCCCGCGCAGCAATTCACGCGCATTGAAGAACGCGGTCTCGGCGTGCCTGCGGTTCGTTGCGGCGTGGATCTGCGTCTGCATGACGACGAGCCCGATCGCCATCGCCAGCAGGGTTCCGAGCGTGACCGCCGCGGTCGGCGCCGGGTGCAGCCGCGACCAACGCCAGGCGCGGGTCCATGCCTTCACCGGTCGCGCGGCGACGGTACTGCCGCGAACGAACCGATCGAGATCGTCCGCCAGCTCGCCGGCATTGCGATAGCGCTGCTGCGGCTCCTTCGCGAGCGCGCGCGCGATGATCGCGTCGAGATCGCGCGGCACCGCCGGGTTGCGGGCGCGCGCCGATGGTGGTGAGGCGGCGGTGATGCGTCGGACGAGCTGCTGCGTATTCGTCCCGGTGAAGGGCAGGGTGAGCGTCAGGAGTTCGAAGAGCGTGACCCCGAGCGAGTACACGTCCGTGCGATGGTCGACCGCGAGTGCCGCCGGAGACACCTGCTCGGGCGATGCGTACTGCACGGTGCCGACGAAGTCGCCGGCGCGGGTGATACGCGCTTCGTCCGCGAGCTGCGCGAGGCCGAAGTCGAGCAGAACGGGCTTGCCGTCGGGGCGGACGATGATGTTCTGCGGCTTGATGTCGCGATGCACGACGCCGCGTTCGTGGGCATGGTGCAGGGCTGCGGCGATCTCGCGGCCGAGGATCGCCACCTTGGACGTCGGCGGCATCGCTCCGGTCCGTTCCTGTTCTCGCCGCATGCGGCGGAGGGCGGAATCGAGCGTCGAACCGGGCACGAGCTCCATGGCGAGGAACGGCGCGCCCTCGACTTCCCCGACCTCGAGGATTCGCACGATGCCCGGGTGCTCGAGTCCTGCGACCGCGCGCGCCTCGCGCAGGAAACGTCGCGCGGCCGAGGGTTGGTTCGCGAACTCGCCGGCCATGAGCTTCAGCGCGACGTCGCGGCCGAGGCGCGGATCGTGCGCGCGCCAGACGACCCCCATGCCACCTCGACCCAGCTGCTCGCGCAGTTGGTACGGACCGATCGCGGCGCCCGGCTCCAGACGCGGCTGGGTCGGCTTTGGCGTCGGCTCGATCCTGACGTCCGCGGGCAGCTCGGCGCAGTGCGCGGCGTGGGCGCGCAGCGCGGCCTCGTACTCGGGGTGGAGCGCGCAGAGGTCGTCGATCGCCGCGCCACCGGGACCGGCGCGATGCAGCCGGTCGAAGAGCACGGCCGCGATGTCGTCTGGCAGCTCGGGTAGCTCCTCGTCGCTCGCGGCCACGGCTCGATGCTATACGAGGCCGGGATGGTCGCGCTGCACCGAGGCGAGGATCAGCGCGATCTCCTCGTCGAGTTCGCCCGACTCGCGGACCGTCTCGCGCAGCTCGGCTACCACGCGATCGCGCAGCCGGTGCCGCGCGCGGTGGAGCAGAACGTGCAAGGCGCCGATCTTGCGGTCGAGCAGCCGCGCGAGCTCGGGCGCCGACACGGGGTCGCGATCACCGAGGCCGTAGAACAGCTCGATCGCACGGGCGTCGTCCGGATGGTCGCGGCGCACCGCTTCGATCGCGAGCTGCAGCACGCGTGCGCTCCAGAGCCGCATCTCCGCGCTCTCGGCCGACTCGACCCGGGCCTCGGCATCGAGGCCGGCTTCGGCCGGCAGGCTCGCCTCGCGGCCGGGCACGAGGTGCTTGCGCGCGTACATACGTGCGATGCCCCAGAGGAAATGGCGAAACCGACGGCTGCGGTCGGCCCGCTGCAGCACGCCACCGTCGAACAGGTAGCCCCAGAACCCGTCGCCGATTTCATGGGCGCGCGCGGGCCCCAGCCAATGCTCGAGCGTCGCGGTGATGGCGGGGCGGTAGCGTTCCACGAACCACGACCACGCGGGGGCCGCATCGCTGCCGTGCAGGCGATCGAGCATCGACCAGCGGGTCTGCAGCGTCGGGTGGGCCGGTTCGGCGTCGTGCATCGGTGCTCGGGCGCGCTCGGCTTTTTCGCGGAAAGGTGGTAAGCGACGACGTCGCCGGTGGAACAGGGACGACGGGGGAGAGCCCCGGCACGGTAGGCAACCATACCGCGGGGTCGGCATCGCCCGATCGCCGGCCCGCACCAACTCGACATGATGAAGACGCACCACGCCCTGTTCCGGGGACACGCCCTCGCGGCCCCACTCGTTCTCGCCACCGCCCTCGCGGCGCAGGCGACCACCCCGCCGACGATCTGGCAGCGCTACGGCAGCCCCGATCCGAGCCGGCAGGCGACGCTGACGTTCTGTTCACACCTCGGCGTGAGCGTGCTGTTCGGCGGCGACGACTCCGGCCCGCTGCTCGACCGCACCGCGACGTTCGACGGCGCGGTCTGGCGTCACCTGCTGCCGAACGGCAGTCCTGAACCGCGCACGCTGCACGCCGCGGCCTACGACCCGGTTCGGCAGCGGCTCGTGGTGTTCGGTGGCCAGACCGCAACACAGTCCGAGACCGACGAGACGTGGGAGTTCGACGGTACCGGTTGGCGTCTGCTGTCGACCGGTCTGGGCCCGATCCCGCGAGTCGAGCACGCGCTGAGCTACGACTTCGAGACCGGCCGCGTGTTGCTGTTCGGTGGCTTTCGGGGTGGCGTCGGGTACCTGAACGACACCTGGAGCTGGAACGGTGCGACCTGGACGCAGGAGATGCCGGCGACCGTCCCCGGTGATCGCGTGCGGCACGCGATGGCGCCGCGGCGCGCGTTCTTCCCCGGACAGCGCTCGCACGTCGTCATGTTCGGCGGCGTCGGCAACGCCACCCCCCCGAATCAGACCTGGATCTGGGACGGCCTCGACTGGGCGCTCGCCGCGCCGCCGACCTCGCCGCCGGGACGGCAGGATCACGCGATGGTGCGCGATGCCCAATCCAACGAGGTCGTGCTGTTCGGCGGGCTGTCGGGCGGCATCCAGGTCGACGACACCTGGAGCTGGAACGGCACGACCTGGACGCAGGTCGCGCTCGGGTCACCGCGGCCGCCGATCCGGCAGGGTCACGGCCTCGCGTTCGACGACGTCCGCGGTCGCGTCGTGCTGCACGGCGGCCATGCGGGTGGGCGCTACCGCGACACCTGGGAGTTCGACGGCATCACCTGGACGGAGGTGCCGTCGTCACCCGAACGCATGGGCACGGCGATGGCATACGACCGCGCGGTCGGTTCCCCGACGCGTGACCAGCTGATCATGTTCGGCGGTCGCAGCAACGGAGCGCACGACGACACCTGGGCCTTCGACGGCTTGCGGTGGACGAAGCTGCTGCCGAACAGCCCGCTGTCGGCGCTCACGCCGCGTGGATCACACGGCATGGCGACCACGCCGAGCGGCAGCGTACTGCTGTTCGGCGGCAACGACGGCTTCCCGCGCGGAGACACCTACGAGTGGAACGGCACGACCTGGACGCAGCTCACGCCGCCGACGTCCCCGCCGGCGCGCGACCGGTTCGCGATGGTCGCGACCGCGACTGGCCCGGTGATCTTCGGCGGCAACAGCGGCGGCGGCTTCCTGGGCAGTACCTGGCAGTTTGCCAACGGCGATTGGACGCTGTTGACGACGACGGGCGGCCCGCCCTCGGCACGCAACGATCACGCGATTGCCTACGACCCGGCGCGCAACGTCATCGTGCTGTTCGGCGGCGCGAACTCGAC
>JAGQRB010000207.1 GCA_020425925.1 Planctomycetota bacterium
TCCGCGGCCCGAGCGATCAGTGCAAGATCGTCTTGCCGGGGTTCGTCGGCGCGACCAGACCGGTCGCCGGCGTGAACGCCGCGGCCTGCACGAACATCGCCTGGTTGCTGACCGACGGGTTGTTCGGCACCGAGATGCCGAGGTAGGCGCGGTCGTCCGCGGTCACGAGCAGCGGCGGCAGCACCGCGTCGATCGGCACCCACTGGTTGCCGATCGGGGTCGGCACCGGCGACGAGAAGCGCGACCAGGACAGCCACGCGATCGCGAGATCGCCGTTGTGGGCGTGCACGCCGATCGTCACCGAGCCGCCGATCGCGCGCTGGCTGGTCGACATCATGTGCACCGACGGCATCGGCTCGTTGCTGTGCACGTAGCGGCCGATCTCATCGGCGCCGTAGCCACCGCCGTCGTTCGTCAGGTACCAGAGGTTGCCGTCCGGCCCCATCGCGACGCCGTAGCCGGCGCCCGGCTGATCGTGGAACAGCGTGTCGCCGAGCACGTTTTGGCCCGTCGAGTCGAGCGTCATCGCGCGCAGATGGTTGAAGTTGTAGTCGGTGAAGAACCAGTTGTACTGGTACTGCGCCGGGTAGTTCTGGCCGTCGTAGAACGCGCCGCCGGTGAGCGCGGTCGTCGGCTGGTACCAGGCCAGCGGATCGACGAGCGACGGATCGGGCGTGATCTCCTGGCCCTCGACCTGGGGCCAGCCGTAGTTGCCGCCCGGCACGATGCGGTTGACCTCGTCCATCAGCGCGCCGCCGTTCTCGGTCTGGAACAGCTCGCCGGTGACCGGATGGATGCTGAGGCCGAAGCCGTTGCGGTGGCCGAGCGAATAGACCGGGTTGCCCGGGAACGGGTTGTTCGCCGGCACCGTGAGATTCGGGACCTCGAAGCGCAGCACCTTGCCGTTCCAGGACTGCAGGTCCTGCGGTGCCGTGGTGCTGAAGCTGTCGCCGGTCTGGGCGTAGAGCGTGCCGTCCCAGCCGAACACCAAAGGCCCGCTGTTGTGGTACGGGATCGCCGAGATCGCGCCCGGCGGCGTCAGCACCGTGTAGTTCGCGCCCTGGCCCGCGACCTCCTGCAGCCGCGCGATCACGTTCTCGTTGTTGATCGTGTGGAAGACGTAGAGGTAGTGGTTGTTCAGGAAGTCGGGGTCGACGGCGATGCCGAGCAGACCGGCCTCCGACCACGAGCCGTGGTTGGTGACCGCCACCGTGGCCCACGGCGCCGCGCGCAGCTGGCCGTTCTCGAAGACCCGGATGTTGCCGGTCTCGCGCTCGGTCAGGAACAGTCGACCGTCGGGCGCGAACGCCATCGCGGTCGCGCTGGCGAGCGGCCCGTCGACGAGCGTCTCGTAGGTGAAGCCGGCCGGCAGCGCCTGCGCCCCGAGAACACAGGTGGGGCCGGCAAGTGCGGCGAGACCGAACAGCGCGATCGCGAATGCGGCGCGGCGGCGGGATCTCGGCAGGGCAAGGGAGCGGGACCCGGAAGCGGATCGAACCATGGAGAGGGTGCTGAGACGGGCGGAGGCGGGAAGAAGGGACGCGGAGGTTACGACTCCGTTGGCACTACGCAAACGTCGGGCTGATCAGTTCGTCCACTCGATGAAGAAGTAGGGAAGCTGCGCAGCAGTGTAGCTCGTGCAGCCGAACCGGGACCTGATCGCAGCGGCGGCAACGCGGACGACGCGTTGCCAGTGCGGTGATGCGACGGCTATCGGATCAGAACGGGATGTCGCCGTAGTCGACGTCGGCGGCTCCGGCCTGCGTTTCCGCTCCGCCGCTAGAGCCGCCGCGGGCGCGACCACCGCCGCCACCACCACCGCCGCCGCCGCGCTGGCCCGTGCCGCCACCGACGAACTGGAAGTTCTCGACGACGACCTCGAGCTTGCTGCGCTTGCCACCCTCCTGGCTCTCCCAGGTCGAGTACTCGAGACGCCCCTCGACGAACAGCTGGCTGCCCTTGCCGACATACTGCGCCAGCACTTCGGCCTGCCGCCCCCACGCGGTCAGGTCGACGAAGCAGGTCGATTCCTTCTGCTCACCGTTCTGCGACCACTTGCGATTGACGGCCAGCCCGAACTTGGCGAGCGCCATACCGCTCTGGGTGTGCCGAAGTTCGATGTCTCGGGTCAGGTTGCCGAGCAGGATCACCTTGTTGAAGTTCGCCATGTTGTTTCGCTCTCGAGAGTCGTGGACCGCCGGGGATCGTAGGGCGAGGCAGTCCGCGGTTCCAACCGAACTGCCGGCCGGCTAGATTGCGCCCGTGACCGAGCCCTCACCGCAGAAGGAACGGCGCCGGGCGCCGCGTGCGCTGGCCGACTTCCCGATCCGCCTCGCCCAGGACCCCACCGCCGAGCCGGCGGTGCTGCGCGACATCTCCGAGATCGGCTTGTCGTGCGTCTCGCCCCGAGAGCTGCCCGAGATGACGCTCGTCGGCTTCGAGTTCCACCTGCCGGGTGCAGCCACCACGGCGCACTCGGTCGTCGGCGCGGTGGTGCGCTGCGAACCGCTGCCGAACGACCGCTACGACGTCGCGGTCTACTTCACCGAGCTGCGGCCGGAGACGCGCGCCGCGCTCGCGGCGTTCGTCGCCGACGCCGAACCGGCCCAATAGCGCGTCCACCGTCACCCCGGCGCCTCGACCGCGCGCCGCGCGACGAGGTAGCGATCGATCCCGGCCACGTCGCGACGCAGCTCGACCGCGGTCAGCACCTCGCTCTGCTGCAGCACGCCGAGTGCCGGCGCGCTGGCGCCGACACCGGTCTCGAGCACGACCGCACCGCCGGGCCGCAGGTGCCGCGGCAGCCCGGCGACGATCGCGCGGTAGCAGCTCGCCGGATCGCCGCGTTCGGCGAACAGCGCCAGCGGTGGCTCGAACGCGCGCACGTCGGCGGCGAGCTCGGGCGAATCGGGATCGACGTAGGGCGGGTTCGAGACGACGAGATCGAAGCCGGGTTCGCCAGCCCCGCCGCTCGCATCGAGCGCCTCCCACCACGAACCGCGCGCGAACGTCACCCGCGCCTCGACGCCGAGCGCCGCGGCGTTTCGGCGCGCGACCGCGAGCGCGTTCTCGCTGACATCGACCGCCGTCACGGCGAGGTCCGGACGCTCGATCGCGAGCGCGAGCGCGATCGCGCCGCTGCCGGTGCCGAGATCGACGACGCGCGCTCCCACCGGCGCCAGTTCGAGCGCGATATCGACGAGCGCCTCGGTCTCCGGTCGCGGCACCAGCACGGCGCGATCGACCGCGAGCTCGTGGCCGCGGAAGCTCCACGAACCGAGCAGATAGGCGACCGGCTCGCCGTCGCCGCGGCGCACCAGCAGCGCGCGCATCGCGCCGCGTTCGACCTCGTCGAGCGGGCGATCGTGCGCCAGGTAGAGCTGCAACCGGTCGAGCCCGAGCACGTGGCCCAGCAGCAGCTCGGCCGAGCGCTGCGGCGCGTCGACGCCGCGGCGAGACAGCCAGTCCGCGGCGCCGCGCAACACGCTGATCACCGTGTGCTCGGCGGCGGGCACGCGATCACCCTCGCGCTCGGGGGACGGGCTCAGGACTTGGCCTGACGGCGCTTCTCGGCGGCGGCCGCCATCTTGGCCTGCTTGAGCTGCTTGTTCTTCTTGGCGCCACCGAGCACGCCGCCGACGAAGCCGAGCTCGGCGATCAGTGCGCCGAGGAACACGAAGAACGAGCCCGGGCCGAGCAGCCGCCAGAAATTGCCGACGCGGATCGCGGCTTCCTCGTCCTTGGCGAGCGCGCCGCCGATGTCACCGAAGAAGCTGCCCCAGCCCGCGGCGTACTCGAACTTGCCGGTCACGAAGCCGTGCGACGAGGCGGCCTCGAAGGCCTTGGCCGGGTCGAACGCGGCCATCTTCATGATCGTCGCGACCAGCGGCACGAAGCAGACGAGCAGCCAGAGGATGCTCGAGCCGCCCGAGCGGTTGGTGTTGATGGCACCCCACCAGGTCCGGATCATGCCGATCGCGATCAGCATGTAGATCGCACCGGTCATCGTCTGGTAGCCCGCGGCGGCGTAGTTGGCGTCGAACGGCATGATGCAGCCGACGAGCATCAGGATGCCGGCCCACAGGAACGCGTAGTACGACTTGTCGCGGCAGTACGGGTTGATCGCCGGCGCCGGCAGACCGGAGCGCATCGCCTGCAGCATCGCCTCGTCCGCGGTCATCGCGCCGGGGGCGCCTTCGGGGCCGCCGCTCTCGAGGGGCTCGAGCGGCTCGAGGGTGGCGAGGTACTCACCGGAAGTCTGGCTCATGTTTCGTTCGATCGCAGGAGAGGGGTGCAGTGGGGGCGAAGATCTTGACGGAGCCGGCGCCCCGAGTCACCAACGAAAGCTGCGTTCGGCCGGTTCGGACGGTTCGGAGGCTTCGTGCGGTTCGGCGGCCCCGCTCACAACGCCTCGATCGCGCGCTCGCGGCGATCGCGCAGCAGCTCCTCGATCACCGGCTCGAGCCGGCCCTCGAGGATCTGCGCCAGTGCGAAGTTGCGGTTGATCCGGTGATCGGTGAGGCGGTCCTGCGGAAAGTTGTAGGTCCGGATCCGGTCGCTGCGGTCGCCGGTACCGACCTGCTCCTTGCGCTCGGCCGCCCGCGCCGCCTCGACCGTGCGCCGCTGCTGCTCGTAGATGCGCGAGCGCAGCATCGTCATCGCCTTCGCGCGGTTCTTGATCTGGCTGCGCTCCTCCTGGCAGGTCACCACCGTGCCGGTCGGCAGGTGCGTGATGCGCACCGCGGAGTCGGTCTTGTTGACGTGCTGACCGCCCGCACCCGAGCTGCGGTAGGTGTCGATGCGCAGATCGTTCGGGTTGATGCTGACCTCGACCTCCTCGGCCTCGGGCAGCACCGCGACCGTCGCCGCCGAGGTGTGCACCCGGCCGCGCGCCTCGGTCTCGGGCACGCGCTGGACGCGGTGCCCGCCGGACTCGAACTGCATCTCGTGGAAGACGTTCTCGCCCTCGAGCTGGAAGACGACGTCCTTGAAGCCGCCCTGCTCGGTCGGCGTCGAGTCGAGCGGTGAGAACGTCCAACCTCGCCGCGCCGCCAGCCGCTGGTAGACCGTCACCAGGTCCTTCGCGAACAGCGCGGCCTCCTCGCCGCCGGTGCCCGCCCGGATCTCGACGATGCAGTTGCGGCTGGCGTCGCCTTCGCCGGCGAGCAGCGAGTCGATCAGCTCGTCGGACTCCGCGACCGCGCGTTCGCGCAGCTCGGGCAGCTCGGAACGCGCCAGCTCGGCGAGCTCGCGGTCGCCGCCGTCGAGCATCGCCTCGTCCTCCTCGATCTGCGCCGACAGCGCCTGCAGCTTGCGGTAGCGCTCGACGATCGGCGTGAGCTGGCCGAGCTCGCGCTGCATGCGCGCGAACTTCTCCTGCTGCGCGATGAGCGCGGGGTCGGCCGACTGCGCCGTCAGTTCGGCGAGCCGGGCCACCATCGCGTCGAGCCGCTGGCGGACACGGGGACGCAGGAAGCTCATGCGCTATGCCCCGTCAAGGAAGGGCGACGCTCGAAAGGCAGACGGGCGGACCGCCGCGCGATCTACGCGGTGGCTTCCTTCTTCTTGCCGTAGCGCTTCAGGAAGCGATCGACGCGACCGGCCGAGTCGACGAACTTCGCGGCACCGGTGTAGAACGGGTGGCAGGCCGAGCAGATGTCGGTGCGGATCTCCGACTTGATCGACTTGGTCTCGAACTTGTTGCCGCAGGCACAAGTGACCTTGCACAACACGTACTTGGGGTGGATGTCGGCTTTCATGGGCGGGAGGGCGCGGCCGGGACCCGGCGAACGCGGCGGAAGATGGTAGGGAACGGCGAGCGCGAAGACAAGACTCCCGGACACGGCAGCCGCGGAAACGGCTCCGAACCGGTCACCGCACCCAGTTCAGCACCCGCGCGAGCTGCTCGCGCTCGAGCTCGAAGCCGATCGTCACGAACCGCTCCGGTGCCACCGGCCGTTCGGCGACCAGCGCGCCGACGATTTCGGCGAACGTCGCGCGCGCCCGCGAGTCGATCCGCAGCAGCGCGGTGCCCGGCAGCAGGATCGCGGCCGACCCGGGGACCGGCCCCGGCGCGACCGGCAGCGGCGAGGGGCGGTGCAGCGCGTAACCGCCGTCGTCGAACACCTGCACCACCGGGGCGGCCTCGGCCGGCACGTTCGCGAAGGAGGTCGCCAGCAGCACCGAGCCGGCGACCGTCGCGAGCCGGACCGGCGGCGGCAGCGCCGGCGCCGCGGCCAGCAGGCGGCGGCGACCGGTCGGCCGCTGCTCGGCATCGACCCGCTTGACCGCGAAGTCGAGCCCGACGATCAGCGCGATCGCGAACGCGAGCGTCGCGAGCACCCGCCGCAGCACCGACCGCGGCCAGAACCTCACGGCCGCGGCCCCGCGGCCAGCAGCCGCTGCACCGCTGCGACGTGCAGCCCGACGACCGTGTCGAACGCGCCGGCGGACAGTGTCAGGAACGCCTGGCTCGCATCCTGGATGCCGTAGGCCCCGGCCTTGCCCTGCCACTCGAGCGAGTCGAGGTAGCGCTCGAGCTCGGCGTCGGTCGGCACGCGGCAGGTAACCACCGCGGTGCAGAGTTCGCTCACGACGTCGCCGCCCGACCGGATCAGGCAGTGCCCGGTGTGCACGCGGTGCGACCGCCCGGCCAACGCCAACAGCGTCGCGCGCGCCGCCGCGCGATCGCACGCCTTGCCGAGCTCACGACCCTCGAGGTCCACCACCGTGTCGACCCCGAGCACCGGCCCCATGCCGCGATCGCCCTCCGGCACCACAGCCCCGCGCGCCTTGCGCTCGGCCCGCGCCACCGCGAGCTCCGCCGGCGTCCCGCGCTCCCCCACGACCTCCTCCTCGCCCGGCTCGCACAACTCGAACGCGATCCCGGCCGCGCGCAACAACGCACGCCGCCGCGGCGACGTCGAGGCGAGATAGAGGTCGACCACGCCTCGATCCTCGCCCGCACCACGAGCCCCCGCAACCGCGAAGCCCAGCAAACGCAGAGCGCAACCCACCGCGCGATCCAAGCGCCGCGCCACACCCCACCACCGACTTCCCCGCGGCTGCCCGTGGCCAGGTCCCAACGCCGCCGCGGGGCCAGCTGCTCAGGTTCGCCGGCGTAGTCGCCCCGCGTTGCGGCGTTGCAGCAAGGCAAGTGCAGGTGACCAATCGAAGACGGCCGCCGCGCA
>JAGQRB010000208.1 GCA_020425925.1 Planctomycetota bacterium
CGCGGGTGCGAGACGTCGCGAGCTGGATCGGCTGCGGCGCGGCGTGCTTCGGCCTGATCGCCGCGACGATCGCGGTGGTGGGGCTCTGGTTCGCCGGCGAGATCCCCGCCGCTGCGGTGGCGGCGGCTTGGTCACGCTGGTGGCTCGCCGATTTCGGCGCGACGCTGGTGATCGGTCCGGCACTGCTGGTCGCGTGGCGCGGCGCGCCGCGACTGCGCGAGCTCGCGTCGCGCGTCGAGGTATGGGCTGCGCTGGCGGCGGTGGGCGCCGCCGCGGGCGCGGCGTTCGGCACGACGCTCGCCGGTCCGGCGGCGTGGTTCGGTGCGCTGCTGCTGATTCCGTTCGTGGTCTGGATCGGCCGCGGCGGCTCGCGCACCGCGGTGTTCGCCTCGACGCTCGCCGCCGTGATCGCCGTGGTCGGTACCGCGCAGGGTCATGGGCCGTTTGCGCTCGCCGATGCGCAGGCCGGACTGCAGCTGCTCGGCACCTACGCCGGCACGCTGACGACCGTGGCGCTGCTCGTCGCCGCGGCGGTCTCCGAACGCGAGCTCGCCGAGCGCGAACGGGACCGCGAGCGCGACGAGCGCCAGCGCGTCGAGCTCAAGATGCAGGAGGCACAGCGGCTCGAGAGCCTCGGCATGCTGGCGGGCGGGGTCGCGCACGACTTCAACAACATCCTGGCGGCGATCACCGGCAACACCCAGATCCTGCAGATCGCCGCCGAGCCCGGCTCCGAGGAAGGCCAGATGCTCGCCGATATCGGGCTCGCCGCCGGCCGCGCCGCCGATCTCTGCCATCGCCTGCTGGCCTACGCCGGGCGGGTCGAGACGCGCGCCGCGCCGGTCCGGCTCAGCGAGCTGATGGGCGACGTCGCGACGATCCTGACGGCCTCGCTGCCCAAGCACGTGCGCATCGTCAACCTCGTCGATCCCGATCTCGAACCGGTCGAGGGCGACGCGTCGCAGCTGCGGCAGGTACTGCTCAACCTGGTGGCGAACGCCGCCGAATCGATCGGCGACCGCACCGGCGAGGTCTACGTCACGAGCGGCAGTGCCGTGCTGCGCGGCGCCGAGCTGCACCGGATGTTCGGGGTCGCCGATGCGGCACCGGAGCGTTTCGTGTTCGTCGACATCGCCGACACCGGCAGCGGCATGTCGGACGAGGTCAAGAGTCGCATGTTCGACCCGTTCTTCACCACCAAGGCGCGCGGCAACGGACTCGGCCTCGCCGCGGTGCTCGGCATCGTCAAGTCGCATCGCGGCGCTGTCGAGGTCGACACGCTGCCGGGGTGCGGGACCTCGGTGCGGGTCCATCTGCGGCCGTCGGCGGTGCCGGCGACCGCGGCCGGGAAGCGCCCGGCCGTGGCGCTGCCGCGGCTCGCCGGTCTGACGGTGCTGATCGCCGACGACGAGCCGTTCGTGCTGACCATGCTGGAGCGCGCGTTCCGCCGCGCCGGCTGCCGGGTGGTGCTGGCGCGCAACGGCGGCGAGGCCGTCGATCGCTTCGCGGCGGCGACGACCGCCATCGACGTCGTGCTGATGGACGTCAGCATGCCGCGGCTCGGCGGGATCGCCGCGTTCGAGGCGATTCGCGCGCTGGCCCCGGCCGCGCGGGTCGTGCTGATGAGCGGCTACGAGGAAGAGGCCGCCGAGGGCCGCGCCGGCGTCGCCGCCTTCCTGCGCAAGCCGTTCGCGGTCGACGACGCGCTGCGGACCATCGCCGCGGCCGCCGTCGCCGCGGTTCCGGGCTGAAGCGATCGCGACGGGTCAAGTCGCGCGCCGCAACTGCCGATGGCAGCGGGACGATGACGTTCCGCTCCCGGCTGGTGCTCACTCCGCTCGCGCTCGCGGCCGCTTGTGCGGCGCCCAACCCCGCGCTCGACCTCGCGACCAACGACCGCATCTACATCGACGTGCCGTTCCGCTCGCGCATCCCGGGCGATCGCGATCTGTTCGTCGCCCCGCTCGAGGACGGCCGCAGCGCCGCCGAGCTGCCGGCCGAGGAGGGCGGATTCCCGATCAGCTACGGCAGCGACCAGGTCTGGGAACGGCCGGTGCGGGAGATGGTCGACGAGATCCTGGCGCGACAGCTCGCCGACAGCGCGCTGTTCCGCGGCGTTGCGGAGCGCGTCGGTGACGACACCGTCGTGCTGGCCCCGACGCTGGTGTCGTTCACCACCGGAGCGCTCGAATGCGTCGCCGGGGCGCGGGCGTTCGCCGAGGTCGGGCTGCGGCTGCGGGTGTTCGGTCCGGTCGAGGCCAGTGGCAAACGTCCGCTGCTGCTCGACGAGACCGTCTCGGAGCGACAGATCACGCCGCCGTCGTTGCGGCCGGTCAGTCCGTACCTGCTCGCCGGCAGCGCGCTGCGCGCGACGATGCAGAAGTCGCTGGCGACGCTCGACACCAGCAACGTCGGTCGCAGCTTCGTGCCCGAGGTCGCAGCGGCGGCGCCGGTGATCCCCGAGCTCGCCCCGCCGGCGGCGCCCGCCGACAAGTAGCGCTCGCGGCCGTGGCGGTCGCTGGTTCAACTGGCACGCCCGGCGCGGGCGCCGGCCGAGAGCGAACCATGAACCCGATCTCCCACGTCACTCGCTGCCTGATCGCGGGCATCGTCGCGCTGCTGCCGATCGGCGGTACGGTGCTGTCCCTGGCGTTGCTCGAATCGACCATCGCCGAATCGTGGCTCGCCAACCAGGCGTGGTACTTCCCGGGTCTCGGCATCCTCGCCGCACTCGCGCTGGTCTACGCCGTCGGGCTGTTCGTGACGACGTTCCTCGGCCGCTGGCTCTGGCGTCAGCTCGATCAACTGCTCGAGCGGCTGCCTCTGCTCGGCACGATGTACCAGTCGCTCAAGGAGGTGCTCGGCTACGACTCCGGCAAGGAGCGCTTCTTCCGCGGCGTCGTGCTGGTGCCGAGTGACGGCGGCAGCGAGCTCGGACTCGTGACCGGTGAGGCGGCGACGCCCGACGGCCGGATGCACACGCTGGTGTTCGTGCCGAGCTCACCGAATCCGACCAACGGTCGGCTCGTGCTCGTCGATCCTGCCACGCTGCAGCCGCTCGACGTCAGGGCGTCCGACGCGCTGCGGACGCTGGTCGCGATCGGCAAGACTCCGCTCGCGACGGCGGCCGACTGAGATCAGCGGCTGCGGGCCGCGATCCGCTCGCGCAGGTGCGTCAGCGTCGGCCCGTGGTAGTCCTGCTTCGCTTCGCGCTCGGCGAGGAAGCGCTCGGCCTCGGCCTGCTCGCCGAGGCAGCAGAGCCCGAAAGCGGCGCTGACCCTGACGTCGAGCGTCTCGCTCGCGTCCTGCATGTGGGCGAGCAGCGCGCCGCGGCTCTGCTCGTCGCCGAGCAGGCCGAGCGCGCGCGCGGCTTCCGAACGCTGCTCGGAGTCGATCGCATCGAGTCGCGGACGCACGTACGGCAGCGCTTCGGCATAGCCGAGCTCGCCGAGCGCGCGGGTGGCGTAGGACGCGGTCAACGGGTCCGCCAGCAGCGCGGTGACGGCGCCACCGGCCGGGCGGGCACAGCGGCCGAGCTCGGTCAGGACCTGCAGCGCGATCGTGCGCAGATAGGGCTCGGACGCGTTCAGGGTCCGCTCGAGCAACGGCAGCGCCAGCACCCCGGACCGGTTGAGCACGTAGCGCGCGTCGTCGATCGGCCGCAGGAAGGTCTTCTCGGTCGTCGCCAGCCGGCGCGCGACGCGGGCCTCGAGCTGCTTGCCGTCGGGTGGTCCGACGTCGGGAGCGCCGCCGACGCCGGTCGCGCGCCACTGCTCGTCGAGCCGCTGCATCGCCGCCTGCAGCTCCTCCCAGGTCGGCTGCTCGCTGACCTCGACGCCGCGCTGCTGGCAGATCGCGATCGCCTGGCGACCGGCGAGCTCGGCGGTCGCTTCGCTGTTCATCGCCGAGCCGAGCCACGACAGCCCGGTGTCGTTGCCGAGCCGCTGCAGCGCGTCGGCGACCCAGACCACGGCCTCGGGATCGGCTTCGTACTTGAGGCGCTGCAGCAAGGGGAACTGCAGGATCGACTGGCCCGACCGGCCGGCGAGCCAGGCGGCGCGGCGGCGCACCGCGACGTTGTCGTCCTCGAGCGCCGGCTCGAGCGTCCACCAGGCGTCGGGATGCTCGAGCAGCGAGCGTTCGACGCGCCCCTTGATGCGTTCTTCGGCCTCGACGATGCCGAGCGCGATGTCGGCGTACTCACGCAGCTCGCGCTGCGCGGCCTCGTCCGGCGCCGGCATCTCGGCCTCGAGCTGCTTCAGGGTCGGCAGGAACGGCGCGAGCTGGAGTGGTGGCAGCTGCGGTCCGGCTGTCTTCTCGTTGGCGTCGGCACCGCAGGCGCCGAGCAGGGTGAGTGCGAGGCTGGCGAGGAGGCGCTTCATGGTCGTCACGATCGGCGTCACAGGTCGACGCGCCGCTCCTCGAGCAGCGTGCTGAGCGGGCTGTCGTCGCCGCAGAACGGCGTCAAGCGATACCAGAGCCGGGTCTCGACCGCGACCGCGCCGGCCGGAATCGGCACGTTCACGGTCTTGGTCGCGAACGCCGGCAGCTGGGTGTTCTCCTGCACGTCCGCGCCCGGGCCGACCGGCGTCGACTCGTCGCGGTAGGGCATCCGGAAGCGGTAGGCCAGGGTCCACTCGCCGCCGGTCTCCTGGTCGGCGGTGACGAAGCGGTACAACATGTCGACCGCGCGGTGGCGTTCCTCGGTCGGATAGTTGTGACCGGCGCCGGTGTTGGTCAGCGTCAGCGCGACCTCGGAGCCGGCGCGCGCGACCTCGAACTTGCCGGCCTTCTTCAGCGTCGCGACGTCGTGGCTGCCGTGGAAGACATGGCCGCGTCCCATGCGCTTGCTGCCGTCCTTGCGCACCCGCGTGACCTCCGGCATGTGGCAGGAGGCGCAGTCGGTGCCCTGCGCCGCGTACGGGCTGGCGCGCCACTGATCGGTCGTCCAGTGCTGGTTGTGGCACGACTCGCACGACTTGACCGCGAGGAAGTCGGTGCTGCGCTTCGGCGCACACGGCACCTCCGGCCGGTCGTTGCGCGCCAGCAGGCCGCCGTCCGGTCCGAGGTGGCAGCTGATGCAGCTGATGCCCTCGTCGAAGTGGGTGCGGCGCGGCAGCGTGCGGCTGCCGAAGCCGGTGATGACGAGCGGCCGCGGCAGGTGGCAGTCCATGCACTCCTCCTTGCGGAAGTCGTCGCTGAGCTTGCGCACCTCGGGGTTGGTGAACGCGATCTGGTGGTGCGAGCCGGTCCACTCGGCGTAGACGTCCTCGTGACAGCTCTTGCACTGCACCGACGATTCCCACCGTGTCTTGTGGGCCGCCGCGAGGCCTTGATCGCCGGCCGAGAGATACGCGATCGCGCCGCCGAACGCGGCGACGACGCCGATCACGAGTCCGAGTCTGAGGCTGAAGTTCACGATTCGATCTCCGATTGCCACGGCAGCAGCCGTGGCGCGTTGCGCAGGGTGAGCTCGGCGGTCGTGCCGACTGCGAGCGGTGCGGTGCTGTGCGCCAGCACGATCTGGTCGCCGAGAGCGATGCGGTTGGCGATGCCGTGCGGACCGACGGTGCTCGCGAGCACGTTGCCGGTCACGCGCGCGCCGGCCGCGGGCTGGCCGTTCGGCGCGCTGGCCTCGACGTCGCCGGGCATCAGCACGAGGCGCAGCTCACCGCGCTGGCCGGTCGGTCGCGCGAAGCTGCCGAACGCGCTCTCGACCCGGTCCGCCGCCCCGGAGGCCGCGGTCGGCAGGCACGCGGCGCCGGCGAGGAACGCGGCCGTGAAGGCGCAGCGCGGCGCCGCCAGCAGCTCGCTCGCGCTGCCGCGCTCGACGACCCGGCCGGCGTGCATCACGACGAGCTCGGTGGCGAGCGCGAGCGCTTCGTCGCGGTCGTGGGTCACCAGGATCGTCGTCAGCGCGCGCTCGTCGGCCAGCGCTCGCACCAGCAGCACCAGCGCGTCGCGCAGGTGCACGTCGACGCTGCGCAGCGGTTCGTCGAGCAGCAGCACGGCGGGCTCGGGTGCGAGCGCCCGCAGCAGCCCGAGACGCTGCGCTTCGCCGCCCGACATCTTCGCCGGACGGCGGCTCTCGAGGTGGTCGATGCCGCCGCGCCGCAGCAGCGCGCGGGCCGCGTCCACGGCGAGGCCGGGCGCCGCGAACGTGAGATGCTGCAGCGCCGTCAAGTGCGGCCACAGCGCACCTTCCTGGAACACCAACCCGAGCTGCCTCTGGTCGGGTGCCTCGTGCCGGCGGCCGTCGGCGACGACCCGATCGCCGATCGCGATCGTGCCCGAGTCGGCGCGCTCGAGGCCGGCGAGACAACGCAGCAGCGTGGTCTTGCCCGAGCCCGACGGACCGACGATCGCGCAGCGCGCGCCGGCCGCCGCCGAGAACGACACCGGACCGAGCGTGAACTCGCCGCGGCGGCAGATGAGATCGGAGACTTCGACGCGTGCGCTCACGACAGGGAGGACAGCCGGCGGCCGGCGAGCAGGGAGGGGATCAGGGGAAGTAGCACCGCGGCACTGAGCAACAAGAGCGCGATCACGCCGCTCCAATCCTCGTGCTGGAAGTGTACCGCGTTCGCCAACCGCCGCACCGCGGTGGCGTTGGCGGCCGGCAGCACGACCGCGAGGTCGAGTTCGCGCAATGCCAGCACGAAGACCAGCACGCCGGCCGACCACACCGCCGGCAGCAGCGGCGGCAGGTGGATGCGCAGTGCGCGCGCGACCGGCGAGCGCTGCACCAGGTCGGCGGCCTCTTCGGCGGCGAGCGATTGGCGCCGCACCAGGGCCGCGAGCGGCAACGCCGCGAACGGCAGGAAGCGCGCGGCGTAGCCGGCGACGGCGAAGCCCCAGCCGGAGTAGAAGTCACCGCCGAACGCGCGCATCCAGGCGGCGTC
>JAGQRB010000209.1 GCA_020425925.1 Planctomycetota bacterium
CGCGTCGTGCCCGCCCGCTACCACGCCGACGGCACCGTCGAGTGGCTGCCGGTGCGGCCGCTGCCGGTCGAACAGGACCTCACGCGCACCATCCCGCCGGGCACGATCCCGATGGGACTGCCACCGCACGTCGCGCTGCGCATGCTGCGCGCCGGTCACCGCCGCTTCCTCGGCGACGCCCGCCCGGCGCCGGACCTGACCGCAGCGCGGCGCGAGCAGCTGGCCAACGGCGAGCAGCCGATCGCCATCGTGCTGACCGACACCGACTCGCGCATCGCGCCGGAGCACGTCTTCGACGCCGGCCTCGGCGAGCTCGTCGTGATCCGAGTCGCCGGCGGCGTCGTCACCGACAACGTGCTGGCGAGCATCGAGCAGGCCGCCGGCCACACCGGCGCGTCGCTGCTGATCGTCATGGGCCACAGCCGCTGCGACGCGATGGCCGCCGCCGCGACCCACCCCGAGGGCAGGCAGCTGACGCCGAACATGCGCGCGCTGCTCGCGCACCTCGAGCCGTCGATCGAACGGGTCCGCGGCGCCGGAGCACCCGGCACGGAAGCGCTCGTCGAGCGCGCGGTCACCGCCAACGTGCTGCGCACGGCGACCGAGATCCGGGCCCGCAGCGGCATCCTGCGCGAGCTCGAGCGGCGCGGCCGCTTCGCGGTGCTGCCGACGGTCTACGACGTCGCATCGGGCAACCTGACGTGGCTCAAGGAAGGCCAGGAAGACGGCGCCGAGCCGGCCGCGGCGCCGCACGGCGAGACCGGGGCGGGAGGCCACGACGCGCACGGCGACGCGGTCTCGCACGCCGGCGACCACGCGCCGGCGCACGGCGACGGCGGCCACGGCGGCAGCCACGGCGGCAGCCACGGCAACGGCCACGACGAGGCCCCGCAGACGTCCGGCGATCACGCCGGGAGCGGCCACGCCGCCGGCCCGCTGCTCGAATGGGCCGACCCGGAGGCCACCCGCCCGGCGCACGGCGCGCATGGCGAGCCCGCGGAGCACGGCGCCCCGGGACACGGCACTTCGGGACACGGCGACGCCGGCCACGGCGCGAACGAGCACGGCTCGGGCAACCACGGTCCGGTCGACCACGGCGCCAGCGAACACGGTGCCGGTGGCCACGGTTCGGGCGGCCACGAAGCCGGTGCGCACGATGCCGGCGACCACGGCGCGGGCGACCACGAAGCCGGTGCACACGGCGCTGGCGAACACGATGCGCCCGCCGACCACGGCGAACACGGCCACGGCGACGCCTCGACGGTGCGGCACGCCGCGAGCCCGTGGCAGGACCCGATCCTGATCGTCGGCATGGCGGGCGTCGCCTCGCTGCTGCTCGCGGCCTTCGTCGCGCTCGTCAAGCGCTAGACGACCCGATCCGGGCGCCCGCGTCAGCGGTGTTCGGCCAACCAGCGCACGATCGGCTGCTTGCGCGCCGCGTCGTCGTGCCAGCGAAAGTAGACGAACTCGAACGCGGCGAGGTCGATCGCGACCTCGGCCGCGTCGGACCGCGGCCGCTGCGGCAGCGCCGCGACGTAGTCGTCGAGGTAGCGTTCGAGGTCGACGGCCGCGACGTCGGGGGCCGCGATCAGCCGGGACATGATCTCGCGATCCCAGCGCACCAGCGTGAAGTCGAAGCCCGCCATCGCGACCTTCAGGAACGGGAACTTCGCGGTCCACTGTGGCCAGTCGAACAACAGCAGGTGCACGCCCTGCGAGCGCAGCGCATACTCGCGCGCCGCGTCGCTGCTGAAGATGCCCTTCTCGTGGCCGACGTGGCCGCGCACCGCGAGCTCCTGCCGCGCCAGGAACCGGTCGGTGAGCCCGGTGACCGCTTCGAGCGCGTACGACACCTTGGCGTCGTAGATCAGCATCGCCTGCGTGCCCGAGAACGCGACCCGCAGGTCGGTGCCGCGCGTGAGCTCGCCGAGCCGCCGGCCCGCGGCGCGGATCGCGGCGGTGCGCTGCGGCGGGTATTGCGCGCGTTCGTCGGCGATGCCCTCGGGCAACGGCCGGCCGGGAATGCAGAGGTCCGCGCGTTCGTGCAGCACGAGCGTCGTCGCCGCCACCACCGCCAGCGCCCCCCAACCCGCGCGCAGCGGCAGGAACCGCCGCGCGGCGACCTCGAGCGCGATGTAGCACAGCGGCGTCACAGGCAGACAGAAGCGCGCGAACATGAAGTCGCCGCCGACCCAGACGACGAACGCCAGGTAGCCGGACACCAGCACCGCGAGCCGCCAGACCGAGCCACAGCCGCGCACGAACGGCAGCGCGAGCACGGCGGCGAGCGCGGGCCAGAGCACGTAGTAGGCACTCAGATAGAGCCGGACGTAGAACCAGCCGCGCGAGCCGTACGGGTCGTAGGCCGACTTGGCGTAGAACGTGTTCGGCAGCAGATCGTCGTAGTAGAGCCAGCGCCAGGCGAGGAACGGCAGGAACAGCAGGAAGCCCGGCAGCGCGAAGCCGACGACCGGGCCGAGGCTGCGCTGGCGCACGCTCGCGATCACCGCGACCAGACCGGCGAGCGCGCCGACGAGTGCACCGTCGGGCCGCGTCACGGCCGCCAGCACGGTGAACACGCTCGCGGTCATGAAGTCGCCCGCCGAACGCGCGCGCGCCAGCACGCCGGCGATCAGCGTCACGAGCAGCACGAAGCCGAGCGTCTCGAGCCCGCAGCTCGCGAAGTCGCACAGGTGCCGGTGCAGCGCGACGCCGACCGCGGCCAACGGCAGGAACGCGGCGGCGGCGCCGTCAGGACGGAAGCGCTGCGCCGCCCACGCCGTCGCCGGCACCAGCGCACCGTAGCAGACGATGCCGAGCCACTGCCCGAACGCGACCGGGTCGAGCCCGAGCCGGATCGCGAGCGCCGCCAGCAGCATCCACGACGGGTTGCTGTAGCCCTCGACGCGTTCGCCGGCGTTGTAGACCGCGCCGAGCCCGTTGCCGAGGTTCTCGGCGTAGCGCCAGGTGATGAACGCATCGTCGCAGACCCACGCCCGCGACCAGGCCCAGACCATCGCGCCGACGGCCAGCGCAGCGATCGCGAGCGCACGGCCGGCCCGCGGGCTCATCGCAGGAAGTCCTCGAACCGCCGCTGCCGCTCGCGGTCGTCGTTGTGATCGAAGTAGTACGACCGGAACGCCGCGTAGTCGGCGCGCACGCCCTCGCGGTCCTTGCCCGCGAGTTCGGCGAGGTAGCGATCGAGCACGGCCTCGAAGTCGACGAAGACGACGTGCTCGCTGCGGCGCCGCAGCTCGCGCATCAGCGCGCGGTCGTAGGTCGCGATCCGCGCCGGGCCGCCGAGGAACGACACCGAGCGCCACTCGTCCGTCAGGTCACCGACCGCGAACGTCGGATCGAGCGAGAAGTGCAGCTCGCGTTCGTCGATCAGATAGCTCATCAGCCGGCGGTAGCCCTTCTCGTGGCCGGGCTGGCCGCGCCTGGGGATCTCCTGGTGCGCGATCCGCACGTCGGTGAGTCCGGTGGCGCACTCGATCGCGACCGGCACCTTGCTGCGGAACGCGATGTTCGCCTGGCTGCCCATGATGCCGATGCGCACCGGCAGGCCGTCGAACAGACCGTGCAGCACCTCCCCCATCAGCCGCATCACCTCGGCCCGCGTCTCGGGTTTGCCCGGCTCGTACGGGGCGACCGTGATCGCGCGATTGTCGGACACGCCGTAGGGGTTTCTCTCCGGGTTCCATTCGCCGAGCCACCCCGGCTCCACGCGCAACAGCAGTCCGCCGACGAGCAGCAGCGCGAGCGCTGGCTGCGGCCAGACCGGGCGCCAGCGGTTCGCGGCGAGATCGAGCCCGAGCAGCAGCGCCGGCAGGACCGGGACCACGAAACGCGCGAACATGAAGTCGCCGCCGACCCAGACGATGAACCCGAGGTACGGCAGCACGAACGCGAGCACCGCGACGTGTGGTCGGCGACCGAGCCAGTGCGAGATGCCGGCGAGCAGGTCGGGACGCCTGCAGGCGTAGACCAGCGGCAGCAGCGGCACCGGGATCAGCACCCAGTAGCAGCGGAAGAACTCGCGCAGGTAGACCAGCCCCTGCGACGGATACGGGTCGCCCGCCGACTTGGCGTAGAACGTGTTCGGCACCCAGTAGCCGTAGTAGAGCCGGCGCCAGACCAGGTACGGCACGAACGTGACGAGGAACGGTACGACGTAGCCGACGAGCAGTCGCGGCGCCCGGCGGCGCACCGCGTCGAACAGCACGAACGACCCGACGATCGCGACGAACAGGCCGCCGTCCGGCCGCGACAGCGCGAGCAGCACGCCGACGAAGCCCGCGAGCCAGGCGTCGCGCACGCAGCGCAGCTCGAAGGCGAACCGCAGCAGCGCCGTGACGAGCAGCGCGAACGACGCGGTCTCGAGGCCCGCCGGCGCCAGCGACGCGGCATGGTGGATCGCCGCAAAGGCACACGCCGCGATCGGCACCAGCGCGCGGCCGCCGCTGGCGCGCCACGCGATCGAGGCCAGGAGCAGCACCGTGCCGGCATGGCAGGCACCCCCCCAGAACGCTGCCCAGGCCTCGATGCCGCGGTCGGCGAAGCCGAGCCACATCCCGAACGCGAGCCACATCGTCCACGCGAAGTTGGTGTAGCCCTCGACCGGCGCCTCGTTCGGGTCGAGGTTGAAGACCAAGCCGTGACCCTGCACGAAGTGCTCGGCGTAGCGCAGCGAGATGAACGCGTCGTCGCAGGTCCAGCGCAGCGCCCAGGCCTGACCGAACGCGGCCGCCACCGCGACCGCGGCGGTCGCCCAGAACACCACACGACGCGACGGCATGGGTGGCGAAGGGTACGCGGTACGAACCACAACGCAATCGGTGTGCCGACCTCGATGGCACGCCGGTTGCGTTGTGGTTCGTACCGCGTACCGACTACCAGACCACCCTGCGAACCGACGACAGCGACTACAGCCGGCCGAGCAGGCCCGCGGACGGCGGCAGCGCGCGCTCGCCCAGACGTGTCGGGTCGATCGCCCATTCGCCCGCCAGCCGCATCACGATGCGTTCGTCGGGCCACCAGCTCGGGTCGTCGGAGTGGTCGCGCGGATCGGCCTCGAAACAGCCGAGCAGCTGCTCGGTATCGGTGACGTCGCCGTGCCAGAGCAGCTCGCCCCGATCGGCGGCGTGGACGTAGGCGCGCACGAGTTCACCACGCCGCCCGAGCCCCCAGCCGTGGACCTCGGCCTCGTCGTGACTCACGAACCAGGCGGCGTGGCCGAACGTCGCGCTGAGCCGTTCGAGCAGCGGCGGCACCAGTCGGGCGTAGTCACCGTCGCCCTGCAGATCGCGGCCGACCGCGAGCACGACGCCGTCGATCGCGGGCGTCACGAAGACGCCCTCACCGACCGCTGCCGCGAGGCCGGCACGCCAGTTGGCCGGCAACACGGTCCGCAGGCCGAGCGCGGCCGCGACCGCGGCGCCGTCCTGCGCCGCGACTGCGACCCAGGTCGCGCGCCGACCGAACGGCAGCGGCGCATCCGGCGTTCCGGCGGGCCGACCGGCCAGCGCCTGTCCGGTCCGCCCTCAAGTCGGGGCGGCGAGCTGCTGCCGTCGGACGCGGACCATCCGATCCATCGCGAGCAGCCCGTAGACCAGAAGACCCGCGACGGCGAGCAGCGCGAGCACGAGTGCGACGAGGTTCACGATCGGCCCCGCGCCGCGCCGTGACGCGCGGCGATCAGCCCTTCTTGAAGTCGCCGCTGTTGACCCAGGCCTTCCACGCGTCCTCGATCTTCTGCCAGTCCTCCTCGCTGAACTCGCGGAATGCGGTGTCGACCGCGAGCTTGCAGTCGCCCTTCACGAGCGTGACCTTGCGGTACATGTCGAGCACGTCCGCCCAGCGCGGATCGAAGCCGCGGATCTCGTCGGGGCCGCGCCGCAGGAAGTCGATCATCGAGAACGCCTGCGCGTAACGATAGGGCGCGCGGTCGCCGTAGAACTTGCTGCGGTCCCAGTAGACCAGCTCCTTGAACGGGATGTAGTCGCCGACGCGCACCATGTTCTTGCAGTCCTCGTAGCGCATGTCGGAGCCGACGTACTTCCACTTGCCCTCCCAGCGGAACGACCCGAAGTAGTCGCCGTGGCCCTCGTCGAACCAGCGGTGCAGCTCGGCGCGGCCCGGGCTGTCAGGGTGATGGAAATAGTGGTCGGCGTACTGGTGCCAACCCTCGTGGAACGTGACCGTCTCGGTCGCGCCCTTGCCCATCATCTTGTCACCATCGAGGAACACCACGAGCTCCTTGCTCGCCGGTGAGTACCAGCCGACGACGCCGGGCGGCGACTGGCCGTA
>JAGQRB010000210.1 GCA_020425925.1 Planctomycetota bacterium
CCGAGCTCGTCGAGCACTATCACCGCGAGCGACCACACCAAGGGCTCGGCAACGAGCGGATCGCTCCGCCACCCGGTGACGGGGCCGCCACCGGCGACGAGGTCGTCGCCCAGGAACGCCTCGGCGGGCTGCTTCGCAGCTACCGCCGCGTGGCCTGACGGCCGAGTGGACTTCGAAGGATCCGGTTCCGCGCCATCGATCAGAGCCACCGGTCCGTCCGGTCGACGGATCTCCGACTCGGCGCGTCGCCCGACAACAGCCTCGGAGGAACAGTTTCGCTCACGAACTCGCTCGGCGCCATTTCCGGACAGGACGCGCGCGGGCGCGATCACGCTATTCGGACTCAGAGAGCCTCTCTTCGGGGACGGGCCGTCGGCGCCCGAGTACCGCCGCGAGGATCGGAATCGGCAGCGTGACAACGGTAGCCCAAATCACATCCTCGACCTCCGCTAGAAAGCAGAAGCCTACGGGCCACCCCACCCACCAAGCCACGGTATCTGCACTCCAAGCATGCAAACGTCTGATAAGAAGAGCATGAACCAGGCGGTACAGGCCCACCGAGACTAGTGCCGCCACGACGATCATCTCAGCATCTCGTCGCCAGTCACGACCCCGGGCCGAGTAGTTTGCGACACCTTGCTTGGCAGGCAGCGAAGAGCGCAAAGCACAACGCCAGCCCCCTAGGGGTGGGTCCATTCCATACAATGGACCCGGTGCAGACCTCAAAGGTATAGTCACACAAGCTCATACAGTCCGTGTACTTCTTGTACTTCTCTCCACACTTCCAGTGGAAGTAATCCTTCCACCCTGAACACCGAAGAGCCAACACGCCACAAGTCGACCGACCTCGGCCTCGGCACCTACGACAAGGTGGAGGTCGACGAACTGCGCCGCGAACTCGAACGTCTACCGGTCGCAACGGCGCTGCGCGCCGCCGCCGGCGCCGAGTCCGTGACAGTACCAGTGACAGTACGCTCGGGGCCGACCACGGCCGATGCTGGCCGCTCGGGGCCGTTCGACCCCGCGTCACCCGCGATCACCGAATCGGCGAATGGCGCCCGAACTCGGGGGTCTAGGCCGGCCCTGGCCGCTGCTGGCCGCTCGGGGCCGGAGCCCACCGCACATCCCCAAAATGTAGGCCCTGCAGGACTCGAACCTGCAATTGCCGGTTCGCAACGTCGCAACGGCAAAAGGGTTAGGGCGGCGACCAACCCGGCCACCAGTACCATTGCCAGTACGCCTGCGGCCGGTCGCCAGCAGCTCGAGGATGCACTGCGTCAACTCCTTGCCGGAGCACCGGTTCCGTTGCCGCCCAGCGTCGACCGCGAGCTCCGGCGGCTGCTGCGCGCCGGCCGGTCCGATCGCGCCACACGCGCCCGCACGGCGCCCGAGGCGGGCGCGGGTTCGCCTTGATGTTCCCCCCGCCCCGAGGACTCATCGCCGGGCGTCGGATGCGCCGGCGCCCTTCCCACACGAACCCGAACCCCCAACCGAACGAGGAACCCGATGACCGCGACCGAGACCCAGCTCCAGACCGACCCCGAGACCCAGACCACCACCGCCTCGCCGCCGGTCACGGACTGGCCGCGGCAGCTCGCCGAGCTGCAGACGCGCTACCCGAAGGTACGGGAGCCCATCCTGGCGGCGCTCCATGTCCTGACCGAGAACCGCGAGGTGTCGCTCGACGAAGCGAAGGCTCAGGCGGCGGCGCTCGGTGTCCGGATCACCGCCGCTAGCGTCGCAGCCGCGGACCGGCTGCTGGAGCGCCAGTCGCCGCCGGCGACCGACCCGACTCCCGCGCCCGAGGCACCCGCGGCCCCGAAGGCGACGGCGAACGAACCGCGCCGGGGGAGAGCCAGACGATCCCCGAGGGCCGCGCCCCCGGCCCTGGACATCGAGGAGTTGGTCCGGGCCACCGTCGACAAGATCCAGAGCCAAAACAACGCCGAGGCCGAACGGCTGCGCGAAGCGATGCGCCAGGCGGTGGCCGTGCTGCAAGCGGCCGTGGACAGGTGAAGGTGAGGCCAGCCCGCTGGGTCGCCGGTCCGGGACTTCGGCGTCCCGCCGAGCCCCGACCGGCCAACGAGCGGTCCACGCTCCTCAAGGCGCGCCCGCCGAGTCGATGAATCGAAAGCGACGATGCCGGCAAGCTCGTCGGCGACGACCTACAGCCGCGTGGCGTGACGGCCGAGTGGACTTCGAAGGATCCGGTTCCGCACCATCGATCAGAGCCACCGGTTCGTCCGGTCGACGGATCTCCGACTCAGCGCGTCGCCCGACCACGGCGTAGGAGGACCAGTTTCCTCCCCGAACTCGCTCGGCGCTATTTCCGGACAGGACGCGGTCGACAGATCTCAGACTCGGCGCGTCGCCCGACAGCGGCCTCGGAGGACCAGCTTCGTCCACGAACTCGCTCGGCGCCATTTCCGGACAGAACGCCTACGTGAGACTACGCGACCATTCCCTGATTAAAGGTCGCACCGTGGCTTCCGCGTTCTTCAGGTCGAACTCGTTAGTCACAAACCCACCGAAGTCCGTGAAGAGTTTCTTGATGCGCTTTTCCTTGAGCAACAAGACCGGCTTGCTCCGGGACAACATGTAACCAAGCTCCGCAGCTACGTTGGGGTTGTGGACGTCGTTCTCATGCCCCGTCACTCGGTCATCGGGCGTAAATATGGCTATGCCGTAGGAACACGCACCCATGAACGCCCGAACGTTGCGCCAGAGTTCCGGGTGAATGGTGAAATCTTTGGCGAGGTGACCCTTGAACCCGTGCACGGCGAGCTCGTGCTGAATGGTGCGGAGCAATTCCCGGTACTCGGCGTTCTCTTCTCGATACGGCGTCATGATGAACACGCTTTTCTCGCCCTTCACTAAATCACGAAGCTTCGCGACGTCCGCGGATAGGTCCCCATCCAGACGATCCTGCCAGTCCAGGCCGGACCTAACGGCCCTCACAACATCGAGAATTGGCTGGATCTCCCGAGCATTGAGGTAATCCAGCAGCCCGCGTGAGCCCATGAAGATCTTGATACTGCAGTGGGCGAGGAACGGAACATCGTGCTCGACATTGTCCCCTACTCCGAGGGTGAGATCGTAGTGCTTGACGCGTTGCTGAACCCAGTGGCCCTTATGGACGCCCGACACGGCACTGTCGCATCTAGTCAACAGCCCATCGCCATCGAACGAGTACCGCGAGCACAAGATGTTCTCCGGCTTGATACCGAACTTTTCGCCCAACACGTCTAGGTAGTAGCTCGGACCACTGCTCACGAGCGCGATGTCGTCGCCGGCTAGGAGCAACTCCTGAAACCGCATGCGGGTTCTGATCTTATCGAAGTTCTCGCGACAAAACTCTTCCTTGAAACCGGCGCGCCGGAACAACGGGATGAACTCTCGATTGAACTCGTTGTTAGTGATTGCCCCGCTTCCAAACTGCTCTTCCAGAACCTGGAGCTCGTCCGCAACCCCCAGATGCTTGGCAATCTGCATATTGACGGCTTCCTCCGTAAGCACGCCATCCACGTCGAGGAATACACCGAGTCTCATTGTCTAATTTCCAGTAAATCGCCAACAGATGCCCGCAATGCTTGCGGTGAGGTAGCTTGCCAACACGCCCGCCAACATTGCCTTAAACCCGACTCGCGCAAAGTCGGCACGCCGCTCCGGGGCTATCGCAGTCAAGCCGCCAATCTGCACCGCCACGGAAGGGATATTTGCGAAACTGCAGAGCGCGTACGCGCCGATCACGCGCGTCGTCTCAGAATAATAGTTGGGATGGGAAGCGAGAGTGTCACGAAGGTCGATATAGGCAAGAAACTCAGTCGCGAATATCGACTTACCCAGCAACGCCCCAAATTCCCACTCCATCCCCATGGCCCACGCGACTGGTCCGAGCGCCCACGCGAAGAGGGCTTCGAGCGACCAGGCCACGCCGAAGATCGCGCCGACCTGTGCAAGTAGGAAGTCTGCCATCGCGAGGAGAGCGGCGAAGGCGACTAGCATCGCGCCGATGTTCACAGCCAGGCGTATGCCGTTGGACGCGCCCGTGGCTGCGGCGTCGATGAGGTTGCTAGTCTTCGGCTCCACGTGCATCTCGGAGACCTCCACCTCTGAGACTTCAGCTTCTGGAACCATGACCCTCGCGATCATCAACGCCCCCAATGCTGACATCAAGTTGGCGGTCAATAGGTGCTGTGTGTAGCGCGCTTGCGCCTCCCTGTCCCCCGATCCCCCGACGAACTCGGCATAGACGACTAGCACCGTACATGAGATCGTGGCGAACCCACATGTCATCAGCGCCATGAGCTGCGACTCGGTCATCTTCGATATGTATGGCTTGACGGTCAGCGGCGCTTCTGTGTGCCCGATGAAAACATTGCTCGCGGCGACGACGGCTTCTGGGCCAGAGATCGCGGATCGAAAGGCGAACCGCATAGCCGAAGACACGAGGCGAATGATTAACTGCATTGCCCCAAGGTGATAGAGAACCGCCATGACCGCCGAGAAGTAGATGATCACAGGCAACACCTTGACGGCGAAGATGAAGCCCCAATCGCCGCTTTCGTTGGACAGCCCGCCGAACACGAGCCGGATTCCCGAATCCGAGAACGAGATAAGACCATTCACAGCGCTAGCGACGTGGGCCATTCCCATATAGGGCGATAGGATTTTGGCGAGGAACAGCATCACTAACACCGCTGCGACGAGGCGCCACTGAACCTTCGCGCGGTTCGTTGACAGCAACGTCGCCGCCACAAGAACCAGCAAGATCCCCAGGATGCCGCGATACTCAGACATGGAGAAGGCTTCGCGCAGTGCTTCCGCAGACTTGCTTAACGACCCTGAACTACCATCGGAACCAAGTAGATCGCGTCGCGCGCCGTGACGAACAGTTCCTTTTTGTCTGTCCCCCCGAATACACATCCTGAAGCGTTGCGGATTGGTATCATCCCGACGGGCTTTCTAGCTTCGTCGAAAACGATAACTCCTTCCTTGCACGCTCCGTACAGATTCCCTAGACCATCCAGCGCCAACCCATCTGGGCCTTGCCCCGCGAATTTGGGCATGGCAATGCTGCTGACTACCTCAGTGCCGAACTCGTCGTCCACGCGCAGCTGAATAATCGCCAGGTTCTTCAGATCGGAGACATAGATCGTGTCATCGATGTACACGATTCCGCGAAGACTCTCGCCAACATAAATGCGCTTGCTCTCACCGTCCTCCCTGAAGACGTAGAGGCCACCACCAGCAGATGCAGATCGGGGGTCCGTGAAAAACGTGCTGCCGCCCCTCGCCGGGCAAACCGTATCGATCTGTATATTGTTCAGGTCGGCGCGACTGGAAGGCGCATCAACCCATTCACCTGTCTTCTCCGTCCTCCGAATCGTAATACGTTGGCGGCCCCCGAGCAGGCGTTGCGTCTGCGCTTCTAGGGTGCCAACCTCGACACGATTCTGCAACCCGATGACGATGCGAACACCTTCCAGTCCGAGACAGACGATACCGTTGGTTCCCGTGAGGTTGTCAGTCTGCCACTTGCCGGCAACTCGTTGAACCACAGCGACCCCAGATTGGTTCACGCAAACGAGCAGCTGTTCTGTGGCCTCCAGCCAAAGTGGGTTCGACGCCTTAAGCGATGGCACGATCTCGATCGGTTCCCCGGCGACGATGTCCGTCAATTTCCCAGCTGGATCTTGAAGCCTCGCCGACACTACCAGTCCCAGCTCGGGAAGCCCACGAACGGGCGCGCAGAATGCCACAACGCTCAGTGCTAACGCCCAGCAGGGTAGGTACATGGCTCGGCCTCTCGATTGACTTGCTGCCCCTTCGCGAGGCGGTCCCTCCCCGGGTCGGTCCCTCGCACCGCTGGATAGTATGCAAAGGGCGGGGCGGAATTTCAAGTCGCTCGTGGCGTTTCCGCGCTACGCTGTAGCGCCCAAGGGCTTGGCGGCGGCATTGAAGACGGCAGGAAGGGCCAAGTAGATCTGAGTGATGGCAACCCGCTTCACAGAAGTCATCCGGCGGAAGCGAGATGGACTCGCGCTCACTGCCGAGGAGGTGCGTGATTTCGTCCGCGGGCTCACCGATGGCCTCGTCCGCGACGCGGAACTCGGCGCATTCCTGATGGCCGCCACCTGTTGCGGCATGACGCCGGCTGAGATGGCTGCCTTGGCAGCGGCTGTGCGCGATTCGGGGACGGTGCTCGACCTATCTCATCTGGATGGACCCCGCGTCGACAAGCGCTCTACCGGGGGGGTCGGTGACAAGACAAGCCTGCTACTCGCACCCTGGGTGGCGGCGGCCGGCGTGTTCGTCCCGATGATGTCCGGACCCGGACTCGGACACAGCGGGGACACGACGGAAAAGCTTGATGCGATCCCAGGCTACAAGACGGAGCTGCCGACGTCGGAGTTCCTGCGAGTCGTCCGAGAGTGCGGCTACTCGATCATCAAGACACCGGACACGATCGCCCCCGCCGACCGACGCATGAATTGCGCCCGCACCCAGACGGGCACGCTCAACAGCATACCGCTGATCACGGCTTCGATCTTGTCGAGGAAGCTTGCCGGCGGAATCGACTCACTAGTGGTCGACGTGAAGACCGGCAGCGGCGCTCTCTTGGCTAGACGTGCGCAAGCCGAGGAACTCATGCGCGGGTTGGTCGAAGCGGGTAACCTTGTGGGAATGCGCGTCGCTGCGGTGCTGAGCTCTATGGCTAGCCCGCTCGGCAGAATGGTGGGGTATGCACTCGAGATCCGCGAAACCGTCGAAAGCCTGCGAAATGAAGGCCCCCCAGACGTCACGGAGCTCACACGGCTGCTCGCGGTCGAGATGCTTGTGCTCGCTGGTCGCAGCGAACCGCGGGCCAAGCTAGGGGCATTGCTCGATTCCCTGCTAGAGTCCGGATCGGTCGCTGAGACGTGGCAACGTAACGTCGAGCTGCAGGGCGGCGACCCGCGAGTACTCGACGACCCGGCGTTGTTGCCGCGCGCCCGGCACCGCGCCGAGGTAGTCTCGCGCGAAACCGGTCACGTGCTCGAAATCGATGCTCGAGCGATCGGCTCGTCGGCGAAACGCCTAGCGTTAAGACCTGGCGAAAACGAACAAATCGTTGACCCCAGTGCCGGTGTTGAGCTCCAAGTGGCAATCGGCGATCTTGTAGAACGGGGTCAGCCAGTAGCGGTGCTGCATTCCAACTACCTAGAGCAGATTGAAACCGAAACCGCCGAGGTAGCTGCGGCTATTCGATTCGGGAATAGTGCACCGCAAATTGTCTCCCGAGTGCTCCGTAGACATGAATGATGGTCTGCCGCACGCGCCCTGCGCTCATCGACTGGCTCTGCCTCAAGGCGTCCTGTCCGGAAACTCGGCTTCGCCGTGAAGAAGGGACTTACGTCAGCTCTGGGCCACGCCCACGATCCCCGCGCGATGCCTGACCTCACCCCGCTCCGATTCCTTCTCGCGACGTCGCCGGCTGGCTGAACCGGCAACAGGCCGCCGCCATCGAGTTCTTCATCGAGGAGAACCGCGTGCTGCGGGAGCAGATCGGGGACCGACGGCTGCGCCTCGACGACGACCAGCGCCGACGGCTCGCCGCGAAGGGCAAGGCTCTCGGCCGCGACCTCCTCTCCAAGATCGCGACGATCGTGACCCCGGACACGATCCTGCGCTGGCACCGAACGCTGATCGCCGAGAAGCACACGTTCGCTCGCAACCGCATCGGCCGACCGGGGCTCATGAAGGCGATCCGCGAGCTGATCGTGCGCATGGCGAAGGAGAACGCGAGCTGGGGCTACTGCCGCATCCAGGGCGAGATGAAGAAGCTCGGGCACCGGGTTGCGAAGTCGACGATCGCCAAGGCGCTGAAGGACCACGGCATCCCGCCGAGTCCCGATCGACCGACGAGCTGGGCCACGTTCCTGAAGGCGCACGCCGATTCGATCGCGGCGATGGACTTCTTCACGGCCGAGGTGTGGACCGCGCGCGGCCTCGTCACGCACTACGTGCTGTTCGCGATCCACCACGCCACGCGGGTCGTGCACATCGCCGGCGTGACCACGACGCCGAACGCCGAATTCATGGCTCAGGTCGCCCGCAACCTCACCGACGCCGTCGACGGGTTCCTACGCGACAAGTCGTTCGTGATCCTCGATCGCGACTCCAAGTTCACCGAGCAGTTCCGTCGGATCCTCGAGGATGCCGGCGTCGCCGTGGTCCGGACCGCGCTGCAGGCGCCGGATATGAACGCTCTGGCGGAGCGGTTCGTCGGCACCGTGAAGCGTGAGTGCCTCGACCGGATGATCCTCTTCGGCGAGCGCCACCTGCGTCGCGCGCTGGCCGAGCTCGTCGAGCACTATCACCGCGAGCGACCACACCAAGGGCTCGGCAACGAGCGGATCGCTCCGCCACCCGGTGACGGGGCCGCCACCGGCGACGAGGTCGTCGCCCAGGAACGCCTCGGCGG
>JAGQRB010000211.1 GCA_020425925.1 Planctomycetota bacterium
CTCGTCACCGAACTCTGCCGGCGGCCCGCCGCAGGCCGCGAGCGCAGCCGGCAACACGAGCAGGAGGAACGAAATGGGGCGGTGGGACATCAGCGGCACGAGTATAGGTCCGGCGATACTGACCTTGTCGTCCTCGTGGACCGGAAAACTCCATGACGGCGCGCGAATTGCTCCAATTGGCGAGCCCGAAGGGCGGGCTTCCGGATGGGCCGATCGGCCACCCCGCCCTCCCGCCGCGGCGCGCCCGTGCCCGTCCACGACTCGCCGTCGGCCAGGCCGTACCGCGACCTCCGGGACCGGAGCCTGCGGCTGGAGCTGGAGCCTGGAGCTGGAGCCCATGCCGAGCGCGCAGCGATGCCCGCCACGAAGAACGTCGGACCGTCGAGAGTCGGAAGCTGGCACTCGACATCCTCGCCGGCTCTGCTCAATATCTGCGCAATCACAATGGTGACGACCTCGAAGCGCCGGGCGACCGTCAGGCACGCGGCGTCCCTGCTGCCGTTCGGGCCCGGGCCCGGCGGCGCCCGACCGGGCGCGGGCCGCAAGCCGAAGATTCCCGGCCGACCCGGCGTCGATCACCGTCCGCGCCAGGCGCTGGCTTCGCGCAATCCCGTTCACGTCACACTCGAGCTGCAGTCGGGCCTGCCGCGCCTGCGCCGGAAGCGCGAGTACGCCGTGCTGCGCGCCGCATTCGCGAAAGGCTGCTCCCGCAATCTGCGGGGCACGTTCCGCCTCTGCCATTACGCGGTGCTCAACGACCATCTGCACCTGATCTGCGAGGCGCAGGATCGCACGGCGCTCGCACGCGGACTGCAGGGCCTGCTGATCCGCATCGCCAAGGCGCTCAACAAGCTGTGGTCACGCCGCGGGAGTGTCTTCGCCGATCGCTACCACGATCGCGTCCTGAAGACGCCGCGCGAGGTCCGCAACGCCCTGCGGTACCTCTTCGGCAACGGCAGGAAGCACGCGGCGGAGGGCCGCATGCTGACGGTGCCCCAGGCGATCGACACGTTCACGTCCGCGCCGTGGTTCGACGGCTTCCGCGAACGGATCGTCGTCGTCGGTATCGCTGCAGTCGTTCGGCCCGTTGCCAACCCCGGCACCTGGATGCTGCGCGAAGGGTGGCTGAAGCACGGTCGGCTCAGCGTGCACGAACTTCCAAGCTCCGCATGACCGACCGGTGTCGGCGCAGATCGCCCAACGGCGAGCCGCCCGACTCAGAGCCGGCGCGTGGTGACGAAGCCGGCGAGCCGGTTCAGCGCCTCGCGCGCCGGGCCCGGCGGCAACACCGACAGCGACGCCTGCGCCTTCGCGATCCGGCGCTGGGCCTCCTCGAGCGCGTAGGCGATCGCGTGCTCGAGCGCAAACTCGGAGCGCAGCAGGCGCAGCGCCTCGCCTTCGGGTTTGCCGAGCACGTGCTCGAGGCGCTGCTGCTCGTCGGGACCGCGCCGCAGCAGGTAGAGCAGTGGCAGCGTGATCTTGCCCTTGCTGAGGTCGGTGCCGAGCGACTTGCCGACGACCTTCTCGTCGCCGTCGAGGTCGAGGCAGTCATCGACGATCTGGAACGCGATGCCGAGCTCGACGCCGTACTCCTCGAGCGCGCGCAACCGCGCCTCGGGCGCGCCGTCGTTGCCGATGCTGTAGTGGCCGCCGAGCCGGCAGGCCGCGCCGTAGAGGCTCGCGGTCTTCTCGGCGATGACCTGGAAGTACTGCGCCTCGGTCCAGGCCGAATCGAAGCGGTGCAGCACCTGCGTGATCTCGCCCTGACAGATCACGCGCACGGTCTCGGCCAGCCAGCGCGCCGCGGTCGGGTCGGGCAGCGCGACCGCCATGTGGAACGCGCGGGCGTAGATGTAGTCGCCGAGCAGCACCGCGACCTCGGTGCCGCTGAGCTGGTTGACGGTCGGGATGCGGCGGCGCACGGTCGCGCTGTCGAGCACGTCGTCGTGCAGCAGCGTCGCGGTGTGCAGCAGCTCGACGACCTTGGCGACCGTGACGACGTCGTCGCCGAGCACGCCGCCGTGGCTGGCGCCGCGGATCGCCATGCCGGACAGGAACGTCAGCATCGGGCGCAGCTGCTTGCCGCGGTAGCCGCCGACGTGCTCGATCAGCGGCAGCATCTCGCGGTGGCCGGGCGCGAGGTCCTCGACCAGCTCGCGGTTGAGGCGGTCGAGCTGCGGGCGCACCAGCGCCGTCATGTCGTGCAGCGGCAGGGTCTCGGTCACGGCGCGACCTCGAACGACGCCATCGCGGGCGGTGGAAACGACTTCACCGGCGAACTCGCAGCCCTCAGACCTTCGACGAGTCGGCCTTCGGCGAATTGGGCTCGTCGCGCGTCGCCGGCGTCTTGCCGTCGCCGCGCTCCGCGTCGTCCTTGCTGCCTTCCTTCAGGCCGCGCTTGAACTCGGTGATGCCCGACCCGAGCGACCGCGCCATGCCGGGCAGGCGATGCCCGAAGAGCAGCAGGACAACCACCAGGATGGCGATCCACTCCCAGCCACCAGGTAATCCGAAAGCGATCATGTAGGAGATACCTCACGCGCATCATGGCGCTTGCCGGAAGACAACGCCAGCGGGCCGCCCGACTTTCGGCCCAGGCCACGGCCGAACGTCACGTCGACTTCCCTTCCTCGGCCGCGAGCCAGTCCCGCCACGGCCCCGGATCGGCGCCGAGGTCACGGCCGGCGAGCCGGCCGAGGTTGTGCCGCGAGGTCTCCCGGACCTCGGCATCGTCCGACGACAGCGCCGCGATCAAGAGCTTCGCGGCCTCGAGCCGGGCCTTCGGGTTGCGGCCGGCCTTGACCGAACCGCCCTCGCCACCGCCGTGATCGCGGAACGCCTTCAGCACACCGCCGAGGATCGCGTTGAGCCGCAGCGACTCGCCCCACAGCAGCAGCACGTAGAGCCCGAGCATCGCGACCGCACCGCGCAGCACGATGGTCTCGCCGAGGTTGCTGCGCAGCCAGTCGCCACCCGGGAACCACGGCTCGAACACCACGGCGCCGACGACCAGCAGCAGGAACAGCGGCGTGACCTGGCGGAACAGCTGGTCGACCCCGCCCGGGATGCCGATGCCTGCTGGCTTCTGGTCGCTCACCGCGGGCCTCAGGCGCCGAGCGCCTGCTTCATCGTCGCGCCGAGCACCGACGGCGTGTCGCAGACGTGCACGTTGGCCTTCTGCATCGCCGCCTTCTTGTCCTTCGCGGTGCCCTTGCCGCCGCTGATGATCGCGCCGGCGTGGCCCATGCGCTTGCCGGGCGGCGCGGTCGCGCCGGCGACGAAGCCGACCACCGGCTTTCTCACGTACTCGGTGATGAACTCGCAGGCCTCTTCCTCGGCGGTGCCGCCGATCTCGCCGATCATGATGATGCCGTCGGTGCCGTCGTCGTCCTGGAACAGCCGCAGACAGTCGATGAAGTCGAGGCCCTTGATCGGGTCGCCGCCGATGCCGATGCAGGTCGACTGCCCCATGCCCGCGCTCGTCACCTGCCAGACCGCCTCGTAGGTCAGCGTGCCGCTGCGCGAGACGATGCCGACGCGACCCGGCTTGTGGATGTAGGCCGGCATGATGCCGATCTTGCAGCCGCGCTCGGCGGTGACCGGCGTGA
>JAGQRB010000212.1 GCA_020425925.1 Planctomycetota bacterium
AGGTGGCCCTCGATCGTTCGCCGCGCCGGGTCGAGCGCCGCGGTGGCGGCCGCGAACTCGGCCCGGCTGGCGAACCAGCAGATCACGTCGGCGCCGGCGCGCCCGAACGCAGCGCCGTGATGTAGCGGGTACAGACCTCCTCGGACGGGCCGTACGCGACCAGACGGCCCTGATCGATCCACGCCGCCTTCTGGCACATGCGTTGGACCTGCCCGACGCCGTGCGACACCAGCAGGAACGTGCAGCCGCGGTCGATGAAGCGGCGGATCGCGCGTTCGGACTTCTCGGTGAACGACGCATCGCCGACCGCGAAGACCTCGTCGATCAGCAGGATCTCGGGGTCGATGTGCGCGACCACCGCGAACCCGAGCCGCGCGTACATGCCCGACGAGTAGGTGTTGAGCGGCGCGTCGATGTACTCACCGATGTCGGCGAACGCGATGATCGAGTCGAGGCGCTCCTCGACCTCGGCGCGGCTCAGCCCGAGCAGCGAGGCGTTGAGGTAGATGTTCTCGATGCCGGTGAGGTCCGGATGGAAGCCGGCGCCGAGCTCGAGCAGCGAGCCGACCCGCCCGCTGACCTCGACCCTGCCGCTGGTCGGATACATCGTGCCCGCGATCAACGACAGCAGCGTCGTCTTGCCCGAGCCGTTGGTGCCGATGATGCCGACGCTCTCGCCGGCACCGATCTCGAGGTCGATGTTCTTCAGCGCCCAGTGGTCGCGGGTGCGCGGCCCCCTGGACTTCAGGCGGTCGAGCACGAGACGCGCCAGGAACGAGCTGCCGAGGTTGATGCGGAAGCGCTTGCTGACGTCCGTGAGCTTGATCGAGGCGGTCATCAGATCAGGTCGGCGAACTCTTTCTCGTGCACCCAGAACATGCGCACGCCGATCGCGCCGATCACGAGCGTGACGCCGAGCGTGAGACCGAAGATCACGAGGTCGGGTCTCACGCCGTAGAACAGCACGCTCTTGTAGGACTCGAGCAGGCCGGCCAATGGGTTGCTGAAGTAGACCCACCACGTCCATTCCGGCAGCTCGCCCTCGTCGATGCCGGCGGTCAGCTTGGCCGAAGCGTCGTAGAGGATCGGACACATCCAGAACAGCACCACGAGCACCGACTCGACGATGTAGCGCACGTCGCGGTACTTCGTGTTCAGCGCCGAGACCAGGAACCCGACCCCGAACGACAAACCGATCTGCACGATGAAGATCGGGATCAGCCAGAGCAGGTGGACCGTGACCGTCGGATGGTCCTTCGGGATCAGCAGCAGCCCGAACACGACCAACGCGAGCGGGATCGGGAACTGGATGACGTGGGTCAGGATCACCGAGACCGGCAGGATCTGCCGCGGGAACGCGACCTTCTTGACGAGGTTGACGTTGTCGCGAATCGCGGTCGTGCAGCCCGAGAGGCAGTAGACGAACAGGTTGTAGGGCACGAGCGCGACCAGCACGCTGAGCGCGAAGCTGAAGGGCTGATCGAAGAACGCGACCCAGACCGTCGTCAGCACCCCCACCATGATGAGCGGATTCACGACCGACCACAGGAACCCCAGCGCCATGTTGCGGTAGAGCACCTTGAGGTTCTTCGAGACCAGGTTCTGCAGGATGAACCGGTGCTTGTAGAGATCGGTGAGCGTCTGCATCCGTGCGGTGTCGCGAAGACTCTAGCCGGCGAGCCGGCCGCGTCACGCGTTCATCCAGGGCTAACCCGGCAGCTCCAGCCGCTGCCAGGCGGCGCGCTGGCGGTCGAGCACGAGCACCGCGAAGGCCGACCCGAGCTGCTGCAGCTCGGGCGGCACCTCGAGCGCGAGCCCGCTGAACAGCGCACTGTCGGCCCCGAGCGCGCGCGCGACGTCGGGGCGCTCGAGCCGCGAGAACGGCAGCGCCGCGCGGGCGCGGAAGCGGCCCTCGGCGAGCCGTTCGGCGATGCACACGACCGCCGGTGGCGACTGCGTGCTCGGCAGCACGAGCCAGCCCGACAGCCGCTGCACCGCGCCGGCAGGCGTCCTGGCCACCGAATCGATGCCGGCCCGCAGCTCGCTCGACGCGGCGGCAAGCTCCACGCCCGGCCCGGGCAGGCCGGTGGCGAGCCGGCGCTCGGCGGCGACGCGTGCGTGCACCGTCGGGATCACCGCGAGATCGTCGCATCGGAACCAACGGCAGCCGCCCGCCGGCAACGGCCCGGCCAGCGGCGGCGCGGTGACGTCGAGCTGCAGCGCGTGCGCGAGCTCGGCCGGCCGGCCGCGATCGCGCAGGTAGCGGAAGCTCGCGGTGATGGCGGGGTCGACGTTGTCGGCGGCGACGACGAACCGACAGCCGAGCCGTTCGAGGCGCTCGAGCATCGCCGGTTCCGGCGCCACCGCGAGCACGAGCACGAGCGCGTCGAGCTCGCCCGGCCAGGCCGCGACGGCAGCGGCGGCCTCCGGCTCGCCGTCGACGCGGATCAGCGCCGCGACGTCGCAGACCGCGTCCTGCACGAACGAGCCGTTCGCGATCTCCTGCGCCTGCACGTCCCATGGTCCGCCGACACCGATACCGCGCACGGCCGCGTCGGCGCCGGCCGCCGGCAATCGCCGCAGCGCGACGCGCAGCGCGCGCACGCCGATCTCGACCGGCAGGAACGGACACTCCGAAACGAAGCGCACGACGAGCGCACCGCCGTCGCTGCCGCCGCTACCGTAGTAGCCGCTGTACGGCCAATAGGTCGCGAACCGCCGGTAACGCCCGAGGAGCACGAGGCCCGGTCGCCGGTAGGCGTTCGCGATGTGTGCGACGCTGCTGTCGATGCCGACGAACAGCGCGCAGTCCCGCACCACCGCGAGCAGCCCGCTGACGTCGGTCCGGCCGGCGAAATCGACGACGCGCGGGTCGGCGGGCAGCCATCGCGCCGGCGTCATGCCGACATGCACGACGGTGAGAGCGGTCTCCGCGAGCAGGAGGTCGACCAGCGCGCGCCAGCCGTCGTCGCGCCAGTTGCGCGCCGATTCCTCGGACTCCGAATGCAGCACGACGTAGGGCCCGCTCGGCAGCGCGCGCGGGATCTCGGCCGCGGCCGGCGGCGCCAGCGCCGGCGCACCCTCCTGCCATTCGATTCCACCGGCGATCGCGAACGCCTGCGCCAGCGGACCGAACTCGTAGTAGTTCTCGGTGTCGGGGGCCGCGCCGTCCAGCGCGCCGCCGCCGAGATTGCGCCAGGCGCCGCCGCAGCAGGCGCAGCTCTTGCCGTTGAGGTTCAGATCGATTTGCCGGAACCCGTCCAGACCCCGCACCACCGCCGCGAGCTCGCCGTAGCAGTCCACGGCGACGAACTCCTCGACGCCGGGCACGCGCAGCGCGACGTCGCGATAGCGCGCGCGGCCGAACCAGCAGAACCGCAGCGCCGGATCGTCGGCCCGCAGCGACGCGACGACCGCGCTGGCGGCGACGATGTCCCCGAGCCGTTCGAGCAGCAGCACGGCAGCGGGCGTGGCACCGTCGCCCTGGCATGCGTTCGCGAACCGCGCAGCGGCCGCCAGCGCGCGG
>JAGQRB010000213.1 GCA_020425925.1 Planctomycetota bacterium
ACGGCGACGCACCGACGACACTGCGCGGCCGCCTGGTCGCCTCCGACGGCAGAACCCCGCTCGCCGGCGGCACCGCGGTGGTGTCGTTCGGCCGTGGCCGCTTCATGACCGAGGACCCCGAGTTCCGGCGCTGGCCGGACCCGATCGAGGTCCGCACCGACGGCCGCGGCGTGTTCGCGGTCGAGTTCGTGCCGACGCGCGAGCGGCGGGTGTTCCTCGAGGTAGCGGCACCGGGCCACGTCTCGGCCTCGACCGAGTGGACCTCGCTGCGTTCGGGCGCCGACTTCGATCTCGGCGACATCCCGCTGGTGCGCGGCTGTGCGCTCGGCGGGCGTGTCGTCGACCAGGACGGTCGACCGGTGGTGGGGGTGACGCTCGACATCGAGCTGCGGGCCGGGCGCTTCGACGACGGCAATCCGCTGTTCTCGGGCTGGCACTCGTTCGAGAGCACGAGCGAGTCGGACGGCACGCTGTCGGTGCAGGACGTGCCGGCGCCGGGGACCTACGCGATCTCGGTCGCGTCGTATCGGACGCCCGGTTGGCAGGTGCTGCAGCCGCAGCAGGTCGAGATCGCCGACGAACGAGCGCTCGCGCCCGAGATCGTCGTCGGACGGCCGGCCTCCGAAGCGAGCCTCGGCGGGTTCCTGGTCGACGAGCGCGATCGCCCGGTCGCCGGCGTTTCGGTGTCGCTGGCGGCCGAGTTCGCCGAGTGGGGCAGCGCGCCGTCGGGCGACAACGGGGCGTTCTGGCTGCCGTGGGAGCTGCCGCACGCCGAGCACGAGCTGCATCTGCTGCTCGGCGAACGGCGCTACCGGCTGCTCGAGCCCGCGCGCGAGTACGCGCGCGGCGCACGCGACGTCGTGGTGCGGCTGGTGCGGCAGCCGACCTTCGACGTGCCGATCGAGGTCGTCGATGCGCAGAGCGGCGTGCCGGTCGAGTCGTTCGGTCTGGCCCACGTGATCGACTACTGGACCGAGGCGATGCAGCTGAAGATCCCGCCGGATCGGATCTACCGCCCGGTGGCGGCGGCGCCGCAACCGGGCGGCCGCGCGCTCCTGCGCGACCTGCCGCCGGGTGACTACCGGCTCTGTGTCTGGCCCGGCGTTCCGACGTTCGCGACCGCGTACCTGGTGCCGTTCACGGTCGGCGAACGCGGTGCCATGCCGGTGCGCGTCGAGCTCGCGGGCTACGCGCCGCTGTCGGTCGACGTGCGCGACGAGGCCGGTGAGCCGGTGGCAGGCGTCGAGGTCGGGCTGATCCACATGATGGCCACCGGCGGCAACTACTCGGGTCTGTTCTCGGTCGAGCAGTTCGCGCGTGGCATCGGCGGCGGTCGTTCGACGGCAGTGTTGCTGCAGACCGTCGCGACCGACGCCACCGGCAAGGTGACCCTGCGCGCGCCGATCGGCGAGCCGCGACTCGGTCTGCGGGTCACGGGGCCGACGATCGGCCGAGCGACGCACTCGGTCGACGCGGTGCCTGCCGCCGGCGCCGAGTTCACCGTCACGGTCGAGGCACGCGCGCAGGTCGTCGGTCGGATCGGGCCGCGCGCGCTGCTCGACCTCATCGGCCCGGATGCCGAGGCGCGCCGGCTCGCCGCGATGGTGCGCGAGGAGGACTCCGACCTCGCGAATGCCTGCCCGGTGCTGTGGCTCGAGAACGCGGAGGGCAGCGGCGGTGGGCGCGGCGTCCTGCTGCCCGATGGCAGCTTCCGGATCGACTCGGCGAAACCCGGCGACTGGCAGCTGCGACTGCGCGTCGATTGGCGCATGGACTCGGGCTTCTACTCGTCCGAGACGCTGCAGGTCGGCGACCTCGCCGCGCTGCGCGCCGGCGAGGTGCGGCAGGTCGCGTTCGAGATTGCGGACTTCGCGCCGGCGCGGCTGCACGGCAACGTGACGGTCGGCGGCGTGCCTGCACCGCGCGGTCAGCTCGGGCTGCTGGCGCGCGGTCTCGACCGCCGGCTCTACTTCCACGTCGGCATCGCCGCCGGCGGTCACTACGCGCTCGTGTTGCGACCGGGCAGCTACCTGCCGTACGTGACCTGGCGCGAGGAAGGCGGCGATCGCTACCTGTTCGCCGACTCACGCTGCGAGTTGCCGCCCGGCAGCGACCTGGCCGTCGACTTCGCGTTCGAACACCGCCGCCTCGAGGTGAACGTGCAGCACGCCGACGGCACGCCAGCGGCCGGTGTGCGGTTGCGCTGGCAGGCGGTCGACTTCCCCGGGGTGAACGAACGCACGGGCTCGCAGTGCGAGGCGGACGACGCCGGTGTCGTCACGTTCGATCCGGCGCCGCCAGGGCGCGTGCAGCTGTTCGTGCCCGGCGATGGCGGCGCACTCGTCGGCGAGGTCGCCGCCGGGGTTGGGCCGAGCAGTGCGGCCCGCGTCCGCCTGCCCGAGTGAGCGGCGAACGCGGGCCGACTCCGGATCAGGAGCCGATCGTCAGCGCCAGACCCTCGGTGTGCACCACGCCACAGGGCGAGCTGCCGAGGAAGAAGTACTGGAAGCCGAAGGCGCCGCCGCAGAGGCCGGTGCCGGCCGGAACTTCGATCGTGAAGTTGCTGTTGCCGAGCGTGTCGCAGACGACGATCAGGTTCGCCAGGTTGCCGAGCACCTCGGTCATCAGGGTGCAGCCGCCGAGCGGGATCGGGATCGTGATCGGCGACGGGAAGCCCATGTTGAGCAGCGCGAGGCCGCTCGAGGGGCCGCCACGCAGACGGATCGTCATCGGGGCGCCGACCATCGGGTCGGCCGCGCCGCTCAGGATCTCGCCGTCGGTCGCGGTGCCCTGGATCATCGAGCTGCCCTGCGCGGCGCAGGCCGCCGGGACCGTGACGCGGAAGTTGTCGAACAGGCCCCACTGGTCGTCGGGCTGGGTGCCGAGCGAGGTGAACGGATCCTCGTAGCCGATCATCGCGAAGCCGGACGGCGGCACCAGGGCGCTGTAGTTGAAGAACTCGACGCCGTTGAAGTAGACGCGGATGAGGCTCTGGTCGACATCGATATCGACGCGCACCCACTGGTTCGCCGGCGCGTTGTTCGGCGCGGTCGGAACCCAGGGCTGATCGAACGCCTCGTTGAAGAACACGCCCTGACCGGTCTGCTGGTCACCGAGCTGGCCGACGCGCGTGCCGGCCTCGCAGATCACCGCGTCCTCGAGCGAGTAGCCGTTCTCGCCCGCGAGCCAGCCGTAGATGCCCTGCGCGCCGAGCGCGAGGTTGTGGCGGCACTCGAGCGGCGCGATGCCGTCGACGCTGACACCCCACAGCATCTGCTCGGTCGAGCCGCCGAGCGATGGGTTGACCGGCACGTTCTGCCACGCATCGAACGACACGCGGTAGCGGCCCGAGAAAGTGATCGGCGTCGCGCCGGCGAGGACGTTCACCGCGGCGGTCGCGGCGGCCGTCAGGTTCGCCTGCATCAGGATGCCGCTGGTCGCGGCGCTGCCCGGGATGCGACGCGGGGCTTCCGGGATCGAGAAGGTCGATCCGCCGATCGTCATGTTCGAGTAGTCGACGAACATCACGTTGGTATCCGGCTCCGCCTGGATCGTGACGTCGGCCGAGGCCTGACTGTCGAAGCCTTCGGCGTACTGGGCGCGAGCGACTCCGGTGGCAAGCAGGGTGGCGGTGGAAGCGAGAAGAAGTCGAGTGACAGGCATGGTGCTGATCATTGGGTTTCGGGGGGAGACCGCGTCTCTACGCGTCTCGTACGAGCGCGCAGCATAGATCGGATCTACCTCGCGTGGGAGCGACCCGTTGCCGTGGTGCGGTCCGCCGCATTGACGCGCTGGCCTCCTTGCAGCGGCACATCGGTCCGGCGCGCGCGCGTCGGTGCGCCACCAGCGCGATCGCGCTCGTCGCCGTGCGGCCCATCGGACCGCCGACATCGACCGCGACCGCCGGCGTCTCGAACGTCGCGATCAAACCCCTGCGCACGTTCCGCGCCAGCGCGCCGCGCCCGAAACGTCGCGCAGCGCGGACGTCGAAGGGATCGGAATCGTGAACGGATTCGCAGCCGTCAGGTGTCGGGATCGACGTGGGCGACGGGGGAAGGCCGAACGCGCAGGACGCCGGCGCGGTCTGGCCGGCACGTCGTTCGTCGGCATCGGGAGCGTGCCGCGGTGGCCGCCTCGTGCGACGCGACGCCGACGTCGTCGGGCGTCCGCTGGCACGAGGCAGGACAGCGGTATCGTGGCGAGCCGGGGAGTTCTCGGCCGTTCCACTCATCGACTTGCCATGATCCGCCCGTCCCTCGTCCTGGTCCCGATCCTGGTCGAAGCGCTCGCCGGTCAGGCGCCGCTGCTCGATGCCGCAGAGGTCAGGGCCTATCGCGCGGCGCATTGCTGGCTGCAGGAGCTCGCCGGCGGCAGTGCCGACGGCTCGACCTGGGCGAAGGGCTCCGAGCGCCGGTTCGTCGGCGTCGACGCGGCCGGTGCGCCCGGCGTCGGACTGGTCGACGGGTTCGCGCGCGGCCGCCCGATGGCGGTGGTCTACTACCCGCGCCGCGGCTCGCTGCTGCGCGAGCGGATGCTGATGGCGAACAGCTATGGCGAGGTCTTCCTCGGCCAGCGGATCGCGGGCACGCCGCCCGATTGGCAACCGGCGCCGACGACGGTTGCACCCGAGTCGGCGCCGGGTGAGTCGCTCGCGCTGCTGCGAGCATCCGGGCGCGCCGGCGACGGCACGACCTGGGAGCGGGTGACGGCGCTCGAAGCAGACATCCGACGCGAGCAGCGCGTGCGCTTCGTTCGCGCCGACGGCGGCTCGTTCGAGGGCTTCGAGTGTTGCATCGGCAGCTCGAGGTACCGCTGGCATCCGGCCTGGCTGCCGCTCGAGGACGGCGCGGCCCTGGCGTTCGAGGGTGCGCTGCAGGTGGCCGGCGACGGCGAGGCGACCGTGTCCGGGCTCGCGGTGCCGGCGCGCGGCCTGCGCCTCGAAGTGCGCCACGGCACGCGGCGCGCGGTGCTCGACGCGGGCGATGTCCGGATCGAAGACGGTGAGCTCGTGGTGACCCTGCCGCCTAGCGCGATGGTCGAGGTCGAGCGACTCGACCAGCAGGCCTGGGCGGTCGAGGCCTTGCGCCAGTTCGCCGAGAGCGAGCTCGCGGCGCGCGCCAGCGCCGAGTTCGACCGCGACGGCGACGGCCGCGGCGAGTTCGGCGAGCCGGCCGAGGTCGTGCCGGCCAACCGGCTCGACCAGCTCGACCACATCGACGGGCTGTGGCACTTCCAGGATCACGTCTTCCGGCTGGACCTGCCGCGCGCACCCGACGATCGCGAGCAGCGCTTCGTCGCCTACGCCTGGCCGCGCGGTGCGGTGCGTCGCCGCGACGCCGGGTTCGGACCGGCGGCGCCGCCGGGCGCTGGCGAGCTCGCGTTCGCGGTCGACGCACGTGGGATCGTGTTCGCCTGCCCGGCTCAGGCGCTGCTGGCGAACGACGGCGGCCAGCCACTGCCGGACGCGCTGTCCGACGCCGGCCTCGGCTGGCGCGCGCTGCACTGAGCAGTTGCTGCAGCGTCTCAGCCGAAGAACACGTAGGCCACGAGGATGCCGGCGACCACCGCCGTCAGATCGGCGAGCAGGCCGCACGGCACCGCGTGGCGAGTCTGCCGCACGCCGACCGAGCCGAAGTAGACCGCGATGATGTAGAACGTCGTGTCGGTCGCGCCCTGGAACGTGCACACCAGCCGGCCGATGAACGAGTCGGCGCCGTGGGTGTGCATCGCCTCGAGCATCAGGCCGCGCGCGCCGCTGCCCGAGAGCGGCTTCATCAGGCCGGTCGGCAGCGCCTCGACGAAGCGCGTGTCGTCGGAGAACAGCGCGGCCGTGCCGCGCACGGCGCCGATCAGGTAGTCCATCGCGCCGGAGGCGCGGAACACCCCGATCGCGACCAGCATGGCGACCAGGTACGGCAGGATCTTGATCACCACCGCGAAGCCTTCCTTGGCACCTTCGATGAAGGTCTCGTAGACGTCGACGCGCCGCCAGGCCGCGAGCGCGACGAACGCGGTGATCACGCTGAACAACGTGACGTTGGCGATCAGCGTCGAGACCACCTCGACGCGCTCCTTCGGCATCTGCGCGAACAGCGCGATCAGAGCGGCGACGCCGGCACCGAGTCCGACGAGCCATGCCAGCACGACCGGATCGAACAGCCGGATCCGCTGCACGACCGCGACCGCGATCAGACCGGCCAGGGTCGAGAAGAACGTCGTCAGCAGGATCGGCAGGAACACGTCGGTCGGATTGGCGGCGCCGGCCTGCGCCCGGTAGGCCAGGATCGCGACCGGGATCAGCGTCAGTCCGGAGGTGTTGAGCACCAGGAACATGATCTGCGCGTTCGACGCGGTCGTCTTGTCGGGGTTGAGCTCCTGCAGCTGTCGCATCGCCTCGAGCCCGACCGGCGTCGCGGCGTTGTCGAGGCCGAGCAGGTTGGCCGAGAAGTTCAGGATCATCGTGCCGTGCACCGGGTGATCGCGCGGCACCTCCGGAAACAGTCGCGAGAAGAACGGCCGCACGACCCACGCCAGCGCGCCGATCGCGCCACCCTTCTCGCCGACACGCATGATGCCGAGCCACAGCGTCATCACGCCGGCGAGGCTCAGGCAGATCTCGAACGATGTCTTCGCCATGTCGAACGTGCTCTCGATCATCTTCGAGAACACCTCGACGTCGCCGAGCACGACCAGCTTGTAGAGGCCGACCGCGAACGCGAGCAGCACGAAGCCGACCCAGAGGAAGTTCAGGACCATGGTGCGCGGTCGGCGGCGTCGGCCGCTTCCGAGCCGAGCATGAGCTCGAGGAAGACCGGTGCGAAGCGGCGCAGCTGCTGCTCGAGCGCCGCGACCGGCAGCTCGTAGGTGATGACGCGGCAGCCCTGCTCCGGCGCCCACGAACCGAACGAGCCCGGCGTGACGTAGCCGACGCTGTCGACCAGCGGCAGCTCCGAACGCTCGGCGAGCCAGCGACCGAGCGCGCTCGCAGCCGGATCCTCGACGCAGGCCAACGGCGCGTGCACCGCGACGACGATCTCGGGCCGCAGCTCGCCGATCAGCGCGAGCAGCGCCCGTGTCTCCGGCTCGGAGCCCGGTGCGTCGCCGGTGGAGAGCTCGATGTCGCGGGGGTCTTCGGAGAACACGCGGTGGCGGACCGGCGCAGCGCTCCAGTTCTGTGCCGGCCAGTTGCGGTTGAGGTCGACGCCGCGGGCATTGGCGCGCGTGCCGCGCAACAGGCCGTCGGGGTTGGCGGCCAGCACGACCGCGCAGTGCGGCGGCGGCGCGGCGAGGTGGCGCAGCGCCCACGACAGCGTCGCGGTCGATTCGGGTTCGTCGCCGTGGATGCCGCCGAAGATCAGCACGCGGCACTCGCCGGCCGGGCGGAAGACCTCGAGCGGCGCGCCGAGGTGACTGCGGCCGTAGAGCTCGGGCTCGAGCGCGACGACACCGCGTTCGCTGCGGGGGCGATGGGGCATGGGCGGGGATCCTAAGGCGATCCCGCAGTCACGTCCCGGGTGTTGTCGCGCGGCGCCACGCCGATCCCTGGCCGGTCGGTCGGCAGCACGCGGCCGTCCTCGAACGGCAGCGGCTCGAACGGGTCGTTGGCGACCAGCAGCGCGCCGTCGAGGTCGGCCCAGTCGGCGAGGCTCGCGAGCTGGCAGGCCGCGGCGATCGCGCACGAGGTCTCGGTCATGCAGCCGAGCATGATGCGCAGACCGCGGTCCCGCGCCGCGGTCATCATCGCGTGCGCCTCGAGCAGGCCGGTGCATTTCATCAGCTTGATGTTGATGCCGTCGTAGACGCCGGCTGCCCGAGCGACGTCCGCGAGCCGCTGCACCGCTTCGTCGGCGACGATCGGCAGCGGGCTCTGCTGGCGCAGCCAGGCGAGGTCGTCGATCTGCGTCGCCGGCATCGGCTGCTCGACGAGCTCGACGCCGCGCGCGGCGAGCCACTCGATCTCGCGCAGCGCGTGTTCGCGGTCGGTCCAGCCCTGGTTGACGTCGACCCGGATCGGGATCGCGGTGGCGTTCCGGATCGCCGCGATCATCGCGCGGTCGCCGCTGCCGCCGAGCTTGATCTTGAGCACCGCGAACTCGGCGGCGGCGGCGGCAGCGCGGGCACCGACGTCGTCCGGCTCGCCGATGCCGATCGTGAACGAGGTCGGTGGCACGGCTCGCGGGTCGAGTCCGAGGCGCTGCCAGTGCGGCTGCCCGCTGCGTTTGCCGAGCCAGTCGTGCAGCGCGATGTCGAACGCGGCCTTGGCCGCGGCGTTGCCCGGGGCGATCGCGTCGACCGCGGCGAGCACCGCGGCGGCGTCGAACTCGGCGTCGATCCGGGCGAGTTCGATGCGCTCCAGGAATGCCTGCGCCGAGGCGTGGGTCTCGCCGAGGTAGGGCGGCATCGCGGCTTCGCCGTAGCCGACGATGCCGTCGCGCTCGAGCTCGATCAGCAGCGTCGGCGTCGTCGTCCGCGAGCTGTTGGCGAGCGTGAAGCGGTGGCGCAGCTCGAGCGTGTAGGGCTTGCAGCGGAGTTCGAACGTCATCGCACGGCGGGCTCGAGCAGTCGGAGGGTCGCGGGCGAACCGTCGGCGGGCGCCTCGAGCCGCGCGCGCGCACCGAACGGCAGCGTCCAGGCGCCGGGTCGGTGGCCGAACGGCAGGCCGCACGCGACCGGCACGTCGAGCCCGGCG
>JAGQRB010000018.1 GCA_020425925.1 Planctomycetota bacterium
CGCCGCCGGCGGTGCGGCTGCTGCTGCAGGCCGACAGGCTGGCAGCGGAGCAGCGCCGCCGACAGGAGTCGCGCACATCGAATGGTCGGATTCGATGAGCTTTGCTTCTCCTGGTGGTCAGGCTGGGGCGACGGGCCTCAGAGACGAAGGTCGACAGGGCGGTTGATGACAGAGTTGGCTTTTCCATCCGGGCTGCCGTCCGGACAGGGCACCGTGCGCCTGCGCGAGCTGCGCGACAGTTTGCGGCCCCGTGAGGTGCTGCACTGGCGCGATATCGCGGTCGAGGGGCTGCAGTTCCATTCCGCCGAGGTCCGGCCGGGCAACGTGTTCTTCGCGATCCGCGGTCGCAAGAGCGACGGCGCGGCCTACGCCCAGCAGGCGGTCGCACGCGGTGCGGTCGCGATCGTCGCCGAGGAGGCGCTGCCGCTGCCGGTACCGCTGTTCGTCGTCGACAACGCGCGGCAGGCGTTGGCCGACGCGGCGCGGTTCTACTACCGCGATCCGTCGCGGGCGGTCGCGGTCGTCGGCGTCACGGGTACGAACGGCAAGACCACGGTCTCGCATCTGATTCGAGCCTGTCTGACCGCCGATCGGCGCCAGGTCGGCCTGATCGGGACGATCGCCTACGAGTTCGGCGGCCGCCGGATCCCGGCGGGCACGACCACGCCAGATCCGGTGCGCATCCACGGCTATCTGCGCGAGATGGCGGATCGGTTCGCGAGCGCCTGTGTCATGGAGGTGTCGAGTCACAGCCTCGATCAGGAGCGCGTGCGCGGCGTGCGGTTCGCGACCGCCGTCTTCACCAACCTGACGCAGGACCACCTCGACTACCACGGCTCGATGAAGGCGTACCGCGAGGCGAAGGGGCGCCTGTTCCGCCAGCTGCAGCCCGGTTCGACCGCGGTGCTCAATCGCGACGACCCGGCCGCCGAGTACTTCGCCGAGCTGCTCGAGCCCGGCGTGCGGCTGGTCTGGTTCGGCGGCGAGGCCGGCGAGGTGCGCGCCGAGCAGGTGCGGCCGAGCGCCGACGGCACGCGCTTCCGGCTGGTGATGCCGAACGGCGCGGTCGAGCTGTTCCTGCGACTTGTCGGCGCACACAACGTGCAGAACGCGGTCGCGGCGGCAGCGGCGGCGCTGTCGCTCGGCACCAGCGAGCTCACCGTCGCTTCGGCGCTCGAGGACGCCCGGCCGGTGCCGGGCCGGCTCGAGCTCGTCGAGGCGCCGTTCGGTCGCGGCGGCGGCGTGCGCACGTTCGTCGACTACGCCCACACCCCGGACGCGCTCGACAAGGTCTGCGAGACGCTCGCCGAAGTCTGCGAGGGGCGGCTGCACGTGGTGTTCGGTTGCGGCGGCGATCGCGACAGCAGCAAGCGGCCGAGCATGGCGGCGGCGGTCGCGCGCCATGCCGACATCGCCTACCTGACGAGCGACAACCCGCGCTCGGAGGATCCCGAGGCGATCCTCGACGACATGGCGCCCGGACTCGCAGGCGGCAAGGCCGAGTGCGTCCGCATCGTCGACCGCGCCGAGGCGATCCGCCTCGCGATCGGCCGCGCCGGCCCCGGTGACACCGTCTTGATCGCGGGCAAGGGCCACGAAACCTATCAGGTGCTCAAGGACAGCGTCATTCCGTTCGACGACCGGCTCGAGGCCGGTCGCGCGCTCGGGGCGAAGGAGGCAGGATGGTTGCGCCGGTGAACCGGTCGATGAGCCGGATCGAAGCTCTCTCCGATCGCGCGGCGGCGACGCCGCGCACCGTTCGTGGCACCCGCAGCTGGCTGACTGCCGGCAAGGTCGCGAATGCGATCGTCGGCGCCGAGGTGCTGCAGCGCGGCCGCACCGCGCAGGGCGTCGTCACCGATTCGCGCGGCGACTGCGGCGGCAAGGTCTTCGTCGCGCTGCGCGGCGATCGCCACGACGGTCACGCGCACCTGCTGCAGGCGGTCGAGAACGGCGCCGTCGGTTTGGTCGTCGATCGTCCGCCCACGGAGCTCGCACCGCTGTCGCGCGCCGCCCGCACGCGCGCGGCCGAGCCCTGGATCGTCCGGGTGCCCGACACCGGCGAGGCCCTGCTCGCGATCGCGGCCGAGCACCGCCGCCGCCATCGTGCCAAGGTCGTCGGCATCACCGGTTCGTGCGGCAAGACCTCGACCAAGGAGGGACTGGGTGGCGTGCTGCAGCGTGCGATGCCGACGGTGCGCTCGCCGGCGTCGTTCAACAACCACGTCGGCGTGCCGCTGTCGCTGCTGCAGATCGAAGCCGACACCCGCGCCGCGATCGTCGAGATCGGCACCAGCTCACCCGGCGAGATCGCGAAGCTCACCGCCGTCGCGCGCCCCGATGTCGGGATCGTGACCTGTGTCGCGTCGGCGCACCTGCAGGGTCTCGGCTCGCTCGCCGGGGTCGCGCGCGAGAAGGCGGCGTTGCCGCACGGTCTGCTCGCCGACGGGCTCTGCATCCTGAACGGCGACGACGCCTCCTGCCGCGCGATGGCCGCGGAATGCGAGGCGCGGGTCGAGTTCACCAGCGTCGCGCGCGAAGCCGACTGGTTCGCGACCGATCTCAGCTTCCACGCGCTCGGCACCTCGTTCCTGCTCAACGGCGAGCGCCGCGTGACGTTGCCCGGCCTCGGTACCCACAACGTGCACAACGCGCTCGCGGTGATCGCGGCGGCGGTGCACCTCGGCATGCCCGAGGCCGACGTGCTCGCGGCCCTCGCGGCGGTGCCCGGAGCGGCGCGCCGGCTCGAGCCGAAGGTGAGCGGCGGCGTCACGGTCTTCGACGACACCTACAACATGAACCCCGAATCGGCGCGCGCCGCGTTGCAGGCCCTCGCCGGCATCGGCGGCACCGGCAAACGGGTCGTCGTGTTCGGCGAGATGCTCGAGCTCGGTGACCGCAGCGTCGAGCTCCACCGCGAGCTCGGTCGCCAGGTCGCGGCCAGCGGTCAGGACCTGCTGGTGGCGGTCGGCGCCGGCGCCGAGCCGATCGCCGACGGCGCGATCGCGGGCGGGATGGCGGTCGCGCGCGTGCATCGGGTCCCGGATCTCGAGCTCGCCCGGCAGCTGCTGCTCGACGCGGTGCGCCCGGGTGACCTCGTGCTCTTCAAGGCGTCGCGCCGGGTCGCGCTCGTCCGGCTGGTCGACGACCTGGTGCGCGCGCTGGCGGCGACGGAACGGATCGCGGGCGCCGGCGAAACGGCCGGGGCCGACGACTGAACCATGCTGTACTGGCTCGCACCCTGGCTGTTCTCGGAGGACGTGTGCCGCCTGTTCGGCTACATCTCCTTCCGCGCCGCGGGTGCGGTCGTGACCGCGTTCCTGTTCGCCGTGCTCGCCGGGCCCGCCGTGATCCGCTGGCTCGCCAACCTCGGGGTCGGCGAGCGCATCGACGGCACCGGTTCGGCCCGACTCGAGGAGCTCCATGCCCACAAGCGTGGGACGCCGACGATGGGCGGCCTGTTCATCGTCTTCGGCATCCTGCTCGCCGGGCTCTGCTGGCTGCGGTTCGACGGCCCGAACCGGTTCTCCGCGCCCGGTCTCGTGCTGGTCGCCGGCTTCGCCGCGGTCGGCTTCTGGGACGACTGGGTCAAGCTGCGTCAGGCCCGCACCGGCCAGCCCAAGCGCGGCATCAGCAAGCGCGAGAAGCAGGGCGCGCTGACGCTGCTCGCGATCGGCATCGGACTGTGGCTGCTCGGGCCCGCGGGGCTCGAATCGGCGTCGGGCGGGCCGCATCTCTACCTGCCGTTCTTCAAGGAGGTCGCGGTCGATCTCACGATCGCGTACGGCATCCCGTTCCTGGTGCTCGCCGTCCTCGTGCTCACCGGCGCCGCGAACGGCGTCAATCTGACCGACGGACTCGACGGCCTCGCGACCGGCTGCATCGCGACCGCGGCGGTCGCCTACGCGGTCATCACCTACGCGGTCGGCCGCGTCGACTGGTCGGAGTACCTGCTCGTGACCCACGTTGCGGGCGCCGGTGAGATGACCGTGCTGATGGGGGCGCTGCTCGGCGGCGCGCTCGGCTTCCTGTGGTTCAACGCGGCGCCGGCGCTGGTCTTCCTCGGCGACGTCGGCAGCCTCGCGCTCGGTGGCGCGCTCGGCTACGCCGCGCTGGTCAGCCGCACCGAGCTCGTGTTGTTCGTCGTCGGCGGCGTGTTCGTGGTCGAGGCGCTCTCGGTCGTGATCCAGGTCGGCTCGTTCAAGCTGCGCGGCAAGCGGGTGTTCCGGTGTGCGCCGATCCACCACCACTTCCAGTTCGGCGGCATGCCGGAGACCCGCGTCGTCGTGCGCGCATGGGTGCTCTCGGTGCTGCTCGCGCTCACCAGTCTGGCGCTGTTCAAGGTCCGCTGATGCCCGCGATTCCCGTCTCGACCACCGCGCCCGCGAAGGACCGCGTGCACCTGCGCGAGCTCGACTGGCTCATGCTCGTCACCGTGTCGTTGTCGTGCCTGGGCCTGGTGATGGCCGTTTCGGTGGTCGGCGCGCGCGTCGAGGTCGGTCCGCTGGTCGCCGTCAAGCAGCAGAGCTTCAAGCTGCTGTTCGGGCTCGCCGCGTTCCTGACCGCAGCGGTGCTGCCGATGCGACTGCTGTGCCGCCTGGCGGTGCCGTTGTTCTTCGTCACGACCGCGCTCTGCCTGGTGCCGCACCTGCTGCCCGACGTCAACGGTGCACACCGCTGGATCCGCTACGGCGACCACCAGTTCCAGCCGGTCGAGCCGGCGCGCTTCTTCCTGATCCTGACGGTCGCGCTGCTGCTCGCGCCGAACCCCGAGCGCGCTCGCGCCGGCGGCGGTGCGCTGCGCGCGCTGGGCTGTGCGCTGTTGCTCGGCGGTGTGCTGATGTCGCAGCCCGACAACGGCAATGCGCTGTTGGTGATGGCGATCGCGAGCCTGCTGACGCTGATCGCGGGGGTGCGCATGGCGTTCTTCCTGCCGCTGCTCGGCGTCGGGGTCGCGGCGTTCGCCTTCGTCGCGCTGCGCCACGGCTACGTGCGTGACCGACTGTCGGACTTCCTGACGCCGGCCCCCGATTCGCAGGTCGGTCTCGGATTGATCGCGGTCGGCAGCGGCGGGGCCACCGGCCGCGGGCTCGGTCAGGGCTGGATGAAGATGGGATTCGTCCCGGAGGCGCAGAACGACTTCGTGTTCGCGATCGTCGGTGAGGAGCTCGGGTTCGTCGGCACCGCGGCGGTGCTCCTCGGCTTCGGCGCCTTCGGTTTCATCGCGTGGCGGCTGGCGACGAAAGTACGCGATCCGTTTCTCCGCTACGTCGTCTGCGGCTACGCTCTGACCATCTGTTTGCAAGCGGCGGCGAACCTGCTCGTGGTCAGCGGGTGGGCTCCTGCCAAAGGCATCGATCTCCCGTTCGTCAGTACGGGAGGCACGAGCCTGGTGTTCTGTTTCGCGGCGGTGGGACTGATCGGCAATGCGGCGCGTACCGACGCGGCGTGGTCCGGTCGGTCCGTCGGTTTCACAACGAGTTGACGGCGAGGTCGACGATCCTGGGAGGGATGTGATGGGCCAGCTCGAGAAGTACGGGCTCTATGTCTTGTGTCTGCTGATCTTCCTCATTCTCGGCGTGACCGTGATGGGGTCCGGTGCGGTTGCCGCGCCGAAGAACGACGCGAAGGCGCAGCGCGACGGCTCTGCGTCGCCGCAGCTCGCCGTCGGCGATCCCCGCGACGACGGGCGTGATTCGGGTGGCGCTCGCGCCGCGGGCGACGACCGGGCGGCGGCGAAGCTGCCGGACATCCGCAAGCTGCTCGCCGCGACCGCGGCGCCGAAGCCGGCGGCGAACGACCCCAGCGCGGCCGATGCGGCCGCGACCAGGGCCGGCGCGAACGACACCGCGGGCCCGGTCGGGGCGACCGCGCCGGCGAACCCGGGGAAGGGTGCCGGTGCGCCGCCGGCGACCCCTCCGTCGCAACCGGTCTCGGCCGAGCGGCCGATCTACGAGATCCAGCGCGGCGACAACTACGAGTTGATCGCACGGGAGCGCTTCGGCACGCGTTCGCTCGCCGGCGAGATCATGCGGCTGAACCCGAAGCTCGACCCGAAGAAACTCCGCCCGGGCCACAGCATCCAGCTGCCGACCGCGGCCGAGGTCGAGGCTTTCCTGGCCAAGCGGGCGGAGAAGCGCACCGGCGTCAAGCTCGGCGGCAGCTACAAGATCGCCAAGGGCGACACCCTGATCGGCATCGCCAAGCGCCAGCTCGGTTCCGAAGGCCGGCTCGCCGACATCCA
>JAGQRB010000214.1 GCA_020425925.1 Planctomycetota bacterium
CGCGCGGCGGCCGAGCGGCGGCGCACGAACCGGTGGCTGGTACCGACGATCGTGTCGGTCGTCGGACTCGCCGCGCTGCTCGTCGCCTGGCGGTTCCTGACCGACAAGCCCGACTTCACACCGCCGTGGGCCGACGCGCCGGCGAGCGGATCCGATGCACCGCCGGCGGTGCTCGGGGTCTACGACTTCGACCGCAGCCGCTGGCCGGCCGAGGCCGCGCCGCCGTTCGACGAGGCCGCGTTCCGCGCGCCGGCGCTGTCGCTCGAGCTCCGGAGCGGGGGGCAGGCGCGCCTGCTGACCGGTCCCGACTCGAATCGTCGCGAGCTGGCGGCCGGCTCCTGGACCGGCAACGACGGCGTGATCGAGGTCGAGATCGGCAACGACGTCCTGCGCGGCGGTGTGGTCAGTGCCGCCGGCATCGAGTTCGACGGTGAAGCGGGCAGGCGCGTGGCGTTCGCGCGGCGGCCGAGCGGGCGCTGAACGGCCGGCGCTCGCTACGGGTGGACCGGTTCCCCGCGCGGATCTAGACTCCCCGCGGAGGCCATCTGATCGATGAGAGTTGCGCTACCGCTCCTCGCCGTTTCGGCGCTCGCGTCCGTGTTCGGCACCACCGGCTGCGGTCCGGTCGCGATCGGAGCGGGGCTGGCGGCGAACTCCGGCGGCGGCGGCGGCGGCGACAGCGGCGTGCCGCTGCGACCGGCGAGCATCACCGCGACCGCGACCGGCCCGACCTCGATCCAGCTGGTGTGGTCCGACAGCTCGCCGAACGAGAACGGCTTTCGGATCTACCGGGTCCGCGGCGAGATCCTCGAGGTCGTCGCTGAGCTCGCCGCCGGCGAGGTGACCTACGGCGACGCCGATCTGCAGCCGGCGACGGTCTACACCTACCGCGTGCAGTCGTTCAACGACGTCGGCTCTTCGCCGTTCTCCGAAGACGCCTCGGCCACGACGGCGCCGGAGCCGGCGCCGCCGGCGCCGACGGCGCTCGTGGCGCGATCTGCCGGTGCTACCGCCTTGGATCTCAACTGGGTCAACGGCACCGACGGCACCGGCGTCATTCGGATCGAACGCGCCGACGCTGCAGCCTTCGCGTTGGTGGGCACCGTCCCGGGTGACGCCACCTCGTACCGCGATGCCGGTCTCACGCCGGCGACGACCTACGACTACCGGGTTCGCGCCGTTCGACAGGGGCAGCCGTCACCGTATTCGAGCGTCGCCTCGGCAACGACCGAACCGGCGCCGGCTCCGAAGCTCGAAGCCGCCACCGTGATGGTGGAGAACCCGACCGCGGGCCACGTCCTGGTGCTCTTCCTGTCGGAGGACGTCACGCTCGTGCCCAACGCCACGCTCGATGACGAGGACCTGACGATCGCAGACGGCACGCTGGGCATGATCACGACTCCGCCGACGTTGATCAGTCCGCGGCTGATCGCGGTCACGCTGGGCGGTCAGTCGATGCTGACGGCGTCGGTCTCCACGATCACGTTCTCGAACACCAACGACGCCGTCCGCGGCGTGAACGGCGTGATGGCCGGGCCCGGGCCGCTGCGCGAGGTCGTCCGCGGCGACGGTGACCTTCCGGCGGTCGACAGCCTGTCGCTGAACCAGATCGACGTCGCGTTGAACGGCAGCGGGCCGGCCGGCGGCATGCTGCAGGTGCCGACCACCGGCTTCGCCATCGACGTCGGCGCCAGCGATCCCAGTTCGGCGATCGTCGCCGCCGCGACCACCATCTCTGCGAGCCTGCCGGTCGTGTCGGTTGGCCAGGTGGTCCCGCCCGGCTGGAGTTTCACCAGCCAGTTGATCGCGACAACCACCGCGAGCGGGACGAGCTACACGGTGCCGCCGGGCATGACCTTCGCCGAAGGTCCGGTGACGATCACCGTGGTCGTGCGTGACGAAACCGGCATGCCGTCGGCGCCGCGGACGTTCGGCTTCCTGTGCCGCGTCGCGACCGAGGAGATCCGGCCGTTGGAAACCACGGTGAACCCGGCGCAGCTGTGGTATCTCGATCTGTCGCGCGACGTCGAGTCGTACTACCCCGAAGGCGGTGGCCACCCGATGCTCAGGGTCAGCCCCGAGGCCAACGGGGATCCGGACATCGAGGATCTCTGGCGCGTTCTCGGTCTGCTGGGGAACAACGCCAACGCCAACGACCTCGCCCGCCAGCATCTGATCCAGGGTTTGCTGCAGCAGCTCGACCAGCTGTTCCTCGGCGTCAACGTCACGTTCCGGACCAGCGCCCCCGGGGCATTCCCCGTCGGCATGCCGAGTCTGCCGTACTCCGAGATCGGGTTTTCGCAGATCTGCATCGGCAGTTCGGCTCGATCCTCGACGAACACCACGATCGGCAACGCGCAATTCGATCCGAACAACCAGCGGCAGGAGAACAACTGCCTCGAGGACCACCTCGGTGACCGCCTCGGGGTCTTCGTCTACGCCATCGTGCGGGACGAGATCCGTAGCCAGGGCGGCAACTCGGAGGCCTTCCACGAGATCTTCGATCCGCTGACGCCTGCGCCGTACGCCGCCGGCCAACCGATCGGCGACGATCCCGGCGATGGCGATCGCCTCGCCGGCCTGCTGCTCGATGCGCGGAAGGACGCGATCGATCTGGCGATCGCGACGATGGCTCGTCTGATGGCGGTTCTCACCGCACGCCAATGCGGCCGCTCGATGGGCCTCGTCAAGGACCTGCCGATGCCCGCTGGCCTCTACGGCGGCAATCCGAACTTCGGCACGACGTCGCAGTACATCGACAACAACCCGCAGTTCCCGGGCACCGCGATCAACATCATGTGCCCGCCGGGCCGCCTGAACTTCCGTCGGATCCTCGATCCCGGTACCGGCTTCAACTCACTCAACCTCGCCTACCTGCGCGAGCGTGTGCTGGTCGATCTCTGAGCCCGACAGACGTATCCGTCGGATCCGGACCGTGGCGTGATTTCTCGAGGATCGGCGAACCCCCCGAGCGTACTCCGGTCATAGAGGACTCATGCCAAGCCTGCGCACCTCCCTGGCCAGCACCGAGAGTATCGGAAGCGGTGCCGGAGACGACGGCGCAGGACGCCTCCTGGCGCTCGGCAATCCGCTGCGGCGCTATCTCCGCGTCCTCGGCTGCGCGCCCGACAGGATCGAAGACCTCGTGCAGGAAGCACTGCTGGTGGCAATGCGCGCCGGCTTCCGCTGGCGCGGCGAAGCGACCGCGATGGCCTATCTCCGCCGCACCGCCAAGAACCTGTTCCTGCAGCAGATTCGCGGCGAACGCCGCCGGCGCGAAGTCGAGATCGCCGACGAGACCTGGACGGCGTGGTGTCCCGACCCCGAGCCCGATGAGTATCTGACCGCGCTGCGCGCATGCGTCGAGGCGTTGCCCGCGCGGCAACGGAACCTGCTCGACGCGGCCTATCGCGACAACCTCGGCCGCTCCGGCATCGCGGCGCGGCTCGGGCTGTCGCGCGCTGGCGTCAAGACGGCGCTCCGGCGCGTGCGTGCGGCGCTGCGCGCATGCGTCGAGCGCAAACGCGGAGCTGCATCATGACCGACCCGACGATCGTGGCACGACGAGCCGCTGTGGACCGCTTGTTCGAGACCCACCTGGCCGAAGCGGTGACCGGCGACCCGCTCGCGACCCTGCGGACGCGGCGTTCCGACCCGCAGCGCTGGTTCGCCGCCGCCGCGGTGCTGCTCGGCGCGCTGGTCGCCGTCGCTTCGTGGTGGATGGATCGCTCCGTTCGGCAGACGCCTGCGCAGGCGCCTGCGCGACTGCCGCCTGCGACGCGCGTCGACGGCACCGCGGGGCTGCAATCGGCCGCAGCAGAGCTCGTGAACATCGATCTTCGCGAAGCGCTGCCGGGCGATCTGCCGCTGCTGTCCCGGTTCCCGGGCCTGCGCGCGCTCCGCATCGACGCCAGGCTCGCCGACGGCGGTCAGGAGGCATGGCGCCGGGCCGAGCCGGTCGCGCTCGTGCCGCTGGCCGACTGCGGGGGGCTCGAGAGGCTCACGCTCCCGGCGGCGATGCGGCTGACGCCGGCGCACTTGCGCGAACTCGCGAACTGCCGGCGACTGAGCACGGTCTCGTTCTCCTTCGACTCGCTCACGCTCGACGAGGGCACCGCCGCGGCGCTCCAAGGATGGCCGGCGCTGCACACGCTGATCTTGGTCGGCACGCGGATCACGGCCGCCGGCGTTCGCGCCCTCGGGGCCGTGGCGGGCCTGCAGCGGCTCGACCTCTACACGCCACCCGGACTGGACGAATCCACGTTCGAGGCGCTCAGCGAACTCGAGAACGTCGCCGATCTGCGTTTCTACGGCTTGGGCAACGAGCCGGTGCTCGGCGCGGCAGGATCGCCGGCGTGGGAGCCGACCCCGGCCGACCTCGAGCTGCTGGCCCGCATGCCTCGGCTGCACGGCCTGGTTCTGTACGGCGGCATCCTCGAGACCGAACACGTGAACGCACTGCCACCGCAGCTGACCGCGTTGCAGGTGGGACCGCGTCGGCCGATCTCGCCGGCCGCCTTCACCGCGATGCGCCGGTTGCCGCTCCGCCAACTCGGGGTTGGCCCGCTGCCCGGCACCGACGCCGAGCTCGCCGCGGCGACGGCCGCGGCGATCGACCTCATCGGCACGCTGCGCCTGCAGGATCTCGAATGGGGCACGCCGCCGACGCCTGAGCTGCTCCGGGCCGCCGCCGGGCAGCCGGACCTCCGCAAGCTCAGCCTGGGCTGGACCCCGGACGTCGCGCTGGCACCGCTGTGCACTGCGCGCGCGCTCGACTGGCTCGCGCTCTACGACCGAACGCCGGAGCCGCGACCGGCACCTCGCCCCGATGTACTTGCCGCCACGTTCCGCCCCCTGCGCGCGATCGACTCGCTCGCCCTCGTCACGCTGTTCCACCCGTACAGCGACTCACGGCAACTCGGCGAACGCCACCGCGAAGCGATCGCGCACGAACTCGGGTCGCGCATCCGCTTCACTCTCATTCGCTAGTGGGCTGAGCGCGCCCGCCCCGCCGATCTCGGACGACAACGCCTCCGACATGGACGGCCAGGCCGGCCGTAGCCGTCGGCGGGATTCGCGAACCCGCGTCGCCCACGCGCAGCGCGAACACCACCGGCAGCCGACCCGACACGCCCCGCCGATCTCGGACGACAACGCCTCCGACATGGACGGCCAGGCCCGCCGTAGCCGTCCAGCGGGATCCGAGAACGGAAGAGCACACGCCCGAACTCCACCCACTATGCCATACCTCCTATGCCGTCCTCCG
>JAGQRB010000215.1 GCA_020425925.1 Planctomycetota bacterium
CGTCGTGGTGCCGGGTGCGAGCGCCTGGTACACGCCGACGTCGACCCCGCGCTCGCTCGCCAACGACGCGGTCGCCGGCCCGTTCCAGCTCGGTTTCCCGCTGGCCTACCCCGGCGGCAGCGCGACCCAGGTCCGGGTCAGCAGCAACGGCTTCGTGCGGGCCGGCTCGAGCGCCGACAGCGGCTGTTGCTTCGGCAACCCGATCGCGCTGCTGCAGGGTGAGCCGCGCTGGTGCCCGCTGTGGACCGACCTCGATCCGTCGATCGGCGGCACCGTGCAGTTCGACACCGATCCGCAGAACGGCGCGGCCTACGTCACGTTCACCAACGTGCCGGAGGCCGGGACCGCCAACGTGAGCACGTTCCAGCTCGCGTTCTTCTCGTCCGGCATCGTCGAGTACCGCTACCAGGCCTGTGCTGTCGGCGACCACATCGCCCTCACCGGCTGGAGCCCGGGTGGGGGCGGACGCGATCCGGGCCCGGTCGACCTCTCGACCGCGGTGCCGATCCAGACCGGCACCGACGCCTCGCCGCTGCAGCTCACGGCGGCGGGCCGGCCGATCCTCGGAACCGGCGTCGTCATGACCGCGAGCAACGTGCCGGTGGCCGCGCCCGTCGGCGTCTTCGTCGGCGGCCTGACGCAGCAGCTGCAAGGCCTCGACCTCGGCGCCATCGGCATGCCGGGCTGCCGGCAGCACCTGTCGCTCGACGCGGCGCTGGCGTTCGTGCCCGCGGCCGGGGCCGGCAGCTTTACGTTCCAGGTGCCGAACCTCCCGGCGCTCAGCGGGGTCCATGTCTACCTGCAGGCGGCGGTGGTCGCGGCCGGCGTCAACGCGCTCGGTGTGCTGACCAGCAACGGCGTCGATCTGCTCGCCGGGATGAACTGATCCGGGCCGCCTCGCCGCGGCGCGGGGCAGCCGATTCGGGGAAAGTCGCGAACGGGGTCGGCCGCGCTCTCGCTGCTCCTGGCGAGGACAATGACCATGAACCACCCCCGATTCCTGCTTCCCCTGCTGCTCGGCGGCGCGCTCGCCGCGCAGACCACCACGATCTTCCCGGACGAATACGTCGCGGTACCCGAGGGCCCGGGCAACTCGCCGAATCTGCCGCTCGCCAGCGGCACGTCGCGGGTGCAGGTGCTCTACGAGGGCGTCGATCTCGCGATCCCGAGCGGCCACCAGATCACCAAGCTCGGCTTCCGCCAGGACGGCGCGCTGACGCAGCTCGACACCGGGCGTGGCCTGCAGCTCGAGATCCGCATGGGGTACTCCAGCGAGGATTCGGCGACCATGGGCTCGAACTTCGCGAACAACTACGCGACGACGCCGGTGACCGTTTTCGGCCCGGCGCTCTACACGCTGCCGGATCTGCGCGACACCGCCAACCCGCTGCCCAACGGGCAGTTCTTCATCAACCTCACGACGCCGTTCACCTACAACCCGTCGCTCGGCAACCTCGTCGTCGACTACTGGATCTACGGCAACAGCGGTGGCGGCACGCCGTTCAACTACCGCCTCGATCGCGCCGACTACTACTCGCCGGTGACCTACGGTCCGGTCGGCTGCCCGGGCTCGAACGGCACGCCCAACCTGACGGTCGATCCGACGCGCCCGGGGCTGTTCTACTCGACGCGGCTCAGCAGCGCGCCCGGCAGCAGCTTCGCGGTGCTCGTCATCGTGCCCGGCGGCCAGCTGCAGACGCCGGTCAGCCTGCAGTCGCTGTTGCCGGGTGTGCAGGCCAGCTGCACCGGCCAGGTCAACCTCGCGGGCGCGCTCAGCCTCACCGGCGTCACGGGTTCGACCGGCGTCAAGAGCTGGAGCTTCGCGATCCCGAACAACCCGAGCTTCAACGACTTCGACTGGGCCAGCCAGGCGCTGATCTTCGACTTCTTCGCCCCGGGTGGTGCGGTCGTCAGCAACGGCGCCCACGTGCTGACCGGTGTGCGTCCGCGCACCGCGATCGTGTCGGCGAGCGGCCCGCCGCAGCTCGCGACCACCGGCTCGGTGCAGCGCAACTACTGCCCGGTGCCGTTCTTCGTGCACCAGTGA
>JAGQRB010000019.1 GCA_020425925.1 Planctomycetota bacterium
CGAATCAAGCAGATCGTCCTGACGCTGCGCTTCGTGTTCTGGTCGAGCGCGCTGCTCGGCGCGCTGCACATCGCGATCTGGCACACGGCGCTCGCCGGGCTGGCCGACTTCCTGACCGGCGATTGGTACTACCCGGTCACCTTCGTGGTCTACGCGCAGTTCGCGCTGATGCTCGCCGCCGCGCTGTTCGTGATGCGGAGCCCGCTGCTGTGGGCGATCGTCGGTGCGTGCAACTGGACGCTCAACACCGTGCTGCAGTGGCTCTTCGTGGCCGCCTGCACGGAGTTCAACGCGGCGATGATCGCCTGGAATGCCCCCGAGCGGCAGGTCGAGCTCGGCATGACCGTGGTCTTCGCGGGCTTCTGGACGCTGATGCTGGTCGCGTTCTGGTTCGCCGTCGCGCAGGCGGCGCGGGTGCAGCGACTGCTGGCGGAGAACCCGGAGCTCGCGATCGTGCGCCAGCGCTTCGACCCGCAGCAGCGGGTCGCCGGCGGCGTGGCCGAGCACACGCGCGAGCGCCGGCGACGCGAGAGTGGGGCGGCCTGGCGCGCGCGGCTGCGGCTCGGCGGCGCGGTCGCCGCCGGACTCGCACTCGCCATCACGGCGATCTGGCTGCTGACCCGACCGCCGAAGGTCGATGCCGCGGTCGACGCGTTCGCCGCGTCGTGGCAGAGCGGCGACCTCGCGGCGATCGACGCGATGCTCGACCGCGGCCGGATCCGCGAAGGGGTCGAGCGTCGCGGCTGGCTCGACGCGATGCCCGCGCTCGGCGAGCGCGCCATCGAGGCCAGCGGCCGCGCCGCGGTCGTGCGCTACCCGTGCGACGACGACGAGCTCGTGCTGCGCTATCGCCTGGCAGATGCCGTGTGGCAGCTCGAATCCGTCGAGCTGCCGCCGTACCGCACGCCGCCGCTCGAGCCGGCGCTCGAGCGGTTCCGTTCGGCCTGGAATGCGCCGGGCACCGCGGCGGTGGTCGAGCAGTTCCGCCCCGACCTGCGCGAACGCTTCGGCCCGCTGTTCGAGCAGATCTGCGAGAAGCGCGGCTGGACCGAACGTCGGCCGAAGCTCGGCGTCGTCGATCCGGGCCGGGTCCGGAACGGCGGCGCGAGCGTGCTGTTCGAACTCGGCGCCGACGAGCTCCGGCTGCGGTTCGAGTACTGGCATCCGTCCTGGCAGGTCACCGGACTCGTGCCGCCGAAGGGATGACGCGCTGCCACGTCTGCCGCGCCGAGATGGCCGCGAGCGCGCGCTTCTGCGGTGCGTGCGGGACGCCGACGCGTGCGCATCAAAAGCGTGTGATCGCGGCGGATCGCGGCGAACGGCGCCACAACCTGCGCGCCGCGCTCGTGCTCGCGGTCGCCTGCACCGTGCCGCTCTTCGGCCTCGTCGCGGTCGCTTTCGGCTTCGAACTCGACGACGACCGTTGGTCCGATCTCGCGCTGGCCTGGAGCCCGATCGTGGTGGCGGCGGTCGTCGGTGCGCTGATCGGTGGTCGGCCGGCCGACACGTTTCCGGCGCGACCGGCCTGGCGCTGGCTGCCGGCCGCGGTGCCCGCCGCGGCCCTGAGCCTCGCGGCTTCGGTCGGGTTCGTCGCACTGTTCCGCGACGGCGCGGCCCACGGACGGACGCCCGGTGCCGCGGCGCTGGTCTCGCTGGTCGTGCTGGCGCCGCTGCTCGAGGAGTGGTTGTGCCGCGGCGTCGCGTGGCGTGCGGCCGCGGCGATGTCGTCGCCTCGCGCGGCACTGCTGCTGACCGCGATCCTGTTCGCGTTCCTGCACGGGCTGCAGGGTCACATGCTCGCGCTGCCGCACCGCTTCGTCGCCGGGCTCGTGTTCGGTGCGTTGCGCCTCGGCAGTCGCAGCCTCTGGCCCGGGATCCTGGCCCACGCACTGCACAACGCGGCTGCCGTCTATTGGCTCGGGGACTGACCGCGGGCACACTGGACGGCCCGTGAAACCGCTGCTCGAGCTCGTTCCCAACTTCTCCGAGGGTCGGAACCAGGCGACCGTCGACGCGATCGTCGCCGCGATGACCGCCGTCCCCGAGGTCGCGTGCCTCGGCAGCGAGCTCGACGCGAGCCACCACCGCGCCGTCGTCACGCTCGCCGGGCCGGCGGACGCGGTGGTCGACGCCGCCGTCCGCGGCTGCGCCGAGGCGATCGAGCGCATCGACCTGCGACGCCACAACGGCGAGCACAAACGCATGGGCGCGATGGACGTCTGCCCGTTCGTGCCGCTGTCGGGCGCGACGATGGACGATGCGGTGGCGGCGGCGCGCGCCGCCGGCGAGCGGATCGGCAAGGAGCTGCAGCTGCCGGTGTTCCTCTACGCCGAGGCCTGCACCCGCGAGGACCGCCGCAAGCTCGGGAACATCCGCAACATCGAGTTCGAGGGCCTGATGGACCTCGTCGGCACCGACCCGGACTTCGCGCCCGACTTCGGGCCCGCGAGACTGCACGAGAGCGCCGGCGCGGTCGCCGTCGGGGCCCGCACGTTCCTGATCGCCTACAACATCAACCTCGACACCGTGGACGTGCAGGTCGCCAAGGACATCGCGAAGGCGGTCCGTGAGAAGGACGGCGGCTTCGCCAAGGTGCAGGGCATGGGCTTCTTCCTCGAGGATCGTCAGCTCGCGCAGGTCTCGATGAACCTGCTGGACTACGAGACGACGTCGATTCGCACGGTGTTCGACAAGGTCCAGGAGCTCGCCGCGGCGCGCGGGGTGTCCGTCGTCGAGAGCGAGCTCATCGGTCTCGCGCCGCGCGCCGCGATCGACGCCGAGCTCGCTGCGCACATCAAGCTGCCGGGGTTCGATCCGACGCAGCAGCTGGTCGAGGAACGGCTCGCCGCGGCGCGCGGCTGAGAGGCCGCTTCGCGCCTACTTCAGCACGATCGGCAGCTCGACGACCTTGCCGAGATCCGGGTCGCCGCGCACGACCTTGACGACGACCTGCTCGCCGCGCTTGCGGCCGCGCAGCGCGAGCTTGAGATCGCTCTGCGACCGCACCGGCTCGCCGTCGATCGCGACGATCAGGTCGCCGTACTCCCGCACCGAGTGGTCGGGCGTGACGTCGTAGCGCTGCAGGCCGGCGGCCTCGGCGCCGGCGCCGGGCTCGATCTCCATCACCGGCAGCCCGATCGCGCGCCCGACCCGCGACAGCGGTCCGACCGTGACGCCGAGATAGCGCTGCGCCTTGGTGCCGTCGAGCAGCGCGGGCACCACCTCGTTGATCGTATCGACCGGCACCGCGAAGCCGATGCCGGCGCTGGTGCCGCTCGGGCTGTAGATCGCGGTGTTCATGCCGATCAGCCGGCCGGCGGAATCGAGCAGCGGGCCGCCCGAGTTGCCGGGGTTGATCGCGGCGTCGGTCTGGATCAGGCCGGTCATGCGCGAGTTGTTCTCGGTCCCGATCGTGCGGTTCAACGCGCTGATGGTGCCGGTGCTGAGGCTGCGGTCGAAGCCGTACGGGTTGCCGATCGCGAGCACGAACTGGCCGACCTTGAGATCGGCCGACGAGCCGATCTGCAGCGGAACGAGCCCGCTCGGCGGCGCGACCAGGCGCACGACCGCGACGTCGTCCTTCGGGCTCGTGCCGACGACGGCGCCGCTGTAGAGCTCGTCGCCGAGCGCGACCTTGAGCTGGCGGCCGGCCTCGACCACCGACTTCACGACGTGGTAGTTGGTCACGACGGTGCCGGCATCGTCCCAGAGGAAGCCCGTGCCGGTGCCCTCGGGCACCGTCTGCACCCCGAACATCGTGCGCGCGAGCGCCTCGGTGGTGATGTGGACCACGGACGGGGACCAGCGCTCGAAGATCGACGTCGTCGTCTTCTCGATCTCCATCAGGTCGCCGCGCGGGGTGACCGCGCGGGGCTCGACGCTCGGCTCCGAGCGGAACCAGCCCGTGCGCTCGAAGACCAGGAACGCGGCGAGGAAGAACGCGGCGCCGGCGATCACCGTCGGCAGGACGTTGCTGCGCCGGCTCGGAAAGGTCTGGTAGGTCGTCACGGAGTCCCCTTACGACACGTTCCGGAATCTATGCTGGATCGGGCCAGAGCTCGCGCCACGAGTCGGAGCCCGGCGGCGAGTCGATGCGCTGGCCGAGCGTGCGCGCCGCGGCCGGATGCAGCCGGACGTTCTCGAGCGCGGTGCGGGCGAGCGCTTCGCCGCAGGCCTCGGCGATGCCTTCGTCGTGCAGCCCGTGGTAGCGATAGATGTGAGCTGGCGTGCCGGACTTGCTGAACTTGACGATCGCCCGGCTGACCTGCTGCACACCGACCACGGAGCCGAGGTTGTCGAGCAGTCCGACCTCGCCGTCGTGGACCGACACGATCGGCACGCGCCGGCCCGCGAGATCGATCGTGTCTGCGACCGCCAGCGGTCCGCCGGCGCTGCCCGCGGGACGGAGGTGGAGTTCGCCGCTGACGCCGAGACGTCGCCGCAGGTGGGCGTAGTCGGTCTTGCGGGCGAGTTCGCCGCACAGCAGGTCGGGCGAGGTGACGACCGTGACGTTGGCGTAGACGCCGCGATCGAGCAGCAGCTCGGCGGCCGCGACGGCCTCGGGCACGAGCGCGCCCATGACGAACAGCTCGACGACGTTCTCGCCGGGCTGGTAGCCGCGGTAGCCGCGCCAGTCGATCAGTCGGTAGCCGCCGGCGAGCGCGTCGTCGCGCACCGTCGCGAGGATCTCCTCGTCGCCGGCGTGGGTGACCTCGGCCTCGTGCAGTCCGCCGTCCTCGGCGGACAGCCCCATCTCGACACCGTCCGGCAGGTCGCGCTTGTTCGCGGCCTGGCGGCGCAGCCAGGTCAGCAGCGTCTTCTGCTCGAGCGCGCGCGTTACCGCGCGCACCAGCACGCCGCTGCGGCCGACGTTGTCGCGCGCGAAGTGGCGGCGGATCGCATCGCAGAGGATCCACTCCATCTCGATCGCGAACGCCGGCTCCCAGGTGATCAGGTTCGGGATCTGGATGTCGCTCTTCCAGCTGTGCTGCGCGCCCTCGGGCGCCAGCGTGACGCCGCTCGGCGTGCCGACGAGCACGAACGAGCTGCCCCAGTAGAGGTTGTAGTAGAGCTGGTCGAGCGCGCGTTTGATGAAGAAGTCGTAGACCGTCATCATCGGCAGGA
>JAGQRB010000216.1 GCA_020425925.1 Planctomycetota bacterium
CGCCGCCCTCCTGGTTGGTCCAGTTGGCCCGGAACAGCGTCTGCCCGTGCCGCAGCAGCCGGCGCAGCGGCACGGTGTACTCCTCGCCGTCGCTCAGGTGGCGCGGCACGGCGATCTCCACGCCGATCGGCGGCGCGGGGTGCTGGGCAGCAACGGTGGCAGCGGTCAGGAGGATCGCGAGGCCCGGCAGTCCGGGACGGCGACGACGGCGCAGCGTGAGTGGAATCATGGGTTCGGCTCGGTTGGTGTGGAGGACCACTGCATGACGGTGCGCCTGCCGTGCCGGACACGGATTTCACGCGGCCGCGAGGAATCGAGGATTCGCCGTGCAGGTTGATGGCCGCCGAAGCCGGACTGCGTTGCTCACGGTGTCCAAACCAAGGAGTTCCCCGTGTCCACCGGTTCCATCTGCTGCATCCCCTCGTTCCTGCTGCCGCTGCTCACTCCCGCACTGCTGCCTGCGCAGTGTGACATCGAGCGTGCCAAGCTGCTCCCCCCGGTCAACATGCCGAACGCGTCGTTCGGCTTCGACGTCGCGATCAGCGGCACGACCGCGGTCGTCGGCGCGCCCTACCACGCTTCGGTCGCGACCAACAACGGCACCGCGCACGTCTACGAGCCGGTCAACGGTGTCTGGCAGCATCGCTTCCAGATCCAGGCCCCCGACGCCGCGGCCTACGACAACTTCGGCCGCGCCGTCGACATCGACGGCGACACACTCGTCGTCGGCTCGCCGCGGAGCGCCGGGAACGGCGTCCGCAGCGGGTCGATCTACGTCTTCGAGCGGGTCGGTGCCGGCTGGCAGTTCCGTCAGAAGCTGACCGACGCGCCCTCGACCGCGCAGCTCGGAACGTCGATCGCGCTCGCGGGCGACACGCTCGTCGCCGGCGCCCCCTACTCGAGCAACAACCAGGGCGCGGCGTACGTCTACGAACGGGCGCAGGGCGTCTGGCAGCTGCGCGGGGTCTTCGGGCCGACCGCCTTCACGAGCAACGCGTTCTACGGCGCGAGCGTCGCGGTCGGCGACGGGCTGATCGCGATCGGCGCGTCGAACGCGAGCGTCACGGCGAGTCGCAGCGGCATGGCATGGATCCTCGAGCGCCAGGGCACGGTCTGGCAGCAGACGGGCTACGTCTACGATCCGACCGGCCAGGCCGTCGATCTCTTCGGCGACAAGATCAGCCTCTTCGAGCGAACGCTCGCGGTCGGCGCGCCCGGCGCGGGCACCCACGGCGAGGTCTTCGCCTACGGCCACGACGGCGTGCAGTTCCGGCCGATGGACGGCGGTGCCGGCTTCGGCGAGCCGGTCGACACCGGTGGTGCCGTCGCGCTCTCGGCGAACACGCTGCTCACGGGCGATCGCAGCGGGTGGTTCCACGGCACGACGACGCAGTCGGGCACCGGCAACGTCAAGTACTGGTCGCTCGGCCGTTGGCGTCAGGCCGCGGGCGCGCAGCCCGCGAGTTCGGACCAGGCCGACAACATCGGCTGCGCGGTCGACATCGAATACCACCTCGGCATCGTCGGCGCTCTGGGCGACGACGATCGCGGCGCGGACGCGGGCGCAGCCTACGTGTTCGAGTTCCCGTGCGGCGGCTACCAGTTGAAGCCGATCGAGCCGGCCGTGGCGGGACAGCTGAACACGATCGACGTCGAACGCGCGATCCGGCCGTTCTCACTCGTGCTCGTCGGCACGTTCGAGGGTTGGATCCCGATCCCCGGCTGGCTGCCGACCCAGGGCCTGCGAATCGCCAACTTCGCGATCCTCACGACGCTGCACCAACCGACGAATCCGGCGATGACGTTCGACGTGCCCGTCCCGGCGGCGCTGCAGGGTTTCGAGGTGCTGGTTCAGGCGATGGAGCTCGATACCCAGGCGCTCAGCAACCTGCAGCGTGTCCGGTTCCAGTGACTCGGTTCGTCGACCGTCGTCGCCGGCCGCGGTCGAAGCTACTGCCGAGAAAGCGGCAGCTGGTGCGATGAGTCGGCTCGCGGGTGGCACTTCCGGAGCGGAGGCCCGATGCGCTACCCACACCCGATCCCGCTGCTGATGTTCCTGACCGGCACTGCGCTCACGGCGCAGCAGGTCGTTTCCGATTCCGCTCCGTCGGTCGTGATCGCCCGCCACGCCGACGGCGCGATCGCCGCGTGTTCGCCCCGGTTCTCGGCCCGCTTCGACACCGAAGCCGTGACGATCGCGGCGCTTGCGACCGAGGCCCCGGCCGTGCTGGGGCTCCGCTACGTCGCCGCGACCAGGGGCACGTTCGCAGCGGCGGACGACCGACAGCCGCCGCCGCAGCGCGACGGCCATCGCATCGAGTTCGTCCGCGGCGACATCGTCGAGCGCTACGAGGTCACCGAGAGCGGTTTCGAGCAGTCCTTCACGATCGCGAGCCGACCGGCCGGCGCCGGCGACCTGGTGCTGACGATCGCAACCTCGGGCAATGTCCGAGCCGCCGCCCGCGATGCAGCGCACGGCGAACTGACGTTCACGGCGGCGAACGGTTCGGCGATCCGCTACGGCGCCGCGATCGCCTTCGACCGCGGGCGAACGCACCGCGTCGACGTGCTCACGGAGTACGACGGGGCGGGCGAATTGCGGCTCCGAGTGCCGGCGGACTTCGTCGACCGTGCGCGCTATCCGATCGTCGTCGATCCGGCGGTCGGGCCGGTCCTGACCGTGGCCGAGACCACCGGCGCGAGTCCGGCCATCTCGCGCGACACCGAACGCGATCAATACTGCGTCACCTGGGTCGAGGCCGAAACCGTCGGGGCCGAGGACATCCAATCCAAGCTCCTGGTCCAGATGTTCCGCGACGATGGCACCGCGATCGGATCGAGCGTCGTCATCGACAGCTACACCACCGCCGTCAGTAACCTGGGCTGGCTGCGATTGCCGGCCATCGCCTACTGCAAGGCCGTGGACGGCGACGCCCATCTCGTGGTCTACATGCGCGACAACCGCGTCTACGGGCAACTCGTGCGCGCCACGACGGGCGCCGCGATCGGCACGCGCTTCCTGATCAGCGGTGTCGGCTTCGCGGGCGGGTACCCCGCGGTGTCCGGCCCGGGCATCGGGCCGATGATGGTCGCGTGGTGCCGCCGGTTCGGCAACGAGGAGCAGTACCGTCAGGTCATCGTGCGTTCGGTGCACTGGCCGGAGTCGCCGACTTCGCCGGTGCTCGGGCCGGAGCAGGTCCTCGACGCCGTCGTGCCGCCGATGCACGTGATCAACCCCACGCTCGCGAGCAGCAGCATCCAGATCGGTGCCGGGCCGCAAGGATGGCACCGGAACCGCGCCTTCTGGCAGCGCTTTCGCTCGCAGGGCGAGTCCGAGACGGCGGACTACGACATCCACACGGCGTCGTTCGAGATGCGGACCTCGCCGCCGGCATTCGCCTTCCTCGACGGGCCGCGCGCGACGCTGGACGCGGCGCAGGTCGGTGTGGAAGACGAACGCCCGCACGTCACCTGCCGCGCACCGCAGCACCTCGATCCCGAGATCCACGAGTACTACGTCGTCTGGACCATCTTCGGGCGAATCCTCGGCCAACGCTTCGACAGCTATCGCGAGCTCGGACCACCGCGAACGATCGACTTCGGCCCGTTCCCGAATCCCCGCCCACGGGTCGCGGCGGGCTCGAGCGAGTTCACCGTCGTCTACAACGACGGCGAGGGCTCGGCGTCGTCGAGCAGCGCCTCGGTCTACGGCGCACGGGTGCTGTTCGACGGCACCGTCGCGATCCGGCGTCGTCCGATCCTGGCCTCGTCCTCCTTCAACCCGTTCGCCGCGGTACTGACCGAGATCGACCTGTCGCAGCGGCCGATCCTCGATGCCCCTGCCCAACTCGACAACCGCAGTCTGGTGACCCTCTGCCTGTGGGGCTCGATCACGATGCGCCTGTTCGACAACGTCGGGGGCGAGGTCGGGACCTACGGCACCGCCTGCCCCGGCCCAGCCGCCGAACTACCCGCGATCGGCTCGAGCGGTCCGATGTATCCGGGCAGCACGTCGTTCGTCGTGACGCTCGACGACGCACCGCCGAACGCCGTCGCGGTGCTGGTGATGGACGACAGCTTCGCGAGCACCCCGATCCCGGGAGCTCCGGGCTGCTGGTCGTATACCGGCGCCAAGCCGATCGAGTCGTTCTTCACCATGACCGACGCCGCCGGTTCCGCCGCGGTCGCACTGCCGATCCCGCACGACATGCCACACGGCAGCGGTCGTTCGCTGCAGTGGCTCGTGATGACGCCGGGGTTCAACGACGCCGGCGGCATCGTGTCGAACGGGCTCGAGCTCTACTTCTCGCACTTCTGACGCGGCGCCGGGCGAGGCGAGCGGTGCGGGCTGCCTGCTCGCGGTCTTGGCCGTATCTTGACGCACTCCGCCGCCTCGCCGGTCGCCGCTGGCGCCCG
>JAGQRB010000217.1 GCA_020425925.1 Planctomycetota bacterium
CATGCGACTCCCGGTCCTGATCCTCCCCCTCGCCCTGTGGGCCTGCAGCGTCGCGCCGGCGCCGGCGCAGTCGCCCCAGGAACCGGCGACCAGCGAGCTGCGCGAGCGGGCCTACGGCGCCGAGAACCGCGGCGACTTCGCGGCCGCCGCCGACGCGTTCCTCGAGCTCGGCAAGCGCCAGCCCGACGATCCCGAGTGGGTCGTCAGCGCCGGCCGCTGCCTCGGGCTCAGCGCGCGCTATGCCGCCGCGATCGACCTGCTCGACGCCGCCAAGGACCGCTTCCCGGGCATGCTGCAGGTGCCGGCGATGCTGGCCCGGACCTGGCTGCTCAAGGGCGAGCGCGACGAGGGCGCGATCGACCCGCGCGGCGACATCGCCGAGGCCGCGCGCATCGCCGAGGGCGTGCTCGCGATCGACGGCGACCAGGAGGACAGCCGGCTGATCCTGGCGCAGGCGCGCTACCTGCTCGGCGACTGGGACGAGGCCGTGACCCAGGCGCGACAGGCGGTCGAACGCCACCCCCAGCGACCCGGTGCCCACATCCTGCTCGGCCGCATCGCGATGGACCGCCTGCAGCAGCTGCTGCAGCTGCACGAGCAGGGCGAGCTGTCCGGTCAGGCGCTCGCCGACCTGGTCGGCAAGATCGGCGAGCAGCGCGAGCTGGCGCGGCGCGAGTTCGCTCGCGCCGCCGCGCTCGACGACTCGCGCGCCCACCCCCACATCATGCTCGCCCGCCTCGCACTGCTCGACGGCGACGGCGAGGCCGCGCGGCGCCACCTGCTCGACGCGCTCGCGATCGACCCGAACGACGGCTTCGTCGACCACGGCCGAATCGCGGCGGGCCTCGACTGGCAGGCGCGCGCCGCCGCCTACGCCGAAGTGCGCGCGCGCTACGAGGCACGCCCGGGCGCGGTTCCGGCCAAGGCGGCGACGCTGCGATGGTACGAGGCCGCGGCGCTCTACGAGGGTCGGCAGTGGCAGGCCGCACTCGACGCGTTCGAGGCGGTGCTGGCGGCGAATCCCGATGCGACGAACTCGCACTACTATGCCGCGCTCGCGGCCTACGAGCTCGGCGACCACGACCTCGCGACCCGGCACGCCGCCGGCTATGCCGCGGTCTCGGCGCCGGCGTTCGCCGACGTCGTCAAGCGCCTCGGCGCCGAGCAGCGCGGTCAGGTGGCGGCGATCCTCAAGTTCCTCGCCGACCGTGCCTACCAGCGCGACGCGCTCGCGGAGAGCCGCGACCTCAACCACGTGATCGCGTTGCTGTACGACACCGCCGAGGCCTGGAACAACCACGCGTTCCTCTGCCGCGAGACCGGCGAGTTCGAGGCCGCCCTCACCGGCTACCGCCGCGCACTCGAACGCGAACCGACCTCGGCGCAGCTGCACAACGACACCGCGGTCGTGCTGCACTACCATCTGCCGAGCGAGGAGCACCTCGCCGAGGCGCGGACGCTCTACGCCCGTGCGATCGAGCTCGCCGACAAGGTACTCGCCGACGCGAGCGCGAACGCCGAGCAGAAGAGCGCCGCGATGCAGGCCAGGAGCGACGCGCAGCAGAACCTCGAGGCGATGCACTAGGCATCGCCGGCCGCGATCAGTCTTCGGCGAGCCGTCGCCCGAGGTTGCCGTAGTTGCGGTACGACGTGACATCGGGCGGCCCCGGCGCGTAGCGCCAGAGCAGACCCGCGGCGTCGTCGGCCGGCACCGCGATCAGCGAACTCGATACGGTGGCGTAACGTTCGCCGTGTTTTGCGATCGCGTGCTCGCCATCGCCGCCGCGTTCCTGCAGCAGCGGCGCGAGCGCATCGAGCTGCCGTTCGGCGCTCGGCTGCGGCGCGACCGCGGCAGCCAGTCGACGCGGCTCGAGTTCGCCCGGACCGTGCTCGTTGGTGATCAGCACGGTCGGCGCGGCCCACGGTATGACGGCGAGCCCGGCTTCGGTGTTGCGCACCACGACGATGCGATCGGCGTCGGCGAGCACGAGCTGGAAGCCCGAGTGCGGCGCGGCTTCGGCCCGCTCGCGCACCGCGGCAACGGCGTCGTCGAGACCGTTCTGGTCGAGCGCCAGGTGCGGCAGATGACCGCGCGAGGGCGCCTCCGGCACCACCGGCCCGCGCCGCCAGTTCGTGATGCCGGCGAACAGCCCGCGATCGTTGATCCCGAGCCAGGTGCCGCCGGCGACGCGGTCGCGCGGCGACAGCACGCGACGACGCTCGCCGACCCAGAGCCCGGGCGGCGCCGACTTGCGATCGGTACTCTCGTCACGGTTGCCCCCGACCACGACCGGGTGCCGGGGGAAACGGCCGCGCAGGACGATCAGCAGACACATCGGGCCGCGACGATAGGACGCGGTCGGCGGTCAGTCGACGATCGTCGACGGCATCCGCCGCAGCGCCGCCATGCCGGCGGCGGCGAGCAGACACAGTGCGCCGGCCGCGAGGAACGGCCGGCGGTAATCCGGGCCGACGTCCCCTTCGACGCCGAACGTGGCGACCAGCGCGCCCAGCTGCGGCCCGAGCGCGAACCCGAGCTGCATGCAGCTCTGGACCAACGAGAACGCGAGCGTGCGGCGCCGCTCGTGCACCCGTTTGCTGACGGCAGCGTAGGCCAGCGTCATCGAACCTGCCATCGTCGCGGCCGCGGCCGCGCGCAGCAGCAGAAAGCCGTCGATCGAGGTCACCGTCGCGGTCAGCGCGAGGATCAGGCCGAGCCCGAGCGACAGCAGGGACAAGCCGCGCAGCGGACCGTGGCGATCGGCGAGCCGCCCCCACAGTGGCGTGAACACGAACTGCGCGACGGCCAGCACGCCGAACGCGATGCCGGTGGTGCGGTCGATCGCGAGCGCCGGCGTCGGACACAGCGGTAGCAGCCAGCTCGGCGCACCGAGCTCGCGCACCACGAGTGCGACGAACGGCTCGAGCATGTTCTGGCCGAGCCGCATCACGACGAGCAGCACGAGCAGCCGTGCGAACACCCGGTTCCGCAGCAGCGCGCCGCCCGACTCCCGCAACGCGGAGAGGAACGTCGAGCCCTCGACGTTCTCGGGCCGCTCGTCGCGCGCCATCAGCGCGAGCTGCAGCGCGGCGAGCGCGGTGAAACCACTCGTGAGCCAGAAGATCGCGGCGCGGCCGAACCAGTGCGCCAGCTCGGCGCCGAGGAACGGGCCGAGGAACGTGCCGGCGGCCATCGCCACCTGCAGCCGGGCGATCACGGTGCCGTGCAGCGCCGCCGGCGCGCCCTGCGAGGCGAGCGCCATCGAGGGCGCGACGTAGCCGGCGAAGGCGCCCTGCACGACGCGCATCAGCAGCAGCCAGATCGGCGCGCCGGCGAGTGGCATCAGCGCCGTCGTCAGCGCGATCGCGATGTTGGCGCGGATCGCCATCGGCTTCTTGCCGACGCGGTCCCCGAGTGCTCCCCATAGTGGTCCGACGAGCGCGGCGGTCAGCGGCGCGACGCCGTAGATCCACGCCGACCAGACGGCGAGCTCGCGTTCGTCGTTGATGCCGAAGCGCTCCTCGATGTAGAGCGGCAGCGTCGGCAACACCGCCATCAGACCCATCGAGGTCGCGAACAGGCTCGGCCAGACGGCGTGGAAGTTGCGCTTCCAACCGTCGGACGCCACCGCAGCGGGCGAGTCGTCGGCTCGGGTCAAGCACGGCTTCTACCCGAAGCCCGCGCCGGTTACCTCGACTTCGGTAGCGCTCGGAAGCGCAGCACGAGCCGCATCGTCGCGAGCGCGGACTCCGCGGGCCGGTCGTCGCGCTGCTTGCCCGCGTCCTTCTCCTCGGCGCGCGATTCCGCTTTGACCGCAGCCCGCTCCACTTCGGCCACCTCGTCGGAGCGGGTCGCGGTCGGCGCCGGCAGACCGAGCTCACCGTTCGCGAGCAGGTAGCCGTTTTCGCGCGCGATGTTCGCGAGCCGCTGCATGAGTTCGCCCACTTCTGCGGCGTCGCCTTCGACGAGCCAGAAGCGTTCGGATACCGCCGCACCGCCGCCCGCCGCAGCGGGGGCAGCCGGCGCGAACCGATCGGTGACGTCTTCGCAACGCAATGTGCCGATCGTCAGCACCGTCGGCACGGCAGTGGCCGCGACATCGCCGCTCTCGAGCTGATCCGAGACGAACGGCACCAGGCTGACGGTGCTGCGGATCGGATGCCGCAGATTGCGCGCGCGGGTGTTGGTGCGCAGCCGGAGCGCCTCGGGATCGGTGTCGGGCACCGCCTTGCCCCCCAATCCGGCGGGGGTCGAAGGTCCGGGGCTTGCAGGTCCCGGAGTCGCGGGTCCGGAGCCACTGTGGGCGGTGCGCGGGCCGGCAGGCGGCGGGCTCGAGGGTCCCGCCGGTCCCGGCGCGGACGGACCGGTCGGCCCGCCCGTCGTCGGCCCCGCACCCGCGCCGGGCGGTGGAATCGCGTCACCCGGGCCGCGATAGCCCGGGGCGCCGTAGCCAGAGCCGCGATAGCCCGGGGCGCGGGACTTCGGGCGGGCGTTCGGGGCGTCGCCTCCGGATCGCGCCTGGTCCTTGTCGGTGGGCTCGTAGCGCGTGCCTGGCGCCGGCTCGAACTCCCGGGTGAGCTGCAGATACGGCAACGTCACGCTCGGTCGCGCGCCCGCCTTGTCGAGCAGCGTGATGCCCACGATCCGACGATCGCCCACGGCCTGCTGCTGTTCGTTGCGGGCGACGCCGCGATCACCATCGCGGTCCGGGTTCTCGGGGGTCGCGGTCTGCGCCGACGGAGTCTCCGACTCGGAGGCCTTGCGGCGCCCGGCACCGAGGAAGAAGTCGTCCGAGCCGGACTTCGCGCCGGCGCTGCGCTCGCCGACCGCTGCCGGCGGACCCGTTACGGGTTTCGCCGCCGGCTCTGCCACCTTCGCTGCCGCGGCCGGCGGCTCGAGCGCCGCCCCAGCCTTCTCGTTCTGCCCGAGCGTGCCGCTGCTCGCGCTCGGCGCGGTGTCGCTGCGGACCGGTCCGGCGGCTGCCTGCTCCCGCAGCGGCGCGGCACCGGCTGCCGCCGACTCGTCCGCCGGCACGAAGTGCGTGGTCGGGGGCGAGCCGTAGGTCGCGACACCGCGGGCGCCGTCGGCGCCCGCCGCGTCGGGGTCGGTGCGAGGCGCCGG
>JAGQRB010000218.1 GCA_020425925.1 Planctomycetota bacterium
GCGACGGCATCGGCCCCGACATCGACGCCCAGGACGTCACGAGCTCGCTGTTCGCGAACTGGGATCCGTTCGTCGATCCGGAGGGCTCTCCGGTGCTCTACGAGTGGAGCATCGGCACCGCGGCAGGGCTCGCCGACGTGCTGGGCTGGACCCGGGTCGGCGGCGCGACGCGGGCGTCGACGAGCACATCGGAAGTCGACCTCCCGCTCGACCGCCGCGTCTTCGTCAACGTGCGCGGCTACGACGTCGCCGGCAACCGCAGCGGCATCTCGAGCAGCGACGGCATCGTGCTCGGCGTACCGCGCGCACCGATGGAGTACGGCGCACCGGCACCCGACGGCAACACGCCCCCGACCGCCGTGATCGGCGATTCCCATCGGATCGCGGTCGAGCGCTCGGGCACCACCTGGACGTTCCGCGAGCCGGTGGTCGCCGGTCGTTTCGTCGGCGGCGATTGGTGGGTCGTCGGACCGGTCGAGATCGTCGGCATCACGCCGCGCTGCCGCAGCGAAGCGGGCCGCACGCTGCACGGTTCGATGCTGAACCCGAAGCCGGCCGCGCGCCAGGGCTACGACAGCGCGATGTTCGGCCCCGACGCCGGCGCCGGTTTCGATCCCGAGCTCAACGTCGGCAGCGGCATCTCGGCGGAGCGGCCGCTGCGCGTCGAACCAGGCAGCTCGCTGGTCTCCGCGATCAGCTCGCCCAATGCCGGCGCGCTGCCGCAGCTCGAGGCCTGCGCGGTGCTGACGGTGCTGGCGGAGCCACCGCCCGCGGACGCGTTCCGGCCGCCGTACTGCGGCGACGACAAGACCTGCCGCTGGCGCGCCGGCGCGCTCGATCTGTCGCGGCTGGCGCGGCTCGAACCCGAGGAAGGCGCGCCCGACGCGCGCGATCTCGCCGCCCGCTTCGCCCGACCGTGGCTCGACCACGTACCCGGCTGGCACGGCCGCTACCTGCATCCGCGCGAGCACATGCCGGACTACGGCCGCGACATCGCCGACCTCGTCGGCACCGCCGCGCTGGTGCTCAACCTGCGCATCCCCGACGAGCAGAAGCGCGACCTCGCGATCGGGCTGGTGCAGCTCGGCATCGACAGCTACGGCATCGTGCAGGCCGGCGGCCGCTTCGTCGCCGACGGCGGCAGCGGCGCCGGCCGCAAGTTCCCGGTCGTGTTCGCGGGTGCGGTGCTGCAGGACGACGCGCTGCTGCGCTGCGCCGCCGAATCGAGGTTCGCGTTCGCCGAGGACGCGCAGACCTTCTACGTCGCATCGACCGCCCCCGGCGTCGTCAACGGCGGCCACGGCGGCTACGACGAGCGCGACATCGGTCTCGCCGAATGGGGCCAGTGCCATCGCGACGCGCCGCAGTACGACCGCAAGCCGTGGAGCGCCGACGCCTACCGCCGTTGCTGCACCGCGAACGCCTGGAACGGCTTCGTGCTCGCGGCCCGCATCCTCGGGCTGCAGGCGGCCTGGGGGCACGACGCGCTGTTCGACTACGTCGACCGCTACATGCGGATCGAGCCACACGGCGAGTGGACCCGCAGCTGGAGTCCGTTCGCCGAACGGATGTGGGATCGCAACCGCGCGCGTTACTGATCCGCAGCGCGGCAGGCCGCCTCGACCTCGGCGATGCGCTTGGGCGCCGCTTCGGTCAGCACCTCGTTGCCGCCCCGGGTGACCAACACGTCGTCCTCGATGCGCACGCCGATGCCGCGCAGCTCGGTCGGCACGCGCGTGTCGCGCGATCCGAAGTAGAGCCCGGGCTCGACGGTCAGCACCGCGTTCTCCGGCATCGGCTCCGGCCGACCGCGCGCGCCCTCGTAGGCCCCGACGTCGTGCACGTCGCGGCCGAGCCAGTGGCTGGTGCCGTGCATGTAGAACGGCTTGAACGCGTTCTTCTGCACCAGCGTCGCGACCTCGCCGCGCAGCACGCCGAGCTCGACGAGGCCGCGGGTCAGCGAGCGCACGCAGGCCTTGTGCGGCGCGTTCCAGGGCGCACCGGGCCGACACGCCTTGATGCCGGCGAGCTGCGCCCGCAGCACGACGCGGTAGACCGCGGCCTGCGGCGGACTGAACCGACCGGACACCGGGAACGTGCGCGTCACGTCGGCGGTGACACCGTGCACCTCGGCGCCGGCGTCGATCAGCAGCAGGTCGCCCTTCTTCAGCTTGCGGTCGTTGTCGTGGTAGTGCAGCACACACGCGTTCGGCCCGCTGGCGACGATCGACGGGTAGCCGTTGCGCGGGCTGCCGTGACGCCGGAACTCGCCCTCGAGCGCGATCTGGACCTCGTATTCGAGCATCCCCGGCCGCGCCGCAGCCATCGCGGCGCGGTGGCCGGCGACGGTCGCTGCCGCGGCCGCGCGCATCGCCGCCAGCTCGGCGGCGTCCTTCTGCAGCCGCAACGCCGCGATCGCCGGCACCGGGTCCGCGATCATCGGATGCGCCGGTGCCTGCCGCCGCCGCCGCGCGAACGCGGCCTTGGCGAGGCAGCGCAGCAGCCTGGCGTCGAAGTCCGCGTCGTGGGTCAGCCGATGGAACAACCGCGCGTGCGGTTCGAGCAAGCCGGGCAACCGCTCCCAGAGCTCCGCGATCGGCAGCGCCTCGTCGACGCCGAAGCTGCGCTGAGCGCCGGTGACGCCGAAGCGCCTGCCGTCCCAGATCTCGCGCTCGGGGTCGCGCGGCCGCACGAACAGCACGCTGCGGTGCGCGTTCCTGCCGGTGCGCCACGCCGCGAGCACGGCACCCGGCTCCGGGAAGCCGGTGAGGAAGTGGAAGTCGCTGCCGGGCCGGAACTCGAACTGCACGTCGCCGTTGCGCGCCAGCTCGTTGGCCGTCGGCAGCAGCAGCAGTCCATCGCCGAGGCTCTCGAGCAGCCGGCTGCGGCGCGCGCGGTGGAGGGCGGGATCGATGACGGTGTCGCGGCTCACCCCGAGAGTGTGCCGCGGCACGGTCGCCGGTTCACGATCTCGCGCTCAGTTGAACGGCACCTCGACGAACACGTCGGGCTGATCCCAGCTCAGCGGCACGTCGACGAACACCGGCATGAAGGTGTCGGCCCAGACCTCGAGCGTGATCGTGACCTCGTCCTGGTCGAAGGCCGGGTAGAGGATCGCGCGCCCGGCGCCGTCCTCGAGCATGCCGACGTCGGCATTGGCGAGGATCGCCTCGTCGAGGAACACCCGGCCGAACTCGTCGGTGCGGTACCACTGTTCCGACGGACTGACGCAGATGCAGCCGGACCATTCGTTGTCGGCCTCGACGACCCGCACCAGCACGTTCTCCCAGACGCCGTTCGACACCGGGTCGTAGACCTCGACCTCGATCGAGACGAGGCGCGGCTGGTTGCTGTGCGGCGAGTGGAAGCCGCCGTCGTGGTCGTGCTCGCCGCACGAGACGGCCAGCAGGGGCAGCAACGACAGGAATGAGAGGTGGGTCTTCATGGCAACTCCGATTCGGGCACCGGCCCAAGGGCTCGGTTGGGATGCCCCATCGAGAGCGCAAAGGGGCAATCCGCGTGCCGCTTCGATTCACGCTATTCCTGCGCCTGCACGGACTTCGATCGTCGAAACTGTCCTGCTGGCAGGTCACCTCGGTGACACCTTGGTCATGGTCTCGCCGCGCGGCGTGGCCTAACCTGCTGCTACCGCCCGACCCTCAGGCTCGCAGGAAGGACATCTCGTTGGCTACCGAATTTTCCGCGCCGGCATGGCACTTCGTCCCACCGGAACTCGATGCCGGCACGCTCGCCGCGATCGAGCCGCTCTTCGACGAGCTGCTGCAGCGTCCGCTCGGTGACACCGACGCCCTCGAGCGCTGGCTGCGCGACGAGAGCGAGCTGTTGTCGCGCATCTCCGCCGAGCAGGCGCGCCGCTACGTCAAGATGACGTGCGACACCAAGGACGAAGCGAGCAAGCAGGCGTACCTGCAGATGGAGCAGCAGGTGATGCCGCGCGTCCGTGTGCTCGGCGACGCTCTCGACCGCCACTTCCTCGACTGCCCCGCACTCGGTGCGCTCGATCCGGTGCGCTACGAGACGCTGATCCGTCGCCGCCGTACCCAGCGCGAGATCTTCCGCGCCGAGAACACCGCGCTGCAGCAGCAGGAGGCCGAGCTGCAGACCCGCCAGCAGGCGATCATGGGCGGCATCACGGTCGAGTTCGACGGCGCCACCCGGACGCTGCAGCAGCTCGCCAGCTACTACGACAACTCCGACCGCAGCGTGCGCGAGGCCGCGTTCCACACCGCGCTGGCGGCGCGCAAGGCACACTGGCACGAGCTCGAGGAGATCTACGACGAGCTCGTCCGGTTGCGCACCCAGATCGCACGCAACGCCGGCTTCCGCACCTTCACGCCCTACCGCTTCCTCGAGCTCGGCCGCTACGACTACGACGAGGCCGCCTGCCGCCAGCTGCACGACGCAATCGCCGAGTGCGTCGTGCCGGCCGTGCGCAAGCTCGACGCCCAGCGCGCCGAACGCCTCGGGTTGCCGGCGCTGCGGCCGTGGGACCTCGAGGTCGATCCCGAAGGCCGTCCGCCGTTGCGGCCGTTCTCGACCCAGGACGAGGTGATCGCGATCTGCCGCAAGATCTTCGCCGCGGTCGATCCGCGCTTCGCCGCCGAGTTCGACGCGCTCGTCGCGCGCGACATGCTCGATCTCATCAGCCGACCCGGCAAGGCTCCGGGTGGCTACCAGTACCAGCTCGAGGACGTCCGGCTGCCGTTCATCTTCTGCAACGGTGTCGGCCTGCACCAGGACGTGCAGACGCTGCTGCACGAGGGCGGCCATGCGTTCCACTCGCTGCTCTGCCGCGAGTTCGACCTGCTGGCGTTCCGCGACTACTCGATCGAGATCGCCGAGACCGCGAGCATGAGCATGGAGCTCATGGGCCTCGAGCACCTCGACGCCGCGTATTCGCCGGCCGACGCCGAACGCGCCTATCGCAAACATCTCGAGGGTGTACTGCGCACGTTGACCTGGATCGCCTCGATCGACGCGCTGCAGCACTGGGTCTACGGCAACCCCAAACACAGTCGCGACGAACGCCGCACCGCCTGGCTCGACATCCGGCGACGCTTCGGCGGCGAGGTCGACTGGAGCGGCCTCGACGACGCGCTCGCGATGCAGTGGATCGCGCAGACCCACCTGTTCAACCACGCGTTCTACTACATCGAGTACGGCATCGCGCAGATCATGGCGCTGCAGATCTGGCGCAGCTATCGCCGCGACCCGCAGCGCACGGTGGCAGCCTACCGCGAGGCGCTCGCGCTCGGCGGTACGCGGCCGCTGCCCGAGATCATCGCGACTGCCGGCATCCGGTTCGATCTGTCAGCCGACACCCTGCGCGGCCTCGTCGACGACGTGATGGCCGGCACGCGGAACGCCGGCGCCTAGGATTCGGCGCACGAAACGAAATCGGCCGAGAACATGGCCTCGGCGACCGCCTCGAGACACCGTGCGGTAGCCAACCGCAACCCTCGAGAAACCGAATGCGAATCCCCCTTCTCGTCGCGGGCCTGCTGCTCGCGAACTCCACCGCCCTGGCCCAGGGCCTCGAACTCCTCAGCAACGGCGGCTTCGAAGCCGGCTCGCTCGCCGGTTGGACGGAACTCGTCGGCGCCGGTCAGGGGCACGTCGTGATGCAGGGATCGCTGCCGCCGCAGGGCTTCGACCCGAACACCCCGCGCGCGGGTTCGTGGCTGTTCTCGTCGGCGGTCGCCGAGGGCGCGACGCCGCTGACGCCGGAGATCACGTTGCGCCAGACGGTCACACTGCCGTCGATTCCGGCCGGCGCGCTCGCGACGTTGACGGCCGCGGGCTGGGTGGCCGGCGCGGCGGGCGGCAACGGCATCCCGAGCAACGATCTCGCCCGGATCGTCGTCACGCTGCGCGGCGCCAACGGTCAGGCGGTCGCGACCATGAGCTCGCCGGTGCTCGATCCCGTCGTCGGCACCTGGAACCAGCTGCGCACGGCGACGCTCGTCGTGCCGGCGACGGCGGTGACCGCCGACTTCGACTTCGCCACGCGGCTCGACCCCGGCTTCAGCTCGATCGACATCGGCGCCGACGATCTGTCGCTGGTCTGGGACGTCGGCCCGGCGTGTTCGCTGCGCAACGGCAGCGGCATCAACCCGCTCGACCTCGCGTGTGTGACGCCGCCGCGCCTCGGCACCACCTGGCAGCTCGCGATCGCGACGAATCCGACGACCGTGCTCAGCGCCGCCGTGCTCGGGCTCGCGCCGCAGATCCCGCCGCTGCCGCTGCCGCAGTTCGGCGGCGGCGAGATCCTGATCGGCTCGACGCTCGCATCGCTCGCCGGCAGCGCGCCGACGCTCGGCCTCGCAGCCCAGCCGGCGGCGCAGGGCCTCGTGGTTTTCGTCCAGGGCGCGCGGCTCGACGTCGTCGGCGGCGTGGCGACCGTCGTGCTGACCAACGCGCTCGACGCGGTGCTGGCGCAGTAGATCGCGCTCACCCCGCCGGGCGCGACTCGCGGTACCACGCCACGAGCTGCTCGACGAGCTTCATCGCCTTGCCCTCGAAGTGGTTGTTGGCGACGACGATCGTGCGCGCGGCACCCGCGCCGATGCGCTCGATCCGGGCCTCGATCTGCTGGACTTCGCGCGGCGAGTACTCCCAGTCGTAGACCTGATCGCGGCCCGCACCCTTCCGGAACCAGGCCGGGTTGCGGCCGTGGAGTCGGAAGTAGGCCACGCCGGACTCACCGTTGACCCCGGCGACATCGCGCGCGAAGCCGCTCGCGAACCCGGGATAGTCGAGGTCGAGCACCGCCACGCCGAGGCCGCGCAGCGCATCGAGCGCCGCGTCCTGGTTCCAGCTCGCGTGCCGCACCTCGGCGAACACCTGCGTGCGGCCCGCGAACGCGTCGGCGATCCGTGCCATCAGGTCGACCGCCGCGGTCCCGTACTCGAACTCGTAGTTGAATTGCGCGAGCACGCCGAGCAGCCGCCCCGACTCGAACAACGGCGCGAAGCCGTCGCGGACCTCGGTGACGAATGCGGGGTCGAACGTGCGCGCGTGAGTGAACTCGCGCGGCAGCTTGGCGGTGAAGAACGTGCCGAGATCCTCGGTCCGCCGCGCCCAGCTGGCGCAGTTCTTCGCCGACGGCGGGCGGTAGAAAGTGTTGTTGATCTCGACGACGTCGACGCGTTCGGCGACCGCGCGCAGCGTGTCCTTGCAGCCGCGCGGATAGACGATCCCCTGCCAGTCCGGGTAGGACCAGCCGGCGACGCCGAACAGCACGTCGCGGGCTTCAGCTGCCATCGCCGCGCCGCAGCCGATCGTTCTCGGCCATGCGCTCGGTCAGTCGCTGCTCGAATCCGCGCGCGCCGGGCACGAAGAACTCGGCGCCGCGCAGCGCCGGCGGCAGGCACTCCATGCGCGCGACGCCGCCGGGCGCGTCGTGGGCGTAGGCGTAACCGCGGCCGTGACCGAGATCGCGACCGAGCGCACTCGCGGCGTTGCGCAGATGCAGCGGCACGGGATGCTGCGCGTCGGCCTGCGCGGCCGCGGTCGCGGCGTCGATCGCCCGCGTCACGGCGTTGCTCTTCGGTGCCGCCGCGAGGTAGATCGTCGCCTCGGTCAGCGGCAGGCGGCCCTCGGGCAGGCCGAGGAACTGCAGCGCGGTCAGCGCTGCGGTCGCCACCTGCAGCGCCATCGGGTCGGCGAGCCCGACGTCCTCGGCCGCCATCGCGACCAGGCGGCGGGCGACGTGCACCGGATCGGCGCCGGCCTCGAGCGACCGCGCCAGCCAGTAGACCGCGGCCTGCACGTCCGAGTTGCGCAGGCTCTTGTGGAACGCGGAGAGCAGGTCGTAGTGCAGATCACCGGCCTTGTCGTGGCGCAGCGCGCGGTGCTGGAACGCATCGACGACCATCTCGGCGGTGATCTCGTCGCAGTCGACGCAGGTCGCGGCACAGGCCTCGAGGCAGCCGAGCGCGCGCCGCGCGTCGCCACCGGCGAGCGCGACCAGCCGCGCCAGCGCCTCGTCCGCGAGCGTCAACGAGCGCACGCCGAGGCCGCGCTCGCGATCGCTCAACGCCGCCTGCACCACCGCCGCGACCGCCGCGTCGGGCAGCGACTGCAGCGCGACGACGCGGCAGCGCGACAGCAGCGCGGCGTTGACCGCGAACGACGGGTTCTCGGTCGTCGCTCCGACGAGCACGAGGTCGCCCTTCTCGACATGCGGCAGGAACGCGTCCTGCTGCGCCTTGTTGAAGCGGTGGATCTCGTCGACGAACAGCAGCGTGCCGCGACCGTCGCGCTGCCGCAGCTCGGCCGCCTCGGCGACGATCGCGCGCACCTGCGCGACGCCGGCGAGCACCGCCGAGAACGGCCGGAAGTGCAGGTCGGCGTGCTGCGCGATCAGCAGCGCGAGCGTGGTCTTGCCGACGCCGGGCGGCCCCCAGAGGATCAGCGAGCCGGCGCCGCCGGTCTCGATCGCGGCACGCAGCGTGCGACCGTCGCCGACGATCGCGTCCTGGCCGAGGAACTCGGCGAGCGAACGCGGCCGCATGCGCTCGGCGAGCGGTGCGGCGGCGACCTTCGACTTCGGCCCGGCGGGGGCGGGATCCTCGAACAGGCTCACGGGCGCGCTCCTACTCGCGTTGGCGGCGGGCCTCGAACAGCAGCACGCCGGCCGCGACCGCGACGTTGAGACTCTCGACCGGCGGCCGCAGCGGGATGCGGGTGCGCGCGTCCGCCGCCCGCAGCAGGGCTTCGGGCACACCGGCGGCCTCGGCGCCGAGCACGAGCGCGGTCGGCTTGCGCAGGTCGACCGCGGTGTGCGGCGGGTCCCCGGCGTGACCGCCGTCGGCGACGACCAGCCGCAGACGGTGATCCCGCGCGAACGCGATCACCCCGGTGGGGTCCAGGCCGTGCCGCACCGGCAGACGGAACACCGAGCCCATCGATCCGCGCACGGCCTTGTCGCGGAACGGATCGGCGGCGCCCTTCATCGTCAGCAGGCCGCCCGCACCGGCAGCCTCGGCGGCGCGCACCAGCGAGCCGAGGTTGCCCGGATCGCGAACGCCGGCGGCGACCACGACCAACGGCGCGAGGTCGCCGCGCAGCAGGTCCTCGTCGCGCCAGGCAGGCACCCGTACCAGCGCGGCCAGGCCCGGCGGCGTCTCGAGCTGGCTGAGCCGCGCGAGCACGCTGTCGCTGCACTCGAAGACGTTCGCCGTCGCCGCCTCGAGGCGCGCCCGCAGCGCCGGATCGTCGAACCGCGGCGCGATCGCCAAGTCGGTGATCTCACAGCCGGCAGCGAGTGCCTCGGCGACGAGGCGCCGGCCCTCGGCCAACACGACCCCCTCGGCCCCGCCCGCCGCCGCGGCACGGAAACGCTGGATCAGGGGGTTCTTGGTCGAGGTGATCTCTCGGCTCATGCGGCGGCGGCTCCGCGCTCACGGTAACAAGGTGCCGGGCAGGATCTATTTGACAGCCTCGCCGAAATCGCGGCAGACTCTGGGCGCTGCGCCCGGGCGCCGCCCAACTCGGAATCCTCGACCACAACCGCAAGCCATGTCCAACCGCCGTTGGTTGGCCGGTCCGTGGCCGCTCGCGTGTCTGACGCTGCTGGCCCTCGCGCTGCCGGTCCTGCTGTCGGGTTGCTCGCGAAGCGGCGGCGGCGGCCCCGCGCCCGGCCCCGTCGGGCCCGTGGGCGACTGGGGCCCGATCCCTCCCGGCCCACGCGGCCCCGGTACGGTCGCGATCGCCGCAAGTCGCACGATCGAGGTCCGGAACGTCGGCGGCGAACGCACCCAGACGCTGCGAGCGTCGGTGCCGTTCTCGTGGGGCGAGACCAGCGATCCGAACCTGTTCTCGATCGAGGGCCGACCGACCGCCTGGCTCGTGCTGCAGCGCTGGCCCGATCGCACCGTGCGGATCGCGCAGGCACAGTGGACCGAGACCGTGCCGGCGGCCGCGACGCTGACGCGGGCGGTGGTCGCGCAGCCGACCGCGCTCGCGGGCCCGTTCGTGCCGCACGCGGTGTTCGCCGGCGGACTGCCGGAGCTCGGCGCCGAGGTGCAGGATGCGTTCGGCGTGGTCTACGACGCCGCGGTCGCCGGACCGGGCGACGTCGTACAGGAGACCCCGCTGGTTCGCGTGCGACGCTGGCGCGTCTACCACACCGCGGCGACCGGCGGCATCGGCCGCGACTTCCTGACCTCGACGTTCTATGTCACCGAGTTGCGCGACCAGCCGGTCGCGATCGTCGACTGGCTGCCGGGGAACGACTACCTCGGCGCCGACGCGCCCGGCAGCGCCGACCCGAACCTGCACGCGCTCGGCGGCGTGGACGTCGACGACGTCAGCTTCCGTTGTCGCGGTGTCGATCTCACGCTGCCCTACCGCGCCGGCGCCGAGGGCGTGGCCGCCGGCGTGAACGGCGTCGACGGCTACACCCGCTTCTCGGCGATGCAGCAGACCTGGATCGCCGACGGCCAGATGCGGCGCTATCGCTTCCTGCTGCTGCGCGACGACCCGGCAGCGAATGCCGGCGCGCGGGCCGCGGCACGCGCGACCGCGACGCTGATGGCGGAGCAGCCGCTGCGACCGCTCTGCGATCACGACAGCCTGCGCGTCACCGCCGCCCTCGGACTGCTCGGCGGCCCGGGCCCGGCGCCGGCGGAC
>JAGQRB010000020.1 GCA_020425925.1 Planctomycetota bacterium
CGCACGGTGGCGACCGAATCGCAGCTCGCGACGGTGCGGCGCGCGGCCCGCGCGCGGATCGCGCCGGCGGCGGCCAGAGACGGCGTCGCCGTCGTGCCGCTGGTGCGCGAGCCGGCGCAGCTCGATGCCGCGATCGACGCCGGTTGCCGCGAGGTCGAGCTCGATTGGATGGAGTTCACCGGCCTCGGCCGCGCGGTCGAGCGCGCGCGCGCCGGTGGGATCGCGGTGACGATCGCGACGCCGCGGATCGGCAAGCCCGGCGAGGAAGCGCTGCTCGAGCGCATCCGTCGGCTCGAGCCCGATGGCGTGCTGGTGCGCCACTTCGGCGCGTTGATGCGTTTCGTCGGGTGGCGGGTGCAGGCCGGCGATCGGTGTGCGTTGCACGGCGACTTCGCGCTCAACGCGACGAACTCGATCACGCTGCTGCACCTGCTCGGCCACGGCCTCGAGACCGTCACCGCCGCGCTCGATCTCGACGAGACCCAGCTGTTCGCCCTGCTCGAACACGTGCCCGGCGACCGGCTCGCGGTGATCGCGCACCATCGCATCCCGACGTTCCACACCGAGCACTGCGTCTATGCCCATCTGCTCGGCACCGGGCGCGACTTCCGCACCTGCGGGCGGCCGTGCGAACGGCATCGCGTCGCGCTGCGCGACCACATCGGCCGCGAGCACCCGGTGATCGTCGATGTCGGCTGCCGCAACACGGTGTTCCACCACGAGCCGCAGCAGGGGGCGCCCTGGCTGGCGCGGCTCGCGGGCGGCGGCGTGCGACGCTTCCGGGTCGAGTTCGTGCGCGAGACCGCGGCCGAGGTCGCAACCGTGCTCGGCGCGATGCGCGCGCTGGTCGACGGCCGCATCGATGCGGCGGAGTACGCGGCGCGAACCGGCGCTGCCGGCCAGATCGGAGTTGCGGCCGGCGGCATGCGGCTCCTGACCGAGTGAGCCGGCAGACCGCGACCGGGGTAGTCTTCTCCGGTCCCGTCCGTTCGCCCTTGAGAAACAACTCCGACAGCGACCGGCTCGCGGACCTCGTGGCGCGCTGCATCCTGCACCTCGAGGCCGGTGAGCGCGATGCGGCCGACGCGTTGCTCGCCAAGACGCCCGAGTTCGCGGCGGTGGCGCGCGAGCAGCTGCAGGCGCTGCGCGACTGCGGGCTGCTCCAGGAAGGCAGTCGCGGTCGGGTGCCCGAGCGCATCGGGCCTTATCGCATCCTCGAGCTCATCGGCTACGGCGGCATGGGGGCGGTCTACCTCGCCGAGCAGCTCGAGCCGGTCGAGCGGCGCGTCGCGGTCAAGGTGATCCGGCCGGGCATGGATACGCGCGAGGTGCTGGCGCGCTTCGCCGTCGAACGCCAGACCCTCGCGATCCTCGACCACCCCAACATCGCCCGGATCTACGATGCCGGCAGCACGGACGAGGGCCACCCGTACCTGGTCATGGAGTATGTCGACGGCGAACCGCTCGATCGCTACTGCGATCGCGTCCGCCTGAACATCGCCGCCCGCGAACGGTTGCTGGCCGGGGTCTGCGACACCGTTCAGCACGCCCACGAGGCCGGGATCCTGCACCGCGATCTGAAGCCGTCGAACATCCTCGTCGTCGAGGAGAACGGCGTGCCGCAGCCGAAGATCATCGACTTCGGCGTCGCCAAGTCGACGCAGCAACGCCACGAGCTCGCGACGCTGCTGACCCAGCACGGGCACATGCTCGGCACGCCCGAGTACATGAGCCCCGAGCAGGCGGTCCAGCGCGTCGACATCGACACCCGAACCGACGTGTACTCGCTCGGTGCCGTGCTCTACGAGCTGGTCTCGGGCTGCCTGCCGATCGATAGTGCGCGGCTGCGGCGTTCCAGCCTGGCCGAGATCGAACGGTTGCTCGCCAGCGAGAGCGTCGGGTCCGCGAGTGGACGCTTCGCCGCGCTCGAGCCCGCGGCCGCCGCCGGGATCGCGGCCGCGCGCGGCACCGAGCCGCGTGCCCTGCAGCGCCAGCTGCGCGGTGAACTCGACTGGATCTGCCGCAAGGCACTCGAGAAGGATCGTGAGCGGCGCTACCGCATGCCGATCGAGCTGGCGGCGGACCTGCGTCGGCATCTCGATCGCGAGCCCGTCCTGGCCGGACCGCCGAGCGCCTGGTACCGCTTCCGCTGCTTCGCCGCACGCAACCGTCTGCAGGTCACGGCGGCCGCGCTCGTATTGCTCTCGGTCGTGGTCGGACTCGGCGTCAGCCTGCACCTGTTGGCGCAGGTCCGCGACGAGGCCGAGCGGGCCCGGATCAACGCGAAGTGGGCGTTCGAAGCGGTCGACGAGCTGCTGACCAAGGTCGCCGAAGGGCCGCTGGTGCGTGCGCCCGGTGCCCAGCCGCTGCGTCGTGACCTGCTGCTGTCGGCGCTGCGCTTCAACCAACGCTTCACGGCGTTCTACCGCGACGACCCGGGGCGCGCGTACGAGCTCGTCAGCGCGTTCCGGCGGCTCGCGCAGGTGCAGTCGCAGCTCGGCGACCACGACGGCGCGATGGCGAGCAACCGCGAGGCGCTCCGCCTGCTCGATCGGCTGGTCGCCGCCGAACCGGACCGCGACGATCTGATCGTCGATCGCGCCGGGGTCCGCAGCACGATGGCCTGCGACATGATGCGTCAGGGCGACGACGCGGCCGCGCGCGAGGCGCTGGGCCGCGCCGAGACCGAGATCCGGCCGCTGGCCGTGGTGGCGGGCACCGGTGTCGCGACGCTCCGAACCTACGCCAACGTGCTCAACAACATGGCCGCGTTGCGTGCCGGCAGCGACGACTCGGCGGGCGCGATCACGGGCTTCGAACAGGCGGTCGCGATCGCGGAGCGGATCGTTGCCTCGGGTGGCGGCACCGACGCGGATCGGCGCACCCTGGCCACCCGACTCGCGGGGCTCGCCGTGGCGTGTCTGCGGATCGGTGACAAGGACGCCGCCGAGCGGCACCTGGCCCGGGGCCAGCCGGTGCTGGAGGAGCTCGTCGCCGCCGCTCCGGGAGATCGCGAGCGGCGCGATGGCCTCGCGAATCTGGTGAGCATCCGCGGCACGGTCGCCGACGCGCGCGGTGAACGCGAGACCGCGGTGGCGCACTGGACCGCCGCGGCGGCGATCTACCGTCGCCTGGTCGAGGAGTTTCCCAGCATCCCCGAGTACCGCCATCGACTCGCCGGGGCCCTGATCAACACCGGCATGAAGTGCTCGGCAGCGCGCCGCTCCGACGAGGCGCTGGCACTGTTCGGCGAGGCCGAGCGGGCACTTCGTCGTGCGCTCGCGACCGCGCCGACGAACGCGAGCGTGCAGGAGCGGTTGCTCAAGGTGCTCGACTGCGAGGGTCGCGAGCTGATCCGGCTCGGCCGCGACGAGACCGCATTCGGCATCGTCGACGCGCTGCTCGGTCTCGACGTCGCGGCGGAACGGGCCGGAAAGCTCGGGGCCAGGCTGCTCGAGCGGCACCTCACCGCGCTGGCGCAGCGCAGCGCCGGCGACATCGAGCTGGCCGGTGCCCGGCGCCGCTTCGATGCGCTGGTCGCGGCCGGTGCACTCGAGCGCCGCGTGCTCGCCGAAGAACCCTGGCGTCGGCTCGGCAGCTGGTGAGCCGACCCGACTATCGCGGCGGCACGTCGATCCACCAGACCCGCTCGCTCGCCAGCAGGTCGAGCTCGTCCCGCAGCACCCACGGCCGCGCCTGGCCGTTGGGCTGGGCGTCGTCGCGCACGCGGCAGACCACCTGATAGCGTCCGGGCTCGAGCTCGCGCGGACCGATCGTGAGGCTGTGTCGGCCGTGTCCGAGGTAGCTGCCGTCGGTGCCCTTGTCGGCGATCGGTTGCAGCTTGCCGCGCTGCCGCCGGTCGGCCAGTCGCGCGTCGCCGGTGACGCGGATCGCCGCGGCTTCGGGCAACACGTGGAAACGCACCTCGAGATCATGGGTGTCGGGCTGCATCACCGTGACCTCGAACTTGCGGTCGCGGTCGACCGGCAGCGCCGCGTCCTTCTCGGGCACCGTCGCCGGTTCGTGCGCGTCGATCGGATCGACGCGGCGATAGATCTGCAACACCATCTGCTCGCGGCACACCGGGCAGAAGTTGCCGCCGCTCGCCATCCGACACTGGCCCGAAGTCGGCTTGTAGGCGCCCTTGATTCGGCCGTCGGCGCCGCGGTAGGCGCCGACCCCGGGATAGCCGGCCGCGATGAAGTGCTGCCACGGGACCTTGGCGAGGTCGTCGGTCGTGCTGACGTTGACGGTGTTGCGCGGCGAGCCGCGGTGGCCTGTGAAGGTGCTGTATTCGTCACTGAGACCGCCGAAGGCGTGACCCCACTCGTGCACCAGCGTCTCGTCGGCGCGTCCGCCGACCGCCGCGATGCCGCCACCGCCGGTACCGCTCGAACCGGCCTTGACGATCGCGATCGCGTAGCCGTCGTGATGGTCGAGCTGGTCGAGCCAGCCCTTGGCCTTGCCGACGTCGACGCCGACCTGACCCTGGACCTTGCCGGCGATGTAGCCGCCGATCGCGGTCTCCTTGGTGCGGCCGAAACCCGTGACGCCCTGGTCCTTGCTCGTCAGGTTGACGCGCACGAAGTTGTGGTAGGTGAGGTACTCGCCGAGCAGCTTCTGGCGCCGGAACACGTCGACTACCGACTTGGCGACGTCCTCGAACTCGTTCTGGTCGTCGAGCGCGTAGCCGTCGCCCATGACCACGACGTCGACCCGGTTGGTCGAGTCGCCGTTCTCCTGCAGCACGCCCCAGCCGAGGTACGCGGTCGGCTCGGTTCGCAGCGCCGCGATCTTGCCCCACGCCGTCTGCGGGTACTTGCGGGCGAGCTGGCGGTAGAGCTTCCAGGCCGCCGAGTACTTCGAATCCGCGACCGCCTTCTCGGCACGTTCGAACGCTTCGTGCGCCTTGCGGTCGACGGGATTCTGCGCGGCGGCGAACCCGGTCAGCGCGGCCAGGACGAGGGCATCGGTTCTCACACGTTCCTCCGGATCGGACGGACCGTCATTGTAGGGGATCGGCGCGGATATGCTCCGTGTCATGGCGCGCCTGCCCTTGTTCTTCGCCATTCTCGCCGCCCTCGCGGTCGTCGCTCCGGCCCAGATCCCGCAACACGCGGTGCTGCTCAATCCGACGCCGAGCCGATTCGATCCGCTCGTCGTCGTGCGCGGCGACACCGTGCACGCGTGTGGTCTGCAGCCCGATACCGGCGGCTTCGGGTTCGTGCACTACTCACGATCGGGCGACGGGGGGCGCTGGTGGCCGGTTCGCGAGCTGCCGCTGGCCTACGCCAACGGCGTCGTCGATCTCGCCGTCGACGGCGAGATCGTGGTGGTGCTCGTGGTGTCGTACTACTCGGGGCTGTTCACGATCACGTCCAGCGACGGTGGCGAGACCTGGGCGCTGCCGGTCCGGGTGTCGACCCAGAGCTCGTTCAGCGAAACGCGGCCGGCGGCCCTGCATCTCGACGGCTCGACCGTGAACGTGGTGTGGCTCGAGACCCGCGGTCCGGGGCGCATCTGGGCCAACCGTTCGCTCGACGGCGGTGCGACCTGGCAGCCGACCGACACCCGGCTCGACAGCGGGATCAGCGTCCAGCCGGCGACGAACTCGAGCGGGCTGGTGGTGTTCGGCGACGGCCCGCTCGTCGAAGCGCTCTGGGTGCACGCGTCGGCGAACGGCCCGGTGACGCTGCTGCAGCGTTCGAGCGACGGCGGTGCGACCTGGTTCACCCAGCCCATGGTCGCAGCCAGCGGCGGCATGGCCTGCGGCGGCGGCGACGGCAACCTGATGTTCGTCTCGCGCGGCTCGCCGTCACCGGATCTGCGGTCGACGAACGGCGGCGCGAGCTGGCAGCCGGTCGCCGGCGCCGGGATCATCGGCTGGGACAGCGTCGCGGTCGCGGGCAGCGACGTGCTGGTCGCGTCCGAGCTCGACCTCACGTTCCTGCAGCAGCTGCGCCTCAACGTCTCGCGCGACGGCGGTGCGACCTGGCTGCCCTCGCCGTATCTGATCGACGTTCCGAACCGCTTCGACTGCCGCGCGTACATCGTCGGTGACCTGTTCCTGGTGCACGTCGTGTTCCCGTCGAACCAGGCGCCGCTCGGCGCCGTGATCCTGTCGGCCGATGGAGGCCGCAACTGGCGTCTGCTCACCGACGAGGCCGGCCTCGGCCTGTGGCCGGACGAGTCCGGCGTGGTCGTGACCACGCGCGCGAGCGCGACCAGCCAGTCGACGTGGGCCTACGTGCTGGCCGGCCACACGGCCCGCGGCGCCGGCACTCCGGGCACCGGTGGCCGGGTGCCGCAGCTCGACGGGGTTGGGCTGCCGGTGCTCGACCGCGTCTTCCGCCTCGCGATCACGGCCGCGCGCGCCGACGCACCGGGCGTGTTGTTCGCCTCGTTCCAGCCCGCGGTCGGGATCGGCATCGGGCTCGCGACGCTCTACGTGCAGGCGCCGGCGGCGCCGACCGTGTTCTGGACCTCGTCGCTCGGAGACGCCGAGGTGCCGGTGGCGATCCCCGCGAGCACGGCGTTGTCCGGTCTGACACTGATCAGTCAGGCGTTCGTGCTCGATGCCGCCGCCGGCGACGGTTTCGCCGCGACGCGCGCGGTCGAGAGCTGGATCCGCTGACCGCGGCGCGATGGCTCAGGCCAGCCGCTGCGCCGCGTCGGCCAGAAGCGCGACGCCGAACCCGGTACCGCGATCCTGTCGGAACGCCGGGAACGCGAGGTCGACGTGGCCCCAGCGGACCTCGGTGCCATCGAGGTGCCAGTGGACGAAGATCGCGGCGCAGCTCGACTGCGCGTTGGCGCGGTTCTTGACCGAGTTGCGCATGTCGGCGATCGGGCTCTGGAACTCGGAGCGGTAGAACTCGGGTGCGAACGGCAGCGGCCAGGTCAGGTCGCCCGAGGCGCGGCCGGCGTCGAGCAGCGCGCGCTCGACTGCGTCGTCGTTGCTCACGACGGCGGCGTGCAGATCGCCCGTCGCGATGCCCTGTGCGCCGGTCAGCGTCGCGGCGTCGAGGATCGTGTCGGCCCCGAGCACGCGGGCGGCGTAGCTGCAACCGTCGGCCAGCAACAGTCGCCCCTCGGCGTCGGTGTTGTTGATCTCGACGGTCTTGCCGGAGTGCATCGTAAGCACGTCGTCAGGCTTGTACGACGCCGGTCCGATCGCGTTCTCGGCCAGGCAGAGCACGAGCGACAGCCGGCACGGCGCGCCGTTGCGAGCCAGGGTCGCGAACGCGCCGAGCACCGCGGCCGCGCCGCCCATGTCGCCCTTCATGGTCTCCATCGCGCCGCGCATCTTGAGGTGCAGGCCGCCGGTGTCGTAGGTGACGCCCTTGCCGACCAGCGCGATGTGCCGGCCCTTGTTCGCCCGCCCGACCGAAGCGATCAACATGCGCGGCGCCGAGCGCGCGGTGCGGCCGACCGCGTGGATGCCACCGAGGCCCTTGGCGAGCAGCGCCTCGCCGACGATCTCCTTGACCGTGACGCCGCGGATGCCGCGCAACAGGCTCTTGGCCTCGCGCGCGAGCGCGGCCGGGTCGAGGTCGGTGGGCGGCGTGTCGACCAGTCGGGCGGCCTCGCGGGCGTGGTGCACGACGGTCTCGAGCTCCTTGCCGACCGCGAGCAGCTTGCCGGCGCGCGTCGCGGCGGCCACCGCGAGCGTGCCGCTCGCTGCCTTCGACTTGCGCGTGAAGGTCGGCAGCGCGCGCCCGACCGCGTTGATCGCCGGCAGCAGGTGCGTGGTGTCGTCGAGCACGACGAGCACCGCGGCCTTGCCCTTGCCGAGCCCGGCGGCGGCGGTGACCTTGCGGATCGACTCGGCGCGCGCGCTGCAGTTGGCGCGTGAGACCTCGTCGGGCAGGGCCGCGACGGTGATGCGGCGCTTGCCGAGCAGCGAGGTCGCGCTGCCGCCGAGCAGGCCCGGGGTGGCCTCGCCGCCGAGCCGGATCGCGAGTGCGGCCGCATCCTTGCCGAGCAGCTTCTCGAACGCGGCGGCACGGCCGCGCGGTCCGAAGGCGCCCTGCGGTGCGATGACGAGCAGATGGTCGGCGCTGGCGAGGGGCTTGCCGTCGCGGGGAAACGTGAGCTTCATCCCGCGCAGGCTATCCCGCGGTCAGCGCACGACGAAGCGCTTGCCCGGCGCGATCTGCACCGGCAGCGCGCTCGTGCCCGGATCCGGCAGCACGGCGAGCGTCGCGATCATGTCGAGGCCGACGAACAGGATGCTGTTCGGGATCGGCCAGAGGTACTGCTGCTGGTTGCGGTAGGCGCCCGGCAGCAGGAAGGTGTTGCCGGTCTGGCTGTAGACGTGCAACGGCTGTGGGAACAGCGTGGGGGTGACGGCCGTGAAGCCGAGCAGGAATGCGCCGAACAGTCCGGTCGGCAGATCGGCCTGCAACGTCACCGTGCTGTTGATCGTCGGATCGTCGGGCAGCACGGTCATCGAGCCGAGCTGGTCGGCCGGGCGCGGCGTCGTCTCGGTCACGAACGAGTTCGCGGTGCCGAACGCGACGTAGCTGTCGAGGCAGACGATCGGGCCGGTCGCGGTGCCGTTCAGCAGGCCGCCGGCGAACGAGCAGTCGCCGAACGTGATCGCCGCGGTGCCGCTGTTGGTGGTGACGCCGTTCTCGAAGCGCGAGTCGAACACCGACAGCGGCTGGCCCGGCGAGGTGCCGAAGCTCGCCTGCGAGCCGACGCAGCGCAGGTTCTGCACCACCAGCGGGCTGGTGCCACCGCCGGTGCCGACCGCGAGGCCGCCCTCGAACGTCGAGTCCTCGAAGATACCGGTGACGTCGTCGCCGACATCGCCGAGCTTCAGCGCGGTCGCGCCGACGCCCGGCGCGCGCACGTGGGTCATCTGGATCGACGCGACCGTCGTGCCGGCCGCCGTCGCGTCGATCGTGGCGCCGCCGGGCGCCCGGATCTCGACGTGCCGCCAGCGCAGCTGGACGTCGTGCGTGGTGCCGCCGTGGGTCAGCTCGTAGCCCTGCATCGAGGCCTCGATCTGCACGCGATCGAGATTGTAGCGGCCGAGGCCGCCGTCCTGCGGATGGGTCACGACGCCGTTGACGACGTTGACGAACCGGCAGTTCACGAGATCGAAGAACGAGGTGCGTCCGTTCGCCGCCGCGTCCCAGATCATCCCGGTCGCCATGCCGTCGAACTCGCAGCTCTCGAGGTAGCCCTTGCCGTAGCCGTTCGCGGTCGTCGACCGGATGCGCACGCCGAACTGGGTCTGGCCCTCGAACCGACAGTCGTTGATCGCGAAGCCGATCTGGCCCGCGATGTCGGTCTGCACCACGTCGATGCCGTACTGGCCGCCGTGGAACACGAAGTCGCGCATCTGCAGCGAGTTCGTGGTTGCCAGCATGCCGCGGGTCAGGTTGGCGCCCGAGAAGTCGAGTACGGTCTTGTCGTTGTCACTCGACATGTAGAGCCCGTAGTTCGTGTTGACGATGATGTCGAGATCCTGCTCGATCGTGATCACCGGCGTGAACGAGCCGTCGAAGCGGGCCCAGCTCAGGTACGGGAACGGATCGGTGCCGGGGATCAGCTGGATCTGCGCCTGCTCGGCGGTCGACAGCTGGTTCAGCGTCAGCGTGCTGTTGTGCAGCCGGATGACCTCGTTGAGCGACAGCAGGCCGTCGCCGACCTGGCCGTGCGAGCGGGTGTCGTTGACTGCGGCGAACGCGTGATAGCCCGGCGGGACCGCGGAGCCCCCGAACATCGTCGGCGCGACGGGGGCGGCAGCGAGAAGGCCGGGAACGATTGCGGAAACGAGCATCGGTTGTGTTGCAGGCTGGCAGGCTGGAGCCCCTACAAGAATGCCCCATGGCGGCGGACATGGGAAGGTGGCGCGCCCGCTTCGCCCACGGCAAGGTGGGTTCTGGTGCGTAGTCGGCCGCGACTTCCTGCCGCCGGCGATCTCGGCGCCGTCAGCCGCCGAACGCCGCACGGATCCGGACGGTGCGCGACAGCCCGTCGCGCGACTGCAGCAGCTTGCGCTCGATGTCGGCGCTGAGCTTCGTTGCAGCGCGGAACTCGTCGACGATCTGCAGCGCCGCGGCGGAGCTGTGCCCGTTGACGAAACCGTCGAGCCACGCCGGCATGAAGAAGATGCGGCGGTTCTGTTTGACCCACTCGACCTGCTCGAGTGCCTGCCGCAGGTAGGGCAGCGTCAGCTCCTCCTGGCCCGGCCAGTGGAACCACGCCAGGCTCGCCTGCGTCCACTGCTCGGGCGGCTTCTCGAGCTCGAGGTATGCTGCCAGTACTCGGCCTTGGTCGCCGCCGTCGGCGTCGCGGCGCGGGCGAGGAATCGCTCCTTCGCGACGTCCTCGCCGGCGAACGCGGTCGCGAGCGCGTCGAGCTCGCCGTCCTCCTCGCCGGCCGCGAGCAGCGCGGCGGCGGCCAGGAAGCGGTCTTCCTTGCCGGGCAGGAGACCGGCCGGCATGCCGTCGGCGCGCGCGACCGAGCGGCAGAGCTCGAAGACGCGCGGGTCGGTCGAGGCGCGCGCGAGGAACCGGAACGTCGTCAGCTCGCGGCCGGACGGTTCGCCGGCGAGCTGGCCGAGCAGCAGCTCGGTGGCGCGGGCCCGCAGCGGCGCCGCGCGTTCGGGCGACAGGTAACGCAGCAGGCAGGTGCCGAGCTCGCCGAGCAGCCAGCCGTGGGTGTCGGGGTCGGTTTCGATCGCGACGACGTCGAGCGCGGTCGCGGCGAACGTTGCCGGATCGAGCTCGGCCTCGCGCACGGCTTCGAACAGGTTCGACAGCGCGACCGCCCGCACCAGTGGGTCGGTGATGCGCGCCGCGTTCGCCGCGAGCCACGCCGCACTCCGGGCGTCGGGCACGAACTGGCCGTAGGCGACATCGGCCGGGTTGGCGAGCACCGCGGCCGGCGCGCGTTTGCCGATCATCGCGTCGATCTCGGTGCGCGCGGCATCGCTCGCCAGCGTCAGCGTGCGCGTCGTGGCGACGTCGTCGAACAACAGCAGCTCGAGCCGCAGCGGCCAGGTCGCCTCGCCGCCGGCGGTCGGCCGCTGGACCAGCGCGGCGGCGGTGACGTTGCCGGCGTCGTCGACCTGCCAGTCGATCCGCACCTGCGGCATCGACGGTGCCAGCAGCCAGCGCTCGGACCAGCGGCCGAGGTCCTGCCGCGAGGCGCCCTCGAGCGCCGCGGCGAGGTCGCGCCAGTCGGCGTTGCCGAACGCGTGATCGGTGAGGAAACGCTGGAGTCCGCGATCGAACACGGCGGTGCCGAGCCGGTCGCAGAGCTCGCGCAGCACGGCGGGTGCCTTGTTGTAGACGATCGCGCCGTAGGCCGACTTGGCGTCCGCGAGGTTCTGCAGCTCCTGGTAGACCGGCGTCGTGCCCGGAGTGCCGTCGACCTCGTAGGCCCGCGGCTTGACACGCTGCAGGAAGCGCAGCCAGGCCCGCCGATCGGGTTCGAGGGCCTCGAGCGCGCGGTAACCGATGAAGGTCGCGAAGCCCTCCTTGAGCCAGAGGTCGTCGAACCACTTCATCGTCACGAGGTTGCCGAACCACTGGTGGCTGAGCTCGTGGTAGACCAGCGTGCTGCGCCGCACGAGTTCGGCGGCGGTCGGCGGGTGGTCGAACGCGATCGCCGATTCGCGGTAGAAGATCGCGCCGGCGTGTTCCATGCCCCCGTACGGGAAGCCGGGGCAGAGCACGAGGTCGAGTTTGCCGAAGGGATAGGGCACCCCGAAGGTCTGCTCGAGCCAGGCCAGGCCGCGGCTGTGCAGCGCGACGACCGCGTCGACGTCGAGGTGCTCGACCTCGGACGGTCGCACGAAGATGCGCAGCGGTGCGTTGTCGATGCCGGCGACCGGCGGCACCGGTCCTTCGACGATCGCGAACGGGCCGCAGGCGAACGCCATCAGGTAGGTCGGCAGCGGTTCGCTGGCCGCGAAGCGCCAGCGGCGGCCGCTGTCGATCGCCTCGACACCTTCGGCCACCGGCAGCGTGTTGGCGACCGCGACCCAGTCGGGCGGCAGATCGAGCGTGATGCGGCAGCGCGCGCGCAGATCGGGCTGGTCGAAGCACGGGAACAGCCGGTGGGCGTCGGCCGGCACCAGCAGCGTGTAGTAGTACTCCCGGCCGTCGGTGGCGTCCTCGTAGACCGTCAGCGGTGTGCCGGTCGGTGCGACCTTGGAGGCGAACTTCGCGACGACGCCGTTGAGGCCGCGCACGAGGTGATCGCGCGGCAGCACGAGGTGGTCGTGCACGCGCCGCGGGTCACACTCCCGATCGTTGACCGCGAGCTCCGAGAGCTCGCCGCCGGCGAAATCGAGCACGACGTCGACCTCGGGATCGGCCGGGTCGTCCTCGCCGAGCAGGCGGAAGCGGATCCAGGCCTCGCCGTTCACCGCGGTCGCGTCCGGCGCGAGCACGAAGTGCAGGTCGTACTCGACGTCACTGATCACCGCCTTCCTGGCCAGGGCGAGCGCACGGTCGATGCCGGGGGAGGGCTCCTGCGGCCCGAGGGGAACGATGGTCATCAGCGCGATCGCGATCATGCGTCGCGCCGAGGGTAGCGCAACCGGGCCACGAGTTCCCGCCGCGGCGGCGATCGACTATGACGGCCGCCATGCCGATCCCCGAACTCGAGGCTGGTTGGCGGCGGTTCCGGTCCGGGCGCTATCGCGAGCAGCGGCGGCTGTTCGACCAGATGGCCAGGGAGGGTCAGCGGCCGCACACCCTGATGGTGGCCTGCTGCGACTCGCGGGTCGACCCGGCGATCCTGTTCGATTGCGACCCCGGCGAGCTGTTCGTGGTGCGCAACGTCGCCAACCTCGTGCCGCCGTGCGAGGTCGACGACGGCGGGCCCCACACCAGCTTCCACGGCACCAGCGCCGCGATCGAGTTCGGCATCAGCGTGCTCGCGGTCGACCACATCGTCGTGCTCGGGCACTCGCAGTGCGGCGGCATCCGTGCGCTGATCGAGGGCATCCCCGCGGCGTTCGGGCCGATGCCGTTCCTGTCGAGCTGGATCGCGCTGGCCGACGAGGCCCGCGAGCGTGCGTTCGCCGCCGACCCCGAACCCGCCCGGCTCGCGACGATCTGCGAGCAGCTCGCGATCGGGCTGTCGCTGCGCAACCTGCGGACGTTTCCGGCGGTGCGCGATCGCATCGCGGCGGGCCGGCTGTCGCTGCACGGCCTGCACTACGACCTGCGCGACGGTGCGCTGTCGCTGCTCGACGTCGACCTCGGACGCTTCGTCGCCGTCGACGGTGGCGACGCCGACGCCTAGCGCGCGGCCTTCAGGCGATCGTGCGCACCGCGCCGCCGGGCTGCCCGACGAGGATGCGCCCGGTCATGCCGACGAACAGACCGTGATCGACGACGCCGACGGTCGAGTCGAGCTCGCGCGCGAGCGCGGCCGGGTCGGCGATGCCGCTCGGGTAGTGGCAGTCGAGCAGCCAGTTGCCGTTGTCGGTGACGACCGGTTCACCGTCGCGTTCGCGCCGGGCCGGCTCGCCGCCGGTCTTGCCGACGCGCCGCGCGGTGTGCGTCCAGCCGAGCGGAACGACCTCGACCGGCAGCCGGAAGCCGCGTCCGAGCACGTCGACGAGCTTGCCTTCGTCGACGATCACGACCAGCTCGCGCGCCGCGGCCGCGACGATGCGCTCGCGCAGATGGGCGCCGCCGCCGCCCTTGATCAGGCTCTTGGCCGGGTCGACCTCGTCGGCACCGTCGATCGCGAGGTCGAGCCGATCGACCGCGTCGAGTTCGACGATCGGGATGCCCGCGGCTTCGGCCAGCCGCGCGGTCGCGATGCTGGTCGGCACGCCGAGCAGCTGCAGGCCCTCGGTGCGCACCCGTTCGGCGAGTCGCTCGATCACGAAAGCGAACGTCGAACCGGTGCCGAGGCCGAGGCGCATACCGCTCTCGACCAGGTCGGCGGCCGCGAAGGCCGCGGCGCGCTTCTGCGAGGCGACGGCGTCTGTCATCGCTGCACCGTAGCGCGATTCGCGGCAAAATGAACGGAGCGCGCGCGGTCGCCGTTCGTCGCGGCGCTCTGCCGGAGCCCGACCATGCGCTGGACCTTCACCCTGATCGCGCTGTTGCCCTTGCTCGTGCCGGTGCTTCGACCGGACGGAGTCGCGCCGACGGCCGCGGTCGTGCGCGACCGACGATCGGCGCTGTTTCTCGAGGACGCGGTGGTGCCGCGCCCGATCGCCCGCGTCACCGCCGAGCTGATCGAGCGCGGCGGCGTACGTCGCGCGCGCGTCGCGGTCTCGGCGCTCGGCCCGGGTGTGGAGCCGCTGCCCGGTCTCGAGGGGGTTGCCGGCGCGAACCTGCGCACCGCCGAAGAGCTCGATCGCCTGCTGCGCGAAGCGGCGTTGCAGCTCGTCGTGCGGTCGGCGGGCGAGTCGCTCGCCGGCCGCCGAATCGCGGTGCGCTGGGCCGCGGTGCCGGTGTGCCGGATCGGCGACGACGGCGCGATCGATTTCGCCGCACGGACCGCGCGCGAATGGCCGGTCGAGGTCACCTTCGAGAGCCCGGCGCTGCCGTCGGGCGAGACCTGGTGCTACCTCGAGGCCGACGGCGTACCGCGGCTCGCGGTCGAGATCGCCGGCGATCGCATCGTCGCGATCGAGAGCCTGGCGGCGCGGCCGCCGACGGCGGAGGTCGGCAGATGAGGTTCGCGTTCGCGATGACCATGGTGCTCGCCGGGTTGGCTGCGCAGAACCGCCAGCCGCCGCCGGTCGAGCCCGCCGAACTGCCGGCCGATTGGCCGCAGCGCGACCTCGAGGCGAAGTGGGTCGCGTTCCGGCGCGCGACCGGCGATGCCGACGGCGACGCGCGGCAGAAAGAGGCCTGGGCCAAGGCCTTCGCCGCCGCCGGGGAGCTCGAGCTGCTCGAGTGGATGGCGATCTACGAGGGATGGCGGCAGGCCGGGCCCCAGCACGCTCGGCTCGATGCGCCTGCGCTTATGCGCGTCGCGGCCTGGAACCTCGACACCGCCGAC
>JAGQRB010000219.1 GCA_020425925.1 Planctomycetota bacterium
CTGTGCGGCGATCAGTGCCGCGGTCGACTACTGCGACGCCGAAGCGATCGCGACCAGTGAGGGCCGGGGTGGCCCTCACGGCCGCTCGCCCCCGCGGCCGCGACGCGACGCGCGGCCGCGGCCGCCGCCACCATCCGCAGTCGCCCCTTCCGGCGCGGGCCCGGCTGCAGGTCGCGGCGAGCCGGCCCGCAGCGGCGCCGGCGGATCGGCGACCAGCGGCGCCGTCCGCGCCTGCGGCGCGAACAGGTCCGGATGCCGGCCGCACCACTGGTCGACATTCGTCACCGGCCACCGCGCGCCGCCGAGATCGCCGCGCGGGGGATCGACCCGACAGAAGCCCTTGTCCCCACCCGTGCGGTCGAAGAACGGGCACGTCCTGCAGGTGGCGCGCTGCGTCATCGCTGCACCACCGCCATCCACTCGCGGAGCTCGAGCGACGCTGTCGGCGCGACCTCCGCGTCCCACTCGTCGGCGATCCCGCGCAGGGTCTCGGCCACCTCGCCAGGCAGCTCGATGCCGTGGTCGGCGCGCGCGAGGTAGTAGAGCCCCGCTGCAGTCCACGGGAACCAACCGCTCTGCACGGTGATCCGGTCGCGCCGCAGGCCTGGGACGTCGTCCGTTCCCTCAAGGACGCTGGGCTCTGGGAAGGCGCTGGTCCAACGCACGTTCCCCCACGTCTGCCAGCCGTCCGGGCCCTGCACGAAGTAGCGAGCGAACGTCGTCGCCATGCCGACGATCTGGCGCCGGAGGAGCTCGACGTTCGGGTAGGTGTCGAGGCCGATCCGTTCGCGGTAGCGGTGCGCGGCCCAGCCCGCGACCAGGCCGTTCAGGCCGAGCCCCTCCTGCCAGAGGACGATCGTGTCGACGGGCACCCCCGTCTCCGGATCGACCATCACGCGCGCGTCACGGAACGGCGGGCCGAGCAAGCGGAAGCCCTCGAACGGGACGAACGCATCGTGGAACGCGAGCTTCGCGTGCTCGAGCACCAGGCCGGTCCAGACCGACTCTCGCCCCGTCAGGATCCAACGGTTCGCGTCGCACAGCATGCGACGCCCGATGGCTCGTGCAGCGCCGGAGACCCCGCTCTGGAAACGCGTGTTCGCCTCGGCGACGCGGATCTCGTCATCGACCAGCATGCGGTGCGCGGGCCAATCGAAGGCGGCCGCGCACGATGCGAGGTCGTTGCTGCTGGCGTGCTGGTCGTCCGTTCCCGAGTAGCCGTGCGTATTGAACAGCGGCTCGGGGTACGGCTTGCCGAGACGGTCGGGCGAGACGCCTTGGTTGAAGTGGGTCGTCTGGGACCACGTCCACCATTGCGGGTGGTCGGCCTTCCTGACGGGCGCCCCGCTGGCCTCGCGGTAGTGCATCGGGCGCAGCGCCTGACCGGAGTGGTAGTGCCACGTCAGGCCGGCGCGGAGATCGCCGAGCGTCAGCTCGGCACCCTTGCTGGCGCCGAAGTCGGGCTGATCACCGGTCGAGCCGGTGAACTTGAACAGCCCGCGCCCTCGCTGAGCGAACAGGTCCTGAGCCTCGAGCATCGGACCTCGCAGCGTCGCGATGCGTGCGTCGATCTCGTCGCGATCGCGCGTTCCGGCAGGCACGCTCGCGCGGAACGCGAGCCACTCGCCGTCCCAGACGTTGCCGGCAACGGGTGCGCCCGTGCCGCGTGAGAGCAGGCGATCGACTCGCGCTCGGATGGCGCGGTCCGCGGACAGCAGGTTGTGCCACCAGCGCTTCGAGCTGTCGGTGCAGAGCAGGGCACCGCGGATGATCGGAAGGCCCTGCGCGTTCCCGATATCGACGGGGCCGCCTCCGATCAGGTCGAACGACCACCGATCCGACTCCGCATTGTAGAACGGCGCGCCGATGCCGAGCGGCACCGCGTCGTCGACGACGGGAGGCTCCCCGAACTCGACCTGCAGGCTCGACGCGGTCACCTGCATCGCCGGCGACGTCGGGTCGGAGTGCACGACGAACAGCTGCCACTCGGCGACGTCCTGATCGCTCCAGAACGTGCACCAGAAGTGGACGACGAGAGGTCCGCACCGGCTGGTGCTGGCCCACGTCTGCCGAGCCGGCGACGAGAACTGCAGCTCGAGATCCGGCGGCGGAGTCACGTGCGTTCGGCCTCCCTCACGGAGCGTGACGCGAGGAATGAGGCGGCCGATGTCGTCGGCCACCCAAGCCGACACCTGCATCGGTGGGGCTTGCTCCGGGCGGCCGCTGTCGTCGGCGAGGCTTGGCACGAGCTGGCCGGTGATGACACCGCCGGCGGCAAGGTTGCAGAGCACGTCGTAGAAGATCGTCTGGTAGCCGACCCGCGGCCCGCGAACGGCGACGGTCGTCGTCTCGTCGCGCCCCGTCTGGAACCAGGCGACCTCCGGCAGCTGCACCGCCTCCTGGTATGGCACGGGCACCGGCACCCACACCCGGGTCGCGATCGCGCTCGGCGTTGCGATCACGATCGGGTAGTCGCCGCGGTCCGCCGGCGCCGGCACCGCCCGATGGTCGAAGCCCTGCGCCGGCACCGCGAGCGCGATCCCGAGCAGCGCGGCGACCATCATGGCGTAGCCGCCGCCGGGGATGACGTAGACGTATGGTCCGCGCCGCTTGCCGGCGTAGCGACCGCAGAACGTGCCGCGCGCCGACTTCCCGCAGCGCACCAGACCATCCGTGTCGAGGAACATCGACTCGCCCTTGCCCGGGGGATGGCAGTCCCGCGCGAGCCGCATGGGACGCAGTCCATCGTGCGTCGGCACACCGACACTCCGTCGGTGCCACGCAAGCGCCACCGCGGCCGCGGCGGCGAGAACTAGAAGCACCACAGTCAGAGAAACCGCCATAGATCCACCCACTCCTGTCGTTGTTGGTCGAGGCCCCCCGCGATGCGCGGCGAGCTCGGCGACCCTTTGTGTCAGCTGTCCGCGCCGGTCGCGCGGCCCTCGTCTGCCTCGATCTCGAACAGCACCTCGCCATCGCCCCGCGGTTCGCCGCGGCGGCTCGCAACCTCGACGAACACGCTGTCGTCGATCTCGAGCGCGGTGCACACGCCGTCGATGCCCGACTTCATCCGCGCGTTCAGGTTGTCCCGGTCGTGGCGCTCGCGGTTGCGCGATCGCGCCGGCGGGCAGAACGTCATCCGTAGCCTCAGCGGCGGCCGCGGAAGGCGCTGACCCCGCTTCTGTTCGAGGGCCAGCAGCCAACACGCTGTGCGGTAGCGCTTCTTCGCCCGCGATACGACGGACCAATGGTGCCGCTCGTTCGGCGAGAGCGCGGACTCGGGCCACAGCAGGCGGATGATCACGTCGAGGCCTCCGGGCTGCACCGCAGGTCGGCGCCGCACTCGGAGCACCGACTTCGCGTTCTCCGTCCGATGCTCGAAGCCGCGTAGACGAGTCCGCACCGGCAGACGATCTGACGCTCCTTCGCTGCCACCGCCGCGATCGCCTCGTCCGCGGCCGCGTGCCACTCCGTCGACGGCGGCGGGTTCAGCTCGCATTGGCCGGCGCGGTAGTGCAGCCAGACGCGATCGCGGATCGGCTTCGGCACCATGAACCAGTGCCGCCGGCACATGAGCATCGCCGGGGGCACCTTCGCGCTGCAGCTCCGAGCGTGGCAGGTATGGCTCACGACCACCCCCAGCACCCGCAGTAGAAGCGGTCGAACGGCTCCCCGGGCCGCGACTCGAACTGCGGCAGCAGCGCCGAGCTCGGCTCCTCGGCCGCGCACGTGCGCACGCCGCGTTGCCCGTAGTGGGACTGGTTCCGGACGACCTGGTGCCCGCTCGCGGTCGCGAGGCCGTAGTGCGTGCACCGGGC
>JAGQRB010000220.1 GCA_020425925.1 Planctomycetota bacterium
CCGCTCTTCCGATCCCCGCCTGGTAGGGGTTGGCGGACTTCTCCTTGTCGCCGGCGACGAGTTCCTTCTCCTTCGCGACCGGATCGTCCGCCGCCTTGATCTGCTGCCGGAACACGATCTTCGCCGCGCCCTCGGCACCCATCACCGCGATCTCGGCGGTCGGCCACGCCAGATTGACGTCGCCACGGGTGTGCTTCGGGCTCATCACCGTGTAGGCGCCGCCGTAGGCCTTGCGCGTGATGACCGTGATCTTCGGCACCGTCGCCTCGCAGTAGGCGTAGAGCAGCTTGGCGCCGTGCGTGATGATGCCGCCCCACTCCTGGTCCTTGCCCGGCAGGAACCCGGGCACGTCCTCGAACGTGATCAGCGGCACGTTGAACGCGTCGCAGAAGCGGATGAACCGCGCCGCCTTGATCGAGGCCTTGATGTCGAGCACGCCCGCCAGGTAGTTCGGCTGGTTGCCGACGATGCCGACGACGCGCCCGCCGAGCCGCGCGAAGCCGACCACGACGTTGCGCGCGAAGCGGTGGTGGATCTCGAAGAACCGACCGTTGTCGACCACGAGCTCTACCACTTTGCGGATGTCGTAGGGCTGATCGCTCGACGGCGGCACGATCGAGTCGAGCGCCTCGTCCATGCGGTTGGGATCGTCGTCGCTGGCGCGGAACGGCGGATCCTCGGCGTTGTTGAGCGGCAGGTAGGACAACAGCTCGCGGATCTGCAGCAGGCAGGCGGCGTCGTCGGGCGCGGTCAGGTGCGCGACGCCCGAGGTCTCGGCGTGCACCGTCGCGCCGCCGAGCTCCTCGCTGGTGGTGTCCTCGTGCATCACGGTCTTCACCACGTCGGGTCCCGTGATGTGCATGAAGCTCGTGCCCTCGACCATGCAGACGAAGTCGGTGATCGACGGGCTGTAGACCGCGCCGCCGGCACACGGCCCCATGATCGCGCTGATCTGCGGGATCACGCCGCTGGCGAGCGTGTTGCGCAGGAAGATGTCGGCGTAGCCGCCGAGCGAGACCACACCTTCCTGGATGCGCGCACCGCCCGAGTCGTTGAGCCCGATCATCGGCACGCCGAGCTTCACCGCCATGTCCATGACCTTGACGATCTTGGCAGCGTGGGTCTCCGACAGGCTGCCGCCGAACACCGTGAAGTCCTGCGAGAACAGGAAGACCGGCCGGCCGTCGACGCGCGCGCTGCCGGTCACGACCCCGTCGCCGAGGATCTGGTTCGGCTCGGTGTCCATGCCGAAGTCGCGGCAGCGGTGCACCACGAAGCGGTCCATCTCGACGAAGCTGCCGGCGTCGACGAGCAGGTCGATGCGCTCGCGCGCGGTCAGCTTGCCCTTGTCGTGCTGCGCGGCGATGCGCTGCGGACCGCCGCCCTGTTCGGACTTCGCACGCAGCTCGAGCAGTCGCTTGTTCGGATCAGCCATGGCGCGGCTCCTCGACCAGCTCGGTCAGCACGCCGTCCATACCCTTCGGGTGCACGAACGCGACCCGACAGTCGTGGGCACCGGGCTTCGGCGACCGGTCGATCAGCGGCGCGCCGGCCGCGGCCATGCCGTCGATCGCGGCCTGGCAGTCGTCGACCTCGAACGCGAGGTGATGCACGCCCGGACCGCGCTTGCCGAGGAACTTCGCGACCGGCGAAGCCTCGTCGAGCGGCTCGAGCAGCTCGATGCGCGCCGCGCCGGCGCGCAGCACCGCGACCCGGACGCCCTGCACGGGGACCTCGTCGGTCGATTCGAGCTCGAGGCCGAGCCCTTCGGTCCAGTGTGGCAGCGCTTCGGCGAGCGAGCGCACGGCGATGCCGATGTGGTGCAGCCGGCGCGAGTCGGGTTTTCCGGTCATTCGGCCGGCGATGCTAGCCCTCGGTCGGAACGGCCCGAAGCGCAAACCCCCCGACGATCTTGCGGCGGATCCGCGACCGCCGCAGGATAGCCGGCCCGTCGGCGACCGCGCCATGCCCGAGCTGCCCGAAGTCGAAACCGTCCGCGCCGGCGCCGAACCGCATCTCGTCGGCCGCCGCGTCGCCGAGATCGAGTTCGCGCGCGCCGACCTGCGCTGGCCGATCCCGATCGACGAGCTCGGCCGTCTGCGCGGCCGGACCTGCACCGCGGTGGCGCGACGCAGCAAGTACCTGCTGCTGTGCTTCGACGGCCCCGAGCGGCCGATCGCGGTCGTGCATCTCGGCATGTCGGGGCGCCTCGCGGTCGACCTGCATGCCCGTCGAGCGGCACCGCCACCGTGGAAGAAGCACGAGCACTGGCGCATGCGGTTCCAGGACCGGCTGGTGCGCTACGTCGACCCGCGCCGATTCGGCGCGCTCGGTTTCGCGACGGCCGCCGGGCTGGCAGCCCACCCGTGGCTCGCTCCGCTCGGCCAGGAGCCGCTCGAGCCCGGATTCGACGGCGCGTTCCTGCACCGCATCTCGCGCAAGAAGAAGTGCAGCGTCAAGTCGCTGCTGATGGACGCGCGCCTGGTCGTCGGCGTCGGCAACATCTACGCCAGCGAATCGTGCTGGCTCGCGCGCGTGCGGCCGCGCCGCGCCGCGGGATCGCTGAGGGTCGCCGACTGCGACGCGCTGGCGGCCGCCGTGCAGCACGTGCTGCGCGCCGCGATCGCCTCCGGCGGCACGTCGTTCCGCGACTTCGTCGGCGTCGACGAGGGCGCCGGCTACTTCGCGCGCGAGCTCCAGGTCTACGAGCGCAGCGGCGAAACGTGCCGGCGCTGCGGCGCGACGATCCGGCGCACGGTCGACGTCGGCCGCAGCACCTACTGGTGCGCCGGTTGCCAGCGCTGAGCTCGCACGCTCACCCGACCGCCGCGTCGGGCAGCGGCTCGATCTGCATCACGTGCAGCAGCGAGATCGTCGCGCGCCGTTCGTGGACCGCGTCGGCGATGCGGAACGGACGGAACGGCCGCTCCTGCTGGAAGCGCTTGAGGTCTTCGGTTCGCACGCCCATCTGTGGCCTCGATCGTTCGCAGGTCACACCGAAGCGCCGAACGCGTGAACCCGGCCGCCCGTCGGCCGATCGGTCCGCTCCGGCTCAGGTGTCGAAGCTGATGAACCAGAGCAGGCGCACGCGCGTCTCCTCGGGCCGGCTGTCGACCTTGATGAGCCCGAGCAGCGCGTGGAAGACGTTGCGGGTCTGGACCTCGCGGGTCGTCGTGTCGGCGACGTAGCTGTTGCGGTTGCTCATCAAGAGACCGAACGGGCCGAAGCTCCAGCGATCCTGGTAGACGCCGTTCCTGAGTCCGAACACCAGCGGGATCCAGACGTTGGTCTCGCCGCTGTAGTCGCAGAGGTCGATCCTGGCCTCGAACGGCGGATCGTCGCCGCGCGACACGGTCACGAGCATCGGGCGTTCGGCCTCGCCGCGCGCCGCGATCTCGCGCGAGAGCTCGGAGACGCTCGGCACCGGCCGGCCGTCGACCTCGTCGATGATGTCGCCGCCACGCAGGCCCGCGAGCCACGCCGGCGAACCGACCTCGACCCGGCTCACCACGACGGCCTCGCGCGGCTCACCCCAGATCTTCTCGCACCACGTCGCCGGAATGCCGCGCAGGTGCACGCCGGCGTGCGGGCGATGCACCTGCCGCCCGGAGCTCTCGAGCGCGACGCTCTCGCGGTCGGTGACGCGCTCGCGGATCCGCTTGCCCGTCAGCGTGAGCTCGATGCGGTCGCCGCCGCGGCCGATCGTCGCGACGATGTCCTGCCCACCGTCGAGCCCGGCCTCGACATCGGCGACCTGCGAGCGGTAGATCGTCTCGCGACCGCCGAGCTCGTAGAGCAGGTCGCCGTTCACCACGCCGGCGAGCTCGGCTGCCGAACCCGAGTAGACCCCCTGCACCAGCAGGCCGGAATACGGCCGCAGACCGCGGGACTCGGCCAGCGACTTGTCGATCTCGGCGAGCTGGAAGCCGAGGAACGTGCGATCCTTGTCGTACTCGGTCGCGACCGACAACGCGGCATCGCCGCCGCCGGTCACCGACAGCTCGTAGACCTCGGTCGCACCGGCGGCGCCGTCGCGACGCGCGATGACGTAGTCGTCACCGCCGACGTAGACCTCGTCGAAGTGCGTGACACAGGCGGTGGCCGCGAGGGGCAGGGAGAGCAGCAGGAGCGTGCGAAGCGGGCGGGAGCGGATCATCGGCGTTCGGTGGACGGGTCGGTGGCAGCAGCATTTCAGCGCGGCGGCGGCGCGATCGTGGCCGGATCGGGTGAGTTTCCTGCCGCAGGTCGGAAAAACGCCGCGCCGCCCTCAGCGGCGGTCCGCAGCGACCCCGAACCGGATCGCCGCATACGACCCGACCTGGCAGATCGCGGCGAGGTAGAGCACACCGCGAAAGCCGAGCTCGCCCGCGACCGGGGTCGCGACCAGGGCGAACAGACCGGCACCGCCCTGCATCGCGGCGCTGCGCAGCCCCATGAGCGTGCTGAGCTGCGACTCGGGCACCAGGCCCGAGACCAGCGCCTGCAGCGGCCCGGTGCGGGCAGCGGCCGCGACCGCGAGCACGATCGCGACCGCGAGCAGCGCGCCGGCGGCCGGCTCCTGCGCCAGCAGCAGGAAGCACCCGACCAGCGCGACCGAGCACCACAGCACGAACGAACGCTTGCCGACGTGATCGGCGAAGCGGCCGAGGCCGGCGCTGCCGACGACCGAGAGCAGCCCGAGCGCGACCCACAGCACGACCTGGTCGGCCTTCGGCACGACTCCGGTCTCGTCGAGCCAGACGGTCGCGAGCTGCACGGTGGTGAAGAACGAACCGACGTGCAGCAGCGTCGCGAGCAGACCGGCGCGCACCGGTCCGTTGCGCAGCACGTCGCGCCAGCGCGCCGGCGCCTCGTCGCCGGCGACGTCGGGCACGGCACGCAGCGCGGCGAAGAGCGCCAACGCGGCGAAAACGGCCTGGGCGACGAAGATGCCGCGCCAGGCACCGGCGCGTGCGAACACCACCGTGAGCGGCATGCCGATCGGGATCGCGAGGAACATCCCGGCCGAGAACCAGCCCATCGCACCGCCGCGCCGCGCGTACGGCGTCACCCGCGCGACCAGCGCCGACGCCGACGCGTAGGCCAGCCCGGCGGCGGCACCGGCCAGTCCGCGGAGCGCCGCGAACGACCAGAACCCGACGTCGAGC
>JAGQRB010000221.1 GCA_020425925.1 Planctomycetota bacterium
CGGCACCGGTGGCGCCGTCGGTGAGCAGCGCGACGGCGACCAGCGGCGAGAACAGGCTCAGCGGTACGCGTTCGCGCAGCTTGGCCAGGCCGCGCACCAGCTGGGTGCGGACCGTCGCCGGTTCGCGACCGAGCTCGGCGGCGATCTCCGCGGGCTTCAGGCCGCGGCCGAGGTGCAGGTCGAGCACCTCGCGGTAGGGCGAACCGAGCTCGGAGCGCAGCATCGCGATGCGCTCGACGACCTCGCTCTCGGCGAGCTCGTCGGCCGGTGACATGGCGGCGTGGTCGTCGCGCTGCACCAGGACGGTCAGGCGGCGGTGGTGGCCGCGTTCGCGCTCGCGACGTTCGTGCAGCTTCCTGGCATGGTTGCCGAGCACGCCGCAGAGCCAGGGCATCGCGCGGCGGCCGGCGTCGTAGTTGGCCCGCGCCTCGATCACGGTCACGAAGGTGCGCTGCAGCAGGTCCTCGGCGTCGCTCTTGTCGCCGCAGAGCCAGAGCGCGGCGCGCAGCAGTTCGGGTGCGGCGTGGTCGAACAGCAGGCCGAGCGCCCGCGGGTCGCCGGTCCGGCAGAAGCGGCGCAGCAGGCGGTCGGCCTTGCCGATGGGTGGAATCACGGCAGCTCTTCCCGCGAGCGGGGCGCGGCGCGACACGGATTCCGCGGAATGCGGTTGGCCGCTCGACCCGGCGGGCCGGCAAGTTCGCTGACGAGGTCGGGCACGTTCCCCATAGGCTACCGCGATGATCGAGGGCCGCGCGCCACTCTACCTCAAGCTCGCCGTCGCGGCGGTCGCGACGCTGCTCGCGACCGCGGTGGCCGGCTGGCTCTACTGGCGAAACTACGGTGGCACGATCGTGTTGCGGTCGGGCGACGGGACCGAGCAGATCTGGAACGGGCAGGTCGGGTTCGCGGTCGATCCCGAGGTCGGCTTCAAGACGGCGCGCAGCGTCAGCGTGCGGTTCCGGATGGGGCCGCTCGGCGGCGACGCCGAGGCGCTGGTGCGCTCGAGCAACAACCACGGCTTCATCGCCGAGGAGGACTACGGCGAGGTGATCCCACCGCCGCGCGTGGTCGTGCTCGGCGACAGCCATACGATGGGCGTGGTCGCGACCGCAGACAACATCGGGCCGGTGCTGCAGCGCGCCCTGCGTGCCCAACCGGGGCTGGAACGGGCCACCGTGATGAACGCCGGCACCGGGCCCTACAGCCTCTACCAGTACCTGCTGCGCGCGCGCCAGCTGCTGCCGCACTACCGGCCGCAGGCGCTGGTGGTCGTGGTCTTCCTCGGCAACGACTTCCTCAACCTCGAGGACACCGCCAGGCCGCACCTCGACGACGCGCTCCGCGAGCTGCCGGCCGTAGCCGAGCCGCCGCCCGAGACGACGACCGCGCGCATGCGCGAGCTGGCGCTGCCGGGCGCGGCGCGCGAGGCGTTCTGGCAGGGGCTCGATCAGGCGCTCTACCTCGGCAAACACCCGGAGCGCCGCGAACCGATCCTGCAGAAGGCCGAATACGTCGTGCAGGGCCTCTCGCAGCTCGCGAGCGAACACGACTGCCAGCTGGTCGTCGTCGCGCTGCCGTCGTTCGATCTGGTGTTCCCCGAGCGCGCGTCGCTGGCGAGCGCGCGCGCCGCCGAGGTAGTGCAGAGCGCCACGCAGAACCGGATGCACGACGACTTCCTGGCGCTGCTGCGCCGACGCGGCATCGACCACGTCGATCTGCTGCCGGTGTTCCAGCGGGACGGCCGGCTCGAGCTCTACGCCGGCGACTTCCACATCTGGAAGCCCGGCCATCGGGCGATCGCGGACGCGGTACTGCCGCGGCTGCGTTCGCTGCTCTCGCGCTGACGATCGCGCTCAGACCCAGCTGTTGGTCAGGAGCTCGCCCATGCCGCCGGCGCCGGGCACGATGTAGTCGACGTCGTTGAGGCCGCGTTCTTCGTCGGGGAACGTGCCCGGCTCGCTCTTCAGCGCGCGTTCGCTCGACAGGCCGCGGTCGAGCCGCGCAGCGTAGATCCTGATCTCGGGGTGCATCGCGGTGATGCGGCGGATGGCCTCGGGCGTGATCATCAGGTGCAGCGCGACGAACGCGCGCGGCGACTCGCCGAGCTCGCGGTAGACCTCGTAGGCGCGGCAGACGGTGCCGCCGGTCGCGCCCATCGGATCGGGCACGATCACCAGTGCGTCGTCGACCGAACCGCCGATCTTGCTGCCGTCGAGCCGCACGCCGGTGACGCGGTGCTCGTCGTCGGTGACGCGCGACATGTTGAGGAAGTCGAGCCGGACATGGTCGGGTGCGAGTACCTCGCCGGCGGCCTCGAAGCAGGCCTGCGCCGGCAGGATGCCGGCGCGGATCACCGCGCACAGCACCAGCCTCGTCTCGCGGCAGAGCACCGGTCCGTCGTAGACCGCCTTCGGCTCGACCGCGGTCATGCGCGTCTGGGCGCGGACCTGGCGCACCGGGAACTCGCGCGCGAGCACTTCCTGCAGCAGGCGGCGATAGGCGGTGCGCACCAGGCTCGGGAGCTGGTCGGGACCGATCTCGGGGCTGCCGATGCGGGCGAGCAGCGAGAGCAGGAAGCGGTCGTCGAACAGGTGGACGTGGTCGCCGTAGCGGTGGGTGAGCATCGCGGGGCGGAGCATAGGTGCCGCGGCGGGCGACGGCCCGGTCAATCGCCAACGTGGCATCCGCCTCATGAATCGCGACGCCGGCGCCGGCATCGAGGTCGACTTCGACGACGTCGCGCTCGCCGCGGTCGACACCGCGGCGTGGAGCGAACTCGGCAACGCGCTCGCCGGCACCTTCGGCCTGCCGCGCCTGCGCGGTGCGGGCACGCTGGCGGCGGGCTCGCCGAACCGGATCGAGCTGCAGAACGCCGCGCCGTCCACGCTCGCCTACCTCGTGTTCGGCTTCTCGACCGTCGGCCAGCCGTTGCTCGGCGGCGTGCTCGTGCCGGCGCCGGACTTCGGCCTCGTGCTGCCGACCGACGCGGCGGGGCAGGCCGCGATGGCGTTGCCTTGGCCGGCCGGCTTCCCGGGCGTGGCGCTGTGGTTCCAGGCGTGGATCCTGGACGCCGGTGCGGTCGCCGGCGTGGCGGCGAGCAACGCGCTGGGCGGGACCTCGAGCTGACCGCCGGCGCCGGCCCAAGCCGGCCCCGTCAGGCCAGCCCGTTCGAGCAACCGTCCCACCGGATTCGGGTTACGATCCACGGCACCCCTCTGCCGCGATCTGCCGCCGCCCGGTTACCCTGGGCCGTCCCGGCGCTAGCGTGCAAAACCGCACGGTCATGTCCGAAGGCCCCTTCCTACTCGTAGTCAGCCGCGACGAGAAGTCCGAGACCCACGCGTTCCACCAGGACGTCGTGACCATCGGCCGCTCGCGCGAGTGTGACCTCTACCTGCCCGACCGCCTGGTCTCGCGGCAGCACTGTCGGGTCGAGCGCATCGACGGCGTCTTCGCGCTGGTCGACGCCGGCGCCCAGAACCCGGCCAAGATGCGTGGCCGGCCGGTGCTGCGCACCGAGCTCAAGGTCGGCGAGAAGTTCGCGCTCGGCGACTACGAGATCGAGCTGCAGCTGCCGGCGATCGAGAACGCCTCGGTCGACGAGACCCGGCCCGGCGCCGAGCCGCGCGGCGGCCACGACATCGTCGCGTTCCTCGAGCTGGCGCGCGCGCTCAACGAGGAGAAGGACCTGACGCGGCTCCTGACCCAGATCGTCGACGCCGCGATCGCGATGTGCGGCGCCGAGCGCGGCTTCCTGATCCTCGGCCACGACTCCGACCACTCGGTCGAGGTCGCGCGCAACTTCGCGCAGGAGGAGGTGCTGTCGCCCGAGTTCAAGATCTCGCGCACGATCGCGACGCGGGTGATGGGCACCGGCATCCCCGAGCTCACCACCAACGCGCAGGAGGACGACCGCTTCCGCGACCTGCAGTCGGTCGCCGACCTCAGGCTGCGCTCGGTGCTCTGCATCCCGATCCGCTGCCGCGGCGAGATCTCCGGCGTGCTCTACGTCGACAACCGACTGCAGCAGCAGGTGTTCCAGGAACGCGAGAAGACGCTGCTGCTGTCGCTCGCCGACCACGCCGGCACCGCGATCGTCAACGCTCGTTCGCTCGAGGAGCTGCGCGGCAAGCAGATCGAGCTGCAGGCCGCGCTCGAACGTGTCGACCAGCTCAACGCCGCGCTCAAGGGCCAGCTCGCCGAGAAGACCACCGAGCTGACCCAGATCCGCGAGGAGATCAGCGCGCAGAGCCTCGTGCACCGCTCGAAGTACGACTACAAGCAGATCGTCGGCGCCGGCCGCGCGATGCGCAACGTGTTCGGGCTGCTCGACAAGTACATCGACGCCGACGATCCGGTGCTGATCACCGGCGAGTCCGGCACCGGCAAGGAACTGGTAGCGCGCGCGATCCACCAGCACTGCCGCAGGAGCGGCAAACCGTTCGTCAGCGAGAACTGCGCCGCGCTGCCCGAGGCGCTGCTCGAGAGCGAGCTGTTCGGCTACGTCCGCGGCGCGTTCACCGGCGCGACCGCCAACAAGAAGGGCCTGCTCGAGACCGCCGATGCCGGCATCCTGTTCCTCGACGAGATCGGCGATCTGC
>JAGQRB010000222.1 GCA_020425925.1 Planctomycetota bacterium
CCTGGCGCTGCGGTGTGGCGGTGGCGGGCCGGCGGAGCGGATCGAGGGCCGCGTGCGCGATCCGCACGGTCGCCCGCTGGCGAACGCGCTGGTTCAGGCCCGCGACGGTGGCGGGACGGTGGCGAGCGCGCGCAGCGACGCGGCCGGCGAGTTCCGGCTGTTTCGCGGCCACGGGCGGTCGACGAGCGTCCGGCTGATTGCAACCTCGCTGGCGGGCGACGGCGCGACCGCGCCGACCGCACCGGTCGACTGGGGCACGCGCGACCTCGTGCTCGAGCTCGCACCCGCGCCGGGGATCCTGCTGCGGGTCACCGACGCCGCGACCGGCGCACCGCTCGAGCGCTACTCGGTGCAGTGCGTCGCGACGACCGGAATGCGCTCGTCGGCGGAAGGTCGTCGTCGGGCCGACGGCCAGCACCCCGACGGTCGCTGCCTGCTCGCGGTGTCGCGGCCGGGCCCGAACGTGCTGATCGTCTGGCCGGAGGATCCGCGCTGGTTGCCGAGCCTGCCGAGATCCTTCGATCGCGACGGCTGCGGCGGTCGGCTCGAGGTCACGCTGGCACGCGCCGAGGCGTGCCCGGTCGCGGTCGTGGACCCGGCCGGTCGGCCGCTCGCTGGCGTCGATGTCGAGCTCGTGCTGCCGGCACCGGCTGCCGAGATCGTCCGCGACCTCGACCGTCTGCTCGTCGACGGCGGCGTTCGGGTGCCGGTCGACCTGCGGGTGGCGCGGGCCCGCACCGACGCCGATGGCCGCGCGCGGCTCTGCTGGCGGACGGGGGCGGTCCCGTGCGAGCTCCGGCTGTCGGGCGGTGGCATCGCCCCGCACGTCGAGCCCGGCGTGCAGCTGTCGACCGCCGGGGTGACCGTGCGGGTCGGCGCCACCGCGGTGCTCGCGGTCCGGATCGCCGGCGGCGGCCCGGTGCGGGTCGCGCTGCGTGAGGTCGACGGTGCGCGACGCGTGCCGGAGGCGTGGGCGGCGCCGCTCGTGGTGACCGGCGCCGCCGAGTTCGCCGTCCCGCCGGGACAGTGGCAGGTGTTCGCGGCCCGGCCCGTCACGATCGACGGCCGCTCCTGCCGCGAGTGGATCGAGCTGCCCGAGCCGGTGGCGACCGTCGCGCTGGCCGCCGGACGCACCGCCGAGCTCGAGCTCGACCTCGCGGCCGCGCTGGCGCCGAGCTGCGTCGTCCGCGGAGTCGCTCTGGTCGACGGTCAGCCGGCTTCGCACCTCGTGCTGCTCTGTGGCGAGGTCGGGCCGGACGGCCGGGTGCGCCCGCGTCGGTTGATCGAGGGGCGGGCCGACGGACGCGGTTGGTTCGCGTTCGAGGGCCTGCGCCCGGGCGCCTACTCGCTGCAGCTGCGGCTGCGCTGCAGCGGGCGTACGATCGCCGTACCGCTCGCCGGCGGCGAATGGCACGTGCTCGCGACCGGAGAGCAGTGGATGCCGGCAACCGTCGACCTCGCGACGGCGGCGGTTCGCATCCGCGTCCCCGGGGCGTCGTCGGCGGCGGGCAGCGGCCGGCTCGTCGAGCTCTACTCCGCGGCCAGGATCGCGCTCGTCGGCGAACTCGACGCCGGTGACGACGTCGCGTTCGATCGCGTGCCGGTCGGCAGCTACCGCGTTCGTCTGCGCGATGTCACGGGCGACGTGTCACCCGTCGAGCTCGGTCGCCTCGAGGTCGCCGGCGCCGGACCGGTCGCGGTCGAACTGCCGATCGCGCCGCGTTGAGTTCGTCGGCGCGTCGGGTCCCCTGACCTGGCGTCGAACCGGGGCGAATGCCTTAGGGCTTGACCCGCTGACGAGATTTGCGACGGATCTGAGACGACCGCGCGGCGCCGGCGCGATCGGTCGTTCGCGCCCGGCGCTCGCGATTCCTGCCGCGATCCTGCACGCCTCCCACCCCTCGGCGGCCATCGACCGCTCGATAGCGCGACAGCGCGCGGGACGAGTGTCCGCTGCGTCAACTCAGGAGACAGGGGGAACGAGGGGAAATGTCACTGCAATCGTACTTGGCCACGACCGTGGCCGCTGTCGTGTTCGCAACCGCGCCGGTGGGGCCGCGGCTGGGTGGGTCGATCAGCGTCAATCCGGATCCGCTGCAGGAGGGCGGGGCGGCGTCGGTGTCCTACTCGGATCCGAGTAGGGCGGGCCAGACCATCGAGATCGAGGTCGACAACGGCAGCCGCCGGAACTTCGAGAAACAGACCATCATCATCGTGCTCGACGAGAACGGCGAAGGCAGCACCCCGTGGGTCGTGCCCGGCTGGCCGGTGGCCAAGTTCAACGGCCCGGACGCGCCCGAGGTCAGCCGGCCGGTGGTCGCCAACTAGTCGGGGTGGTCGCGGAGCTCAGCGCGCGAACTCGCGCGCCAGGCTGTCGCGATAGATCACGTTGTCCCGCAGCACGCTCGCGGGCGCCGGTGAGCGCCCGATCGCCTGGAGGGCCGCGACACCGTAGGCCATCTGCTCGGCGAGTCGCCGGAGCGCGTCCTCGCGTTCCTCGAGCGCGAGGTTGCGGTCGGCGACGAGATCGCCGAGGTAGAGGTGAGGATCGGGGAAGCGCCCCGGCTGGAACGGGTTGTCCTGGTCGAGCATGCTCAGCAGTCCGGCGAGCAGGGCGCTCGCCTGGACGCCGACCGCGGAGTCCTCTTCGCGGATCTCGCGCAGCAGACCGGCGGTATCGAGTAGATCGCTGTAGAACGTCGTCTGTGCGTTCCGGCGATCCTCCTCGTCGCGGCCCTCGTCCATCGCGGTCTCGATCGCGGACTGGAACGGGAGCGTCAGGGTGGTGTATCTGAGGTGGCCGACCAGAACGACGGCCGTCGCCGTGGTCACTGCAACGGCGGCCGCAACGAAAGGGTGGGCGATCAGCAGAGCAGCGGCCGCTGCGAGCGACCGCCCGAAACGAGGGAAACGGGTCGTCTCCTGTGCTCTCGCATCCGCTGCCATCACGTTGGCGACGATCTCGTCGACCTCGGTGTCCGAGTACGGCTCGCACTCCTCGTCACCGACCTCGGCCAACAGCGTTTCGGCCTCGGCGAGCTCGCTGCGCTCCTCGGCCTCCGCGCGTGCGACCGCGCCGCGCAGGTGCTCCCAGAATCCTTCTTCCTTCAGTTCCATAGTGCTTGGCTCTTCCCTTCTCCGGGCACGTAGCCGTGCTCGAGCAGCGAGTTCTTGAGTGCCTTGCGAGCCATCGAACGCGACACGTAGATCGAGTTCTTCGTCGTCTTCAGCTCGCGCGCGAGCTCGGTGGCGTCGGCGACGTCACCGGTGCGCAGGTCGGCTTCGATGATCCGCCGCTGCAGGCGCGGCAGTTCGGCGATGCACCGCCGCAGGGTGTCGAGGAAGCGCGGCGGCAGCGCTTCACCCGTTTCCTCGCCTGCCGTGGCCGTCGCGATCTGCTCGACGTCGTCACCGCGGGTCTCCCAGCGCCGGCGCTGCTGGTCGCGCAGCAGCTCGAGGCTCGCGTTGCGCGCGATCACGTAGAACCAGGCCCGCAGCGAGCCCTTCTCGACGGCGAACGACTCCGCCGACCGCCAGGCGCGGTATGCGGCCTGGTTGATGGCCGCCTCGATCTCGTGTGCGCTCAAGGAATCGCCGAAGCTGCGTTTTAGGCCGCCCCGGACGCGGGGTCCGTGAACGGCGAGGAGTTGATGCAACCCTGCCTGCTGCCGATCTCGAAGCAGTCGGACGATCTCCGCGTCGCCTTCGGGAGGGGCGGGGTTGCTGGTGGTCGGGGGCATTACGAAGGCCGCACTGGCCTCCCCACGCCCGGTCTACGTGGGGGCCTTAACCAAAGGTGACACATCGACCTTGGCGTGGCGCCGTGCGCGATTCGGGAGACCGTGCAGAGGTTGTTTCGATGCAACAGTTTTCGTCGATGGCACGGGCGCTTCGCACGGCCGTTCGGGGTTTTCCCGCGCCGCATTTCTTCAGCTGTTCTGCGCATCCTGCCGATGTTCCGCTGACCAGCGCGAGGTCTGCTCATGATGGGACACATCAACAACCTGGTCGTGGAGATGGTCCGCGACTCACTCGGAGCCGAGGCGGTCGATCGACTGTTCGCCGAGGCCGGGCTCGAAGCGCGGCGCTACCAGCCCGAGGTGATCTATCCGGAGGAGGAGTTCCAGGCGCTGTTCCGCGGCGCGCAGGCGGTCTTCGGAGTCGCCGCGGACGCGGCCGAGGAGGCCTTCGCGGGCTACTTCATGAAGCGTTCGCCGGAGATGTTCCCGGCGATCTTCGAGCAGGCCGGCTCCGCGCGTGGCCTGATCGAGCGGATTCCGACCATCCATCGCAACTTCCCGGCCTCGGCGTCGCAGGGTGACTACCGCGACAAGGTCGTGATCACCGAGTCGAGGCCGGAGCGGATCGTGCTGCACTACATGTCGCCGAACCAGCTCTGCGAGACGCTGCAGCACGTCGCCAAGATCACGCTCGACTACTTCGGCGAGCGCGGCGCCGTGCGCGAGACGAGCTGTCAGAAGGACGGCGCGCCGCACTGCAACATCGTGGTCGAGTTCCACGGCGCCAAGGAACCCGTCGGCGCATGACGAAGAACGCCGAACAGGGTACGGACCGGGCCTCGGTCGACTATGTACGCCGGCAGATCGAGCAGATCGAGGCCGGGCTGCAGCGCGCTCTGGCAGGCGACTTCCGGGCCATCCGGCTCGACGATGCGGATCCGCTCTGGGGCGGTTTCGCGATGCACGTCAACGTCGTGATCAACGCGGCGCGCACCGCGATGACGCGCGCCGAACGCTTCGAACGTGAGGCCGCCGAGGTGCGGCGGCGTTCTGCCGACGCGGCCGGGAGTCCACCCGTGCGCGCGCTTCCCCGTCCCGCCGGCGGCCGAGTGCCGCGCGACTTCGTCCTCGGGCCCGATGAGCACGAACGCGGATAGACCTGCGGCCGAGCAACCGGGGCCGGACGGCTACTCGTCCGAGGCGGTTCGTCGACACATCCGGCGGATCGAGTCCGGGCTCACGCGCGTGCTGTTCGGTGACTACACCGCCGTCGTGTCGCTCGAGGACGCCGACCCGATGTGGGGCAACCTGGCGATGCACGTCAACGTCGTGATCAACGCGGCACGCAACGCGATCGCGCGGGCCGAGGCTTCCGAACGGGAGGCCGCCCTGGCGCGCGACCGCGCGATCGCCGCTGCCGAGGCCGAGTCGCGGTTCCTGACCAACGTCACGCACGAATTGCGCACGCCGATGGCCTCGATCAAGGCGTCGGCCGAGATCCTGCGCGACTACGGCAAGGCCGACCCCGCCGTGCTCGACGAGTTCCTCGGGGTGATGATCTCGGAATCCGACCGCCTGACACGGTTGATCGAGAACGTCCTGACGCTCGGCCGGCTGCAGGCCGACGAAACGCGCTGGACCCTCGTCGAGGGTCGGGTCGAGGACGTCGTCGAGGAGGTCGTCAACTCGCTGCGGCCGCTGGCGATCAGCCTCGGCACCTATCTGCAGAACTCCGTCGCCGGCGAGTCGCCGACGACGCTGATGGATCGCGACGGCCTGCTTCAGGTCGTGGTCAACGTCGTCAGCAACGCGCTGAAGTTCAGCCCGGGTCAATCGGTGGTAGAGACCCTGGTCCGGTTCGACAGTGTCGCCGATGAGATCGTGATCGAGGTCCGCGACGAAGGGCCCGGGATTCCGGCGTCCGAGCTCGAATCGATCTTCGAGCGTTTCCGGCAGGTGACGCCCGACATCCTGACCCAGAAGCCCAGCGGCACCGGCCTCGGCCTGGCGATCGCCAAGGAGATCGTCGACCACCACGGCGGTCGGATCTCGGCCGAGAGCGAACTCGGCAAGGGCTCGCTGTTCCGGATCGCATTGCCCGTGATCCGCGATCCAGCCGACTTCGGCGCCGCGCGCCGGGCCGCCCCGGTCGAAGCCGACTGAGTTCGCGCTACGCTGCCGCGGCCATGATACCGCGCCAGCTCTCGTTCCTCGTCCTCTCGCTCACCAGCGCGATCGGTGCGCAGGCCGAACCCTACTGTCCCGACCGCGCGGGTGACTGGCAGACGATCGCGCCCGATCGCGCCGGGTTCGAGCCCGCGCGCCTCGAGGCCGCGATCGCGTTCGCCGAGGAGCACTTCGCCCGCGACGGCGGCTTCGACCCGTCGCGCGAGCCTTACGGCGATCGCATCGGCCCGGTCAAGCCGCCGTCGGGAGCCAACGGGCTGATCCTCATCGGCGGCCGCATCGCCGCCGAGTGGGGTGACACGCGCGAGGTCGACATGACCTTCAGCATCACGAAGACCTACCTGTCGACGGTCGCCGGGCTCGCGCTCGACGACGGATTGATCCGCGAGGTCGAAGAGCCGGTGCGCGGCTACGTCCCCGACGGCAGCTTCGACGTGGCGCACAACCGCGCGATCACGTGGCACCAGCTGCTCAACCAGACCAGCGGCTGGGAGGGCACGCTCTGGGGCAAGCCCGACTGGGCCGATCGCTATCGCGGCGAACGGCGCGCGGCCGAGGCCCCGGGCGAGCACTGGCGCTACAACGACGTGCGCGTCAACCAGCTCGCGCTGTCGCTGCTGCACGTCTGGCGCGAGCCGCTGCCGCGGGTGCTGCGCGCGCGCATCATGGACCCGATCGGCTGCTCGCCGACCTGGCGCTGGCACGGCTACGACAACTCGTGGGTGACGATCGACGGCCTGCAGATGCAGTCGGTTTCCGGCGGTGGGCACTGGGGCGGTGGCATGTTCATCAACAGTCGCGACCACGCGCGCTTCGGCCTGCTGATGCTGCGTCACGGCCGCTGGCAGGGTCGGCAGCTGATCTCCGAGGCCTGGCTCGAGCGCGCGCGCACGCCGACGCCGCAGAACCCGGTCTACGGCTACATGAACTGGTTCCTGAACACCGAGACCAGGAAGCAGTTCGCGTCCGCGCCGGTCGGCGACGTGTTCTTCCTCGGCGCCGGTACCAACATGATCTGGCTCTGTCCGTCGCGCGACATGGTGGTCGTCGTGCGCTGGCTGCAGGGCGGCCAGGTCGACGCGTTCCTCGCCAAGGTGCTCGCGGCGTTCGCCTGAGCGGTGCCGCGCGGCGCGGCCTCAGTTGTGATTGAAGAAGAACGCCGGCTGGGCGCCGCGGTAGTCCAGCCAGCAGAACAGCATCCGGGCACCGTCGATCGCCAGCGCCGGCAGGTCCTGCGAGGCCGCGCCGTCGCCGAACGCGGCCGCCGGCAGGAAGCTCTGCCCCTGATCGGTCGAGGTCGTGAACCGGATGCGGGCCGTGGCGCCGGCGACGCTGCCGGAACGCCAGGTCGCGAACACGTAGTTGTCGCGCACGATCACGGCGGTGCTGCCGGCCGCCGCGGTCAGCGTGCTGAGCTGCTGGTTCTGCGGCAGGGATCCGGTCGCGGTGACGGCCGACACCCAGACCGAGTTGCCGCCGTCGACGAACGTCGCGAACATGCGATTCTTGTCACAGGCGACCGCCGGCGCGGAGACGCCGCCGTTCATCGCGTTGGCGAGCGTCTGCGGCGGTGCGAACGCGCCACCACCGTTGGTGGAGGCCGCGTAGCGCAGCTCACCGCCGCGCAACCAGACGATGTGCACGTCCTCGCCGTCGGCGGCGATCCGCGGGCTGCTGATCGCGGTCAGCGGTGAGCTGCGCAGCACCGCCGCGCTCCAGGTCCCGCCGCCGTCCGAGGTGCGCGCGCTGTAGGCGCCGCTGATGAACGCGCCCTGGCGCTCGTCGGTGAACGTGATCCACGCGTTGGCGCCCTGGCTGACGAGCTCGTGCTCGGCCTGACGCGCGCCGCCGTCGTCGACCGGTACGGGCGAACTCCAGCTCACGCCGCCGTCGCTCGAGCTCGTGACGACGACGCGCTCGGACGTGCCGCTGAGCCACGCGGCGTAGCGATAGTCGCCGTCACCGGTGACTCGCAGCCTGGTCGCCGCGGCGCTGCCGGCGAGCGGGTTGAGGATCTCGGGAGCGCCGAACGCCACGCCGCCGTCGCTGCTGCGCCGCGCGACCACGCTGGTGCCGTTGGCGATCCACAGCACGATCACGTTCGCGCCGCTGACGACGACCTGCGGAGCCGCGGGCGAGTCGATGCCATTGAGGGTCTGGTCCGGGCTCCAGGTCGCGCCGCCGTCGACACTGACGCAGTGGGCGACGTTGCCGTCCTTCAACCAGGTCGCGTGCACGACGCTGCCATCGCGCGCGATCGCGAGGTCGCTGACGGCGGCGGTGCTCAGCGGATCGATCGCGGCGTCGGCGGCGAGGAAGGTGGCGGGATAGGCGTAGCCGGTGAATGCGCTCGCCGGCAGCGCCGAACCGCCGTTGGCGTTCTCGACGCTGACCACCGCCGGACCGGCCGCGAGCGACGCCGGCGTCTCGCACTCGAGGGTGGTGTCGCTCACGATGTTGATGAACGAGGCGAGCGCGCCGGCGAAGCGCGCCCGGGTGTTCGCGGTGCCGCCGAGCGACAGCGCCGAACCGGTGATCGTGACCTTCTGCGGATTGCCCGCGAACGCGCTGTTCGGGGCGACACCGGTGATCGTCGGATCGCCGGTGCGGATGACCAGGATGTC
>JAGQRB010000223.1 GCA_020425925.1 Planctomycetota bacterium
CTCGGCGCCGAGCTGCCGCGCCGCCGCCTCGAGTGGCCGGAGACCTGCGGCCGCTCGGCGCCGAGCTGCCGCGCCGCCGCCTCGCGTGGCCGGAGACCTGCGGCCAACGCGCCACGACCGACCAGGACGGCATCGCGCAGCTGCCGCCGACGCGGCACTCGTGGCTCTGTGCTGCGCGCGCCGACGGCTGGTTCGGCTTCGCGATCGTGCCGCCGGGCGAGCGCACGGTGACGATCGCGCTCGCGGTCGACGAGAACGTCACCATCGAGGTGCGCGACGAGGCCGGCCGCCCGGCCGCCGAGGTCCCGGTCGTGATCGTGCAGGATCTGAAGCGCCGCGAGCGCAACGGTCGCGACGCGATCGATCGGATCTGGAACGGCGCGACCGACCGCGGCGGCCGCGCCGTCGCCCGCCACTTCCAGTTCGCGCGGCGCAGCGCCGAGAACGCCGGCGGCGAACGCTTCGCGGCCGGGCTGCAGATCGCGACCGCGCAGTCGGTCCTGGCCGGGTTCGCGGGCAACCCGGCGACCGAGGACGTCGTGCACCTGACCCTGCCGCCGCTCTGCGGCCTCGACGTGCAGCTCACCGACCACCGCGGCCGGCCGCTGCTGGCACCGGCGAACGTGTTCTTCGGGCCGGTGGCGTGGAAGGCCGCCGAGGGCGATCTGCCGGACGCGCCGTCGCTGGCCCATGTACGGGTCGAGAAGCCGGTCGGCGGGCTGCCGGTGCATCTGCCCTGGCTCGCCGCCGGGGTGCCGCTGCGACCGAGTGTGCACTTCCGCCACGTCGGGCGGCCGTCGGTCGGCGAACACGTGAAGCTGCCGATCGCGGGCCAACCGGAGGGCACCGCCAGCCGGATCGAGCTGCCGCTGTCGGCGGCGTTCGGGCTCTACGCCGGCCGACTGGTGTTCGCCTCGGGCGAGCCGGTCGCCGATCGCACGATCGAGGCCGTGCTCTGGCACGGCTTCGAGACCAGCGAGCTCGAGCTGCACACGACTGACGACGGCGAGTTCGACATCCCCCAGCTGGGGCGCGACGAGCCCGAGCTCACGCTCGAGCTGCGGCTCGAGGTGACCGCCAGCGACACCGACGAGGGGGCCGCCGCGACGCTGGTCGGCTGCCGCGTGCCGGTCCGGCCGCCGGCCGGCGGCGAACGCCGCGAGCTCGGCGACCTCGTGCTCGACACGGTGCCGGTGCTCTGCACCGGCGTCGTCGTCGACGATCGCGGCGAGCCGGTGGCGGGCGCCACGGTCGTCGCCCAGCGTCGCGGCGCCGATCCGGATCTCGAGCGGTTCCGTGCCCGCATCCAGGGTGCCAACCTCGACGCCGCCCAGCTCGAGCGTTTCCGCAGGGCGCTGAGCCAACGCACCAATCCGTGGCGCGACATCACGATGCTGCGCGCGACGACCGACGCCGCCGGCGCCTTCGCGATCTCGGGCGCGTTCCCGCGCGGCACCGAGCTGCGGGTGCGGGCCGACACCCGCCAGCACATCGGCTCGGAGGCGCCATGGTCCGGCATCGGCCAGCGGTTCCACCTGGTGATCGCGCGCAACGGCGTGCTGCGCGGCCGCGCCCTGTTGCCCGCGGGTCTGCCACAGGATTGCGCCTCGCTGACGCTGCAGCCACTCGACGAAGCCGGCCAGCCGGGCAATGCGCGCGGCGGCCCGCGCCGGGTCGGCCTCGGTCGACGCCGCGGCGGTCGGTTCGCGGTCGAGCCGCTGCACGCCGGCCGCTACGACGCGATCGTCAAGCTGCGCGGCGTGCCGAGCCCGGTGCTGACGATCCCGGACGTGCTGATCACGCCCGGCGAGTGCCGCGACCCGCGGCTCGCGGTGATCGACCTGCGCCAATCGGTGTTCCGCTACGTGCTGCGCGCGGTCGACTACGGCGGCAACCCGATGCCGGTCGACAGCCCGCTGGTGCTGCGCTGGCGCCGCGAGGACGGTGAGATCGAGCACAGCGCGCTGCGCTGGCGCAAGGGCCGGGCCGACTTCTTCGCCGGCAGCTCGCTGGTCGAGCTGGTGTCGTTCGCGCCGGGCTGCGAGCCGCTGGAGCTGCAGCTGTCGCCCGGCGACCAGGACGTCGCGATGAAGCGGCTGGTGCCCGCGCAGCTCGTGCTGCCGGGCGCGCGCCAACTGATCGGTCCGGGGCGCAAGGTGCGGGTCTCGACGATCCTGGTCGGCGACTCGGGTTACCCGCAGTGGCTGCGCGGCGAGGATCAGCGCTCGGGCGAGTCGTTCTCGTTCCAGCGCTGGGAGCTCGGCAAGAGCACCGGCGCCTGGCTCGAGCACAACGACCTCGTCGAGGTGCCGATCGTGAAGCCCGGCAAGTACCAGATCGTGCTGCGCGTGCACGCGACCGAGAGCGAACGCAGCCAGCAGGTGTCGCTGTCGCTCGGCGAGTACGACCTGCAGGTCGACGGCAGCAAGCTCTCGCCGGTGACCGTCGCGCTCGACCCGCAGCAGGTGCAGGAGCTCCTGGCGCAGCTGCGGCCGGTGCCGCCGGCGGGCTCGCGCCCGGGCCGCGGCGGCCGCTGACCGTTCGACGACCCGGTCGCTACCAGGTCCCGAGCACGAGCGCGAGCGCGTTGCTGCCGGTGAACGCCACGAGGTTGCCGACCGGATCGAGCTCGGCGGCGAGCACCTGGTGGAACAGCTGCACGCCGGCGAACGCCATCGTGTTCGGCAGCGTCAGTCGGGTCTCGGCCGCGCCCGCCACCACCGGCAGCAGCGCGATCGACTCGGTGCTGGTCCACAGCGTGCAGCCCGGCAGTGCCTGCGGCAGCACGTTGGCGAGCGGCGTCGACGCGGGCTGCAGGCCGTACAGCGCGACCGCGAACGCGGCGCTCGGGAACCCGGTCGCGCGTGCGCGGAACGTCGTGCCCGACCACGGCAGGCCGTCGGCGGCGAGCACGAGCGGCCCGGCCGCGCCGGCGCAGCCCGCGCCGGTCGGCATCGCGGTCGCCGGGCAGGTCGTCGACAGCCGCTGGATGCGCTCCGTCGAGTAGCCCGAGATCACGAGGTCGCCGTCCGGCAGCAGGTCGATGTCGTACTTCGGGGTGGTGAACCCGGCCGGCAGTGCCGACCAGCTCTGCCCGTCCCAGCGCGCGATGCCCGCCGCCGGCAGCGTACCGGCGTTCTGGAACGTGCCGATTGCGAGCAGGTCGCCGTTCGGCAGCACCTGCAGCCGGTTGACCGGACCGTCGCAACCGGCTCCGACCGCCGACCAGGCCGAACCATCGAAGCGCGCGATGTTCGCGGCAGTCGTGCCGGCGATCGTGTCGAACCAGCCGCCGGCGAAGAGATCGCCGTTCGGGGTGACCGCCAGCGTGTCGACGCGCACCGAGCCGCTGGCACCGCCGACCGGGTTCCAGCTCTGGCCGTCCCAGCGCGCGACCCC
>JAGQRB010000224.1 GCA_020425925.1 Planctomycetota bacterium
CTCGAACCCGCGCGCATCGATCGCACGCAGTGGGCGGCGCTCGCGCTGCTGCTCGCGCTCGCGCCGTTTGCGCTGACCGCGCCGCTCGGCGCGCAGGCCGCGGCGCCGTCGGGGCGCGGCGCCGCGATCGCGGCCTACCGCGCCGGTGACTACGCCGCCGCCGACGCGCTGTTCGCCGAGGCCTACGAGGCGACCGGCGACCGGCGCCTGCTGCGCGCGCGCGGCAACTGCCTGTTCCGGCTCGGCGAGCTGCCGCGGGCGCTGTGGGCGTTCGAATCGGCGCGCCTCGGCGCGCCGCGCGACGCCGAGCTGCGCGCCGACATCGCGCTGGTGCAACGCCGCCTCGAGGTCGGCGACGACGCCGGTGGGTTCCTGGCCGAACTCGGCCGGCTGCGCCGGCGCCTGTCGCCGGTCGAACGCACGCTGCTGCTCGCGGCCTGCATGTTCGTCGCCGCGCTGTGTCTGATCGGCGGCTGGCGACGGGTCGGCTGGCGCTGGGTCGGCGCGCTGGCGCTGCTGCCCGGTCTCTGGCTCGCGGCCGAGGTGCTGTGGCTCGATGCGGTGCGTCCGCCGCGCGCCGTCGCGCTCGAGAAGCTCGCGATCACCAGTGAGCCGCGCGCCGGCCTCGAGCCGGTCGCGACCGCGCGCCCCGGCGTCGAGGTCGACGTACTCGGCGGCACCGACGGGACGTTCGTCCGCATCGCCGCCGGCGATCGCACCGGCTACGTGCCGCGCGCCGCGATCGCCGTCGTACGCTGACGGTGGTGCGGCCACCGAGGGTATGCTGCGCGGCATGCCTCGACCACGCGCCTCGGTGTTCGCGTTCGGCTGGCTCGTCGCAGTGGGGGCCCTCGCCGCGCAGAACCAGAACCCCGCGATCGGGCTGAAGAACCGCTGGTATGCCCAGGGCGGCAGCGCCAGCCGCTCCGGCGCGGTCGCGACCGAGCCGCTCGACGAGGCGCCCGAGCCGGCGTGGACGTTCGCGGCGCCCGGACCGATCCGCGGTGAGCCGCTGGTCTGGGACGATGTCGTCGTGTTCGAGTGCGAGCTGCCGAAGGGCAAGCGCAAGCTGCAGATCCTCGGTCTCGCCGACGGCCAGCCGCTCGCCGACAAGGACTTCTTCGGCCGCGAAGCGACCGGGCCGCTCGCGCCCGCGCTGTGGAGCGATGCGGTGGTCGTCCGCGCCGGTGACAAGCTCAAGCGCTACCGCCTCGGCAGCGCCAGCATCACCGAGCGGCGCGTCTCGAAGCGGACCGACGGGCTCGGGGAGCCGCTGCTCGTCGACGGCGCGATCTACGTGCTGGTCGAGGGCCACGTCGAACGTTGGCGCGCCGATCTGCTGAAGCCCGACTGGAGCAGCGCGGAAGGCGGGTTTCGTGGCGCGCTGTCGGTGATGGGGGACGGCGTCTTCGGTTTGCGGGCCAACGGGCAGGAGGCCGAGCTGGTGCGACTCGACGCCGGCACCGGTCGGCGCCGCGACGCCGTCACGTTCCCGCCGCAGGCGCTCAGCGATGCGCCGCAGATCGCGGTCGGGACGTTCACGGTGTTCCTGCACGATCTCGGCTGGGTGCCACTGCAGGGCGGCGGTGCGATCAACTCGCTGCGCTACGACCTGCCGCTGCGCCCGGGCGCGCAGCCGGCGCTGGCCTCGATGGCGCAGGCGCCGGCGATCGGCGACGGCTGGTGGATCGCGCCCTGCGGCTCGGCGGCACAACCGATGCTCGGGCTCGGCAAGCGCGGCCAGCAGGAGTTCGCGGTGCTGGCGGCGAACGGGGCGCACGAGTCCCTGCTGGCGGCGCCGATCACGCTCGCGGGCCAGGTCGCCTACCTCGGCGGCGTCGCGGTCGACACCGAGACTCTCGAGGTGCGTTGGCGGATCGAGGCGCCGCCGAACACCCGGGCGATCCCGGCACAGGACACGCTGCTGTTCTGCAGCGGCGCCGAGCTGTCCGCGTTCCGCTGCCGAGGGACCGCCGGCGCCGAGCGCACGCGCGCCCGCCGGCGCGAGTGGACCGCGCAGTTCGAGGAGCTGCGTCACGCCGAGCTCCGCGACGTCGTCGCGGAGGCGCTCGAGCACCGCGAGATGGAGCTCGTCGACGAACTGCTCGAGCGCGCCCGCGAGATCGGGGTCGACGAGGGCTGGGTCGCCGACCAGGCCCGGCTCCGCAAGGCGCGATCGCGGGTCAAGAAGAAGGACGATGCCGAGCGGCTCGCGGCGCTGCGGGCGCGCGCCGACGGGATCGACGCCGCCGCGCTCGCGGTGTTCTGGCGCGACCTCGAGGGTCGGGGTCTCGACGCCGACGACCACCTGCGCGCGCTGCGCTTCGTCCATGATCTCGCGCCAACCGATCCCGCGCTGGCGACAGCGGTGCGCGCGGCGGTGCCGGCCGAGCTGCGGCCGGCGGGCGAGTTCGACGTCGGCGAATGGCTCGGATTCGTCGAGAGCACGCGCGCGATCGCGATCGACTTCGTCGCTGCGCCACAGCCGAACGAGATCATCAAGGCGACCGCCGATCAGCTCAAACTACTCGAGTACCGGCAGAGCTGGCGCAAGGACCTGGTCGCGGTGCAGAGTCCGCGCATGATCGTCTACACCCCGGTCGACGCGCCCGGTGGCCTGACGCGCTGCCTGTCACTCGGCGAGCTGGTCTGCGACACGCTCGAGACGATGTTCGCCGGCTACGAGGCGGTGCGACGGAACCCGCACCGCATGCGCATCCTGCTGTTCCCGACCCAGCGCGAGTACAAGAAGTACTCGCCGGGCGGCGGCCACCTGGCGTGGACCTCGGGGCACTACTCGCCGTCGGAACAGCTGTCGCGCATGTTCCTGCCGAAGGACAAACAGGCGTTCACGCGGGTGATGTCGGTGTTCGTTCACGAGCTGACCCACCAGTGGCTGCAGGATCGTTGTCCCGCGATCGACGCAGGCAAGGCCTATCAGCGTCGCGCCGATCAGGCCGGCTATTGGATCGTCGAGGGCTTCGCGTCGTTCGTCGAGGAGTTCGCGTTCGACCTCGAGCAGCGCACGCACTCGACCGACAGCCCGCGCGACGAGAACCTCGACATCCTGGCGCACGCCGATCCGGGCGATCTGCTGCCGTGGGACGACCTGCTGCACATCACCACGATGGACTTCCAGCGCATCGACCTGCGGCCGGTGCACCGTGTGAAGCTCGGCTTCCGCCTCGGCGCCGAGCGCGCGCTCAGCAAGCGCAACTTCTTCTACGCGCAGTCGGGGGCGCTCTGCCACTGGCTGTGGCACGCCGAGGACGGCAAGTACCGGCAGGCGTTGCTCGATTTCGTGCTGGCCTACTACCAGGGCGACGACACCCGGCTCGACCTCGCCGCGAACCTGGCGATGAGCGCGGATCGGATCGGCGCCGAGGTCGGCAAGTACGCCGCCCTGCGGCGGCCATGATCGCAGCGCGCCGGCGTCACCCGAGCATGCGTTTCGCGCGCAGCCCGGTGAGCAGCAGCAGGGCGCCGATCAGCAGGAACACGCCGGCAACGATCCAGCGCAGCAGCCACTCGTTCCAGATCAGCAGCATGCCGAAGACGATCGAGCCGGCGCCGAGCATCATCAGCAGGACCGGCAGGTTCGGGGGGACGGACGGCATGCCGCGGTTGAGGTTGATCTCCATGACTCGCGGCCGAGCATGGCGGTGGGGCGAGCCCGGGTCCAGCCTGCGGGACTCGCGGCAGCGGGGTCTTTTGCGGCACCTCGGCAGCGGATAAGACGGCGCCATGTCGTGCCCGTGCCACCTTCCGCGACCGTCGTCGATCGTGTCGGCGTTCGTGCTCGCGCTGGCGCTCGCGGCGTGCGGTGCCGCGCCGCCGCCAAAGCCCGAGATCGAGGACATCGGCAAGCCCTCCCCCGAGCTGCTCGCGAAACTCGCGGCAGTCGAGAAGGCCTATCTGACCCGCGCCCCGGAGTACGAGCGGCTGCGCGACGAAGTGCGACACGATCCGGTCGCGGCCGGCTGGCTGACGCGCAGCTTCGTCTACGACGTCTTCAAGTCGCGCGAGGGCACGCCGCTCGACGACGACGAGATCCTGCGCGCGGCCGCCAAGATCGACAATCCGGTCGAGCGCCGTGCGATCGAGCAGATCGTCGAGCTCGGTGCCGACGCCGTGCCGGTGCTGGTCGGCGATCTGCTGCTGCACAGCCAGGCGCAGACCCGCGAGGTCGGAATCGAGCTGCTCGATCGCGTCGGCGCACCGGCGCTGCCGCGACTGCTCGAGGTCAGCCGCTCCGACGATCCGCTGCATCGCCGCAGCGCGGCGCGCGCGCTGACGACGTTCACCAGCGATGCCGGCGTGGTCGCACGCCTCTGTGAGCTGGCGCACGATCCGGAGTTCACGGTTCGGGCCGACGCGGTGCGTTCGCTGCGCGCGGCGCCGCCGAGTGCCGCCGGTTTCGTGCGCGACGTCCTCGCGAACGACTCCGACCCGTTCGTTCGGCGAGCCGCCGCCCAGGCGCTCGTCGGCCATCCCGGTCGCGCGAACGCGCTCGCGCTCGTCGACTATCTCGATCGTTGCAAGGCCGACGTCGACGCGCGCGGTTACGAGGCGGCGCAGGAGGCGCTGCAGCAGCTCGCCGGTCGCCGCGGGCCGCGCACGCCCGGCGCCTGGCGTCAGTGGGCCGAGCAGCAACCGCAGTGAGCGCGGCCACCGAAGACACCCATGGCAGAAGACTGGAAGATCCGCGTCGACCGCAACCGCTGCGACAAGCCCGGCTGCCCGTTGCCCACCAGCAAGGCGTATTTCGCGTTGCTCGAGTTCCCCGAGTGTGTGCGGCGCGATCTGTGCGACGCCTGTTTCGCCGACTACGAACGGCGCTGTGATGCGGACAAACCGCCCGTGTTCTGGCGGGCGGCGCGGCGGTCGAGCGCGAGCAAGGAGCCGGTGCTCGATCTGGTTTCGCTGCGGGCGCTGTTCGACCGCCTCGCCGGTCACACCGACGAGCGCGCGCGCGCGCTGCGCTACTTCTGCGCGCTGTTGCTGATCCGGAAGCGCGTGCTGCGCATGGAGCGGCCGCGCACCCAGGAGCAGGAGCGCGCCGATCTCGTCGTCGTCGACCCGAAGGTCAAGAAGGAGGAGCGCGAGCCGATCCTGCTGTTCGCGCCCGAGCTCGACCTCGACAACCTCGACGGCCTCAAGGCCGAGCTCCTGGCGGCCATCGGCGAGTCCGACGAGAGCCCGGCGGAGGGGCCCGCCGAGGTCGGCGAGGGCGAGAGCGCGCCCGATCGATCCGAGTCGACCACCTGAGGCGGCCGCCCGCCCGGCTCAGCGCCAGGTGATGTCCCAGACGAGCTCCTCGCCGCCCTCGGCGATCGTGCGCGCCGGCAGCAGCAGGAACGCACGCTTGCGTTCGCGATCCGCCTCGACGCCCCGGCCGGTCGGGTGCACCGCCGACGCAACGACGTCGCCCGGCACCTCGAGCTCGATGCGGATGAGCTCACCGGCCTCGCGCGTCTTGCCGCTCGGGTCGTAGACCTTCGCGAGCCGAACGCGCGTCGCGCGATCCGGCACCAGCGCCCGCAGCCAGTCGACGTTCGGCCCGCGCGGCACGTAGACCCGCACGCTGGGCTGTTCGCCGCCGAGCGTCGGCGAGAAGCGCAGTCCGCCGCTGCCGCCGATGACGACGTCCGACAGCTGCTGGAAGGTGCCCTGCGAGGCCAGCAGCGCGGCGCGGCCATTCGGGGTCCAGCCGACGCCCTGGATCGCGGCTTCGGCGCGGTTGCTCTCGGGTTCGACGAGCGCGCGCGCCGTCACGGTGCCGGTGCCGTTGTCGGCGAGGGCGATGTGCACGCCGACGAGCTCGCCGCCGCCGCAGGCGGTCAGCAGGAGGAGGGGGAGGAGCAGCAGGATCCGCGAGGTCTTCATGGCTGGCTGAGGCCGGGCGGAGCGTCGCTGACGTGACGCCGGGCCGGCTCGGGGGCGCACCATACACCAAGCGCACGGCCGGCCGAATCCTGGCTGTGGAACGCGTTCGGTCGCTCCCGTCCGTGCGGGCGAGCCCACGCGCCGCGGAATCACGAGAATTTGTCGGTCCGGGCCCCACGGGCTCCCATCCAGGGCACCCGCTAGGCCTTGGGGTCCGGGTCGGACCACGGCGCAAGGGGATCCTCGGCTGTGGAAAGATGAGTGGTGGGTGGGTGGTAGAGAGGGGTTCTGCGTGGTTTCAGAGGGTTGACAGGGGTTTGTCAGGGGGTAGTCTTCCGATCGTCGCAGGGAGGCAGTCCCTGCCTGGCGCAGATGGCCACTTTCTTTGGTAGCTCGGAGCACAACCTGGATGACAAGGGCAGACTCGTGCTGCCCACGCGCATCCTCGACGCGCTGCCGAAAAACGACTGGAAGTTCCACCTGACCGCCGGGTTGGACCGCTGCCTCCTCCTGCACGACTCCGAAGGGTTCGAGGAACTCGTCGACCGGATCGGCCGGGCCGTCCCTGGCAGCCGGGCGCACCGGGCGCTGTGTCGGCGGTTCCTCGGCCACTCGGAGGCAGTCGTGCCGGATGGCAATCGGCGGATTCGCATCCCCGAGCCGCTGCTGCGATACGCCGGGCTCGCTACCAGCAGTCCCGCCGTGTTGATCGGCACCGGCCGGGTCTTCGAGATCTGGGCGCCGACCAACCTCGGCGAGACGCTGGACCAGGCGACGCCCGACGAGGAAGCGCTCTTTGCCAGTTTGATCGAGCCAGCCAACGCCGCGACCCCGAACGTCGAATGACCTCCGGGGCACGACGTGCCGACACCGCCGCGGTGGTTACGCGGGGGTGGGTTCTGCGACTGCTGCCGGGTGGTCAAGGGATGTAGCGTATGAACGATTCGGGCACGGCGGACGGCGGTGGCGCGGGCGCGCCCCGGTCTAGGCAACCGGTGCACGTGCCCGTGCTGCTGCATGAAACCATCGCGATCCTCGAGCTCTGGGAGGGGCTCGTGGTCGTCGATGGTACGGTCGGCGCCGGCGGACATGCGAGGGCAATCGTGTCCGCGATCGGCGCGACCGGTCTGTTGGTGGGGCTCGATCGGGACAGCGAGATCCTGGTCGCTGCGCGGGCCGCACTCGAGGGGAGTGCGGCCGGCGCGGCGGCCGGGTTCTCGCTGCACCACCTTTCGTATTCGCGCATGCGCGAGGCGCTGCAGGTGAACGGTCAGACCTGCTGCGATCGCGTGCTGCTCGATCTCGGCGTCAGCTCCATGCAACTCGACCGTCCCGAACGCGGGTTCTCGTTCATGGCCGATGGGCCTCTCGACATGCGGATGGATTCGACGGGCGGTGCAAGCGCGGCCGATTGGCTCGCGGAAGTCGACGAGCGTGAGCTCGCCGACGTGCTGTATCGCTACGGCGAGGAGCGTCACAGTCGGCGCATCGCGCGCCGTATCGTCGAGGCGCGGCGGCGCGCACCGATCGTCCGCACCGGCCAGCTCGCCGACGTCGTGCTGGCGGCGCTGCCGCCGGCGGCGAAGGGACGCCGGATCCACCCCGCGACGCGCACGTTCCAGGCGATCCGCGTCGCGGTCAACGACGAGCTCGGCGAGCTCGAGCGCGGCCTCGAGGTCGCCGTCGACTGTCTGCGGCCGGGTGATCGGCTGGCGGTCATCTCGTTCCATTCGCTCGAGGATCGGATCGTGAAGCACTTCCTGCGCGCGCACTGCGACGTCGTCACCAAGAAGCCGGTAGCCGCGAACATCGGCGAGGTTCGCGCCAATCCGCGGGCGCGCTCGGCGAAGCTGCGGTGCGGTGTGGTCCGGCCGACGGCTGCCGACGGCCCGGAGGTGCGGCCGTGAGGTGGTTCCTCGCCGGACTTATGTTCGCCGGCCTGGTCGCGCTCGCGATCTTCACGGCGACGGTGCGGGCCGAGAACGTGATCCGGCGTCACGCGCTCGAGCAGCGCTACATCGCGGTCTGTGACCGCCAGGTCGAGCGCGAGCGGCTCGAGGCCTGGTTGCTCGATCGCGAGTCCTCCGAGCGGCTCGCACGCGCCATCTGGCGTGAGGTCGAGGCCGAGGCGCTGCGTCGCCGGGAGAACATGCAGTGAGGCAGCGATCGCGATGAGACCCGGCGAACGCGTCCGCCTCGGCTTCTTCTTCGGCCTGCTCGGTGCGGTGCCGGTGTTCCTCGTCGGTTGGCTGGCCTACGTCCAGATCGCGCAGGCCGGCGAGCTGCAGCGCGACGGCCGCGAGCCGCTGCGCCTCGACCTCGCGACCGCCTCGCGGCAGGCGGCGCGGCTCGAGCGCACGCCGGCGCCGCGCGGTTCGATCCTCGATCGCAACGGCCGACCGCTGGCGTTCGACCGCGAGGTCTACGAGGTGCGTGCATCGATCCGCTTCTCGAAGCGACGGCGCGACAGCGCCGACGCGGCGCGGCAGTGGCTCGCCGAGCTGGCGCGCGACTTCGCCACCGCGCTCGCCAGCGACCCGGATCTCGCCTATCGTCGGGCGGCGCGGATCGA
>JAGQRB010000225.1 GCA_020425925.1 Planctomycetota bacterium
ACCACGATCTCGAGCGGCTTCATCCCGCCAGCGTGCACGTCGCGCACCAGCTGCAGCCGGTTCGACACGACCGCGCGCGACACGAAGCCCATGTCCTGGAAGAAGTCCAACGCCACGGCGTTGCCGACGTCGACGCTGGCAACCAGCTGCACGAGGCCGAGACCGCGGGCCTGCACGATCGCCTGTTGCAGGATCACCCGCCCCAGGCCTTGCCGGCGGCATTCCGGCGCCACGATGATCGTGATCTCGGCGACCCGATCCGGGCCGCAGTCGAGCCGGACGAGCCCGAGCTGACCGCCGTTCATGGCGGCAAACCCCTTCGCCTCGGCCACCTGCAGCAGAATACGCCCATCCGCAAGCAGGCGGACCGGCCAGTCGCGGCGGGCTGCGCCGCGCGGCAGCGACAGCCCCGGCGACGAAAGCCAGGGCTCGATGGCGCCGGCGTCGTCAAGGCGGAACGGTCGCAGGCTCAGACTTTGGGCGAGAGGAGTCATCTCCTGGTGGCTGCAACCTCTAGTCCAGCGCGCGACGGAGTAACAGAAACCGGACGCCGCATTGTCGACTTGACCCGCTCCGGACGGCGGCTACCATCCCTGGCCGGAAGATCGATCCGAAGGGGCCTTGCCCGAACACGGCAAAGCCTTTCCAGCTCGATCGATCCGACAACGGTTACGCCCGGGCAGTTCGCACGATCCAACGCCGTGTCGTCACGACGACCGAATACCCCGTGCCGTAGGCGCGCGCCTACGGCTCCGGGGGCGGGGATGGTGCTGCCACCCGGAACGCGACCGCTGGATCTGCCCTTCGACTCTCGGCTACTTCCGCGCGCTGCGATCCCAGGATTGCCGACGCCGCAGTGGCCGATTCTACACGACAGGTTCGGCTGCGGCCGGACCCCCTGCTTCCCCGCTCCCCATGGCCAACGCTTCCGACATTCTCCGCTACATCGACTCGATCGCCCGCGACAAGGAGATCGACAAGGAGTCGTTGATCGTCGGCATCGAGCAGGCGATGGCGCAGGCGCTCGCGAAGAAGTACGGCGTCGACGACATCGAGATCATGCTCGATCGCGACACGGGTGAGTTCCAGTGCAACTACGACGTGTCGATGGAGGAGCAGGGCCGCATCTTCGCGATGTCGGTCACGCAGGCGATCATCTCGAAGGTGCGCGAGGCCGAGCGCGACGTGATCTACGACGAGTTCGAGACCAAGCTCGGCGAGATCGTCAGCGGCACGATCCAGCGCTTCGAGGGTGACACCGTGATCGTCAACCTCGGCCGCAACATCGAAGGCATCCTGCCGCGCTCCGAGAAGGTGCGCAGCGAGAACTACAACGTCGGCGAACGCATCCGCGCGTTGGTCTACGAGGTCAAGAAGGTCGGACCGCGCGTCAAGGTGATCCTGAGCCGCACCCACCGCGACCTGGTGCGCGCGCTGTTCGAGCTCGAGGTGCCGGAGATCGCCGACGGCACGATCATGATCCGCCGCATCGAGCGCGAGCCCGGGTATCGCACCAAACTCGCGGTCGACTCGGCCGACGACAAGGTCGACTGCGTCGGCGCCTGCGTCGGCGTGCGCGGCAACCGCATCAAGTCGATCATCGACGAGCTCAACGGCGAGCGCATCGACATCATCCGTTGGAACAACGATCCGGTGACGCTGATCGCGAACGCGCTGAAGCCCTCCGAGGTCGGCGACATCACGCTCGATCCGGTCACCAAGAAGGCGCTCGTCATCGTCAACGAGGACCAGCAGTCGCTCGCGATCGGCCGGCGCGGTCAGAACGTTCGCCTGGCGAGCAAGCTCACCGGCTGGGACATCGACATCATGACCCGCGCCGAGCTCGAGCGCTCGGTCGAGGCCGAGGACATCGCGGCCGAGGGCGGCGACGCGGACGCGATCGAGATCGACGACGTCGATCCCGAGGCGCCGACCGCGGCACCGGACGAGGCCAGCGCGGGCGAACCCGCCGCGGATCCGGCAGCTGGTGATCCAGCAGCAGGTGATCCAGCAGCAGAGGACCCGGCAGCGGCGACCGGCGAGCCCGGCAGCAACCGCGATCAGACCGCGGGTGAATCCTGAGTCCCACGTTTCTTCGAACCGACGACACCGCGAGAATCCACACCACCCACCGCGCAGCGCGACGCTGACGGTCCAGGAGCCAACGATTGAAAAAGGTACGAGTCTTCGAACTGGCCAAGCAATTCGGGAAGAAGGGTCCCGAGTTGGCGAAGCTCCTGCGCAGCCTCGGCTTCGAGAACATCAAGACGCACATGACGGTGCTCGACGACGCCGACCTCATGATCGTCGAGGCGCGCCTGCTCGCGCAGGGACTGGCAAAGGTCGACGACGAGTCGGACGAGCCCGCGCTGCGCAAGAAGAAGCTGCCGGGTGACGACGACGACGAAGACGGCGACTTGCCACGCAAGAAGGAACTGCCGCGCAAGAAGGCGTTGCCGACCAAGAAGAAGCTGCAGAAGAAGACGCTGCCCGAGCCGACCGACGCGCCCGCGCCGCCGGCAGCCGCCGCGTCGCCC
>JAGQRB010000226.1 GCA_020425925.1 Planctomycetota bacterium
AACGCGCCGACGAACGGCCGCGGCCAGAGCCGACCGCGCAGCACCAGCAGTGCGAGCGGCAGCAGCAGGAAGGCCTCCGGCAGCGCGAAGCGGATCATCGGCGCCTCCGTGCGAGCAGCCACCAATCGAGCACCGCGACCGCGAACAGCAGCAGACCCAGCAGCCGCCGTTCGATCGAGGTGTCGCGCACCTTGCCGCCCGCGGCGGCGACCGCGGCGGTCGGCGCCACGGTGGCGGTCACGAGGCCGCGCAGGTCGGACTCCGCCGGGTCGTGGAAGCGCACCGCGAATGCCGCGCGCTCGGCACCGGCACCGTCGCGCACGCGGTGCAGCCCGGGCTCGGTCACGACCCAGCCGAGGATGCGATCGCCGCGCCCGCGCTCGCGGCGGCCCGCGGGCGTCTCGAGCCAGAGCTCGGCGTCGTTCGCGCTCGCGAGCAGCGACCGCCGGTAGCGCGCTTCGTCGCCGATCACGACGTTGACGTCGACCGGTCCCGGCACCTCGTCGCGGCACGACTCGAGCACGTTCGCGAACAACAGCGGCCAGTCCGGCGACCGCATCAGGTTGCCGGCGGACGGATCGAGGTTGAGCCAGAGTCTGCGACCGGCGTCGACGTATTCCTCGCTGATCAGCGTGCGGTTGCCGACGGCGGCGAGGACGCGACCGGGCGGATCGCCGCGCCCCGCGAGCCAGACCACGCCGTGGAGCTCCAGACCGTTGAGCCAGGAGTGCCCGCGATCGACGACGAACGGCCCGCGCCAACCGTCGCGCTGGTCGGAGACCGCGGCGATCACGACCTCGGTCTGACCGGCGAGCAGGCGGCCGGGCTGCGCCGCGATCAGAAGCTGCGCGTTCAGCGGATCGGGTTCGACAACGTGGCCGTGCAGCGCCGCGAACACGCGGTCGAGCCCGAGTCGCCGGCGCGCATCGGTCGCGAGCACATCGCAGACCCGCACCGCGCGCTCGGGCTCGGGCAGCAGCCAGGCGCGGTTGTCGAGGTCGAGCGCGTCGGCGGCGAGCTCGAGCAGCACGGCACCGGTGTCGGGCGGCAGCGCGATCGCGACATCAGCGTGATCGCCGGCGAGCTCGACCGGCTGCGAAACCAGCTCCGCGGCCGCGTCGCCGGTCCGAACCGTGAGCTCGGTGCGGAGCAGCGCGCCGAAGCGGCCGACCCGGATGCGCAGCTCCTCGCCGCCACGCTCGCGCGGGAAGCGCTGCGCGCTCAGGATCGCGGCGTTCGGCGCCGCCTCGCCGAGCGCGATCACCGTCAGCTCGTCGGCACCGAACGGCGCCGGCTCGTCGGTGACGAACACCACCTCGCCGCCGCCGGCAGCGAGCTCGCGGGCGAGATCGAGCGCCGGCAGCGGATCGTGCCGCGGCCGCGTCGGACGGTAGTCCGCGAGCGCCGCCGTCGCCTCGCTCGGCAGTGCCCGCGGCCCGGCGAGCAGCTCGCCGCGCGGCCCGGTCCGCAGCAGCGTGACACGGTCGTCGCTGGCGAGCGCGGCGAGTCGCCGCCGCACCTCCGCGACCGCGCGTTCCCCGCCGCCGGCGGCCATCGACGCCGAGTCGTCGAGCGCGAACACGACGTGGCGGGCCGCGACGCCGCCGAGCGAAGGTCCGGCGAGCCAGAGCGCGAGCAGCAGCGCCATCGCGGTCTCGCACCACAGCGACGGCGTGCGCAACAGCCGCGTGCGCGTCCGCCCGGCGTCGGCCGCCAGCCGTTCGCCGGCGAACAGGAAGACCGCCGCGACCCGGCGTTCCTGCAGGCGACGCCGGTAGAGATGCAGCAGCACGACGGCCGGGACGGCGAGCAGCCCGAGCAGTCCGAACGGCGCCGTGAACGTCATCGCGGCTCCAGGATGCCGGCCGGCAACAGATCGCGCGCACACATCCGCGGCAGGGAATCCGCAGCGATCCGGGCGTAGAGTCCACCGTGGCCGACGACCGCGCCGCGCAAGGCGTCGCAGAGCCGCTGCAGGCGGGCGCGGTAGCCGGCGATCGCGGCGGCATCGAGCCGGATCTCGCGCCGTTCGCCGGTCTCACAGTCGATCAGCGTCAGCGCGCCGTCCGCCGTCGGTTCGATCTCCCACGGATCGAGCAGCTGCAGCACGGCGAACCGCGCCGCACCGACGCGGGCGCGCTGCAGGAAGGCCGTCGACCCGGCGGACCACAGACCGTCGGTCAGCACGATGCGCACCCCGGCCGAACGCAGCGGCAGTGCCGGCAGCAGCGGCTCGGCCGCGGTCGCCGTGAAGGCCGCCACATCGGCTTCGACCGGGCCGCCGCCGAGCGCGAGCACACGGGCGCGCGAACCCTGGCGATCGCCGAAGCCGCGGATCGCGTGCACCAGTCCGATCGCGGCGGCGGCCTTCGCCGGCGTCGACGCCATCGACGCCGAGGTGTCGAGCAGCAGATCGACGTGCGGCGCGACCTCCTCCTGATGCAGCCGGATGCGCAGCTGCTCGGTGCGCGCGTAGGCGCGCCAGTCGAGGTGACGCAGGTCGTCGCCGGGGGCGTAGTCGCGGAAGTCGAAGAACTCCTGCGAACTGCCGACGCCGTGACCGCGGCGTTCGCCGGCGCGGCCACGGAACCGCTGACTGCCGAGGTCGAGGCGGTAGCGCGCGACGACTTCGGCGACCTCGGCCAGGGGCACAGCGCCGTCAGACACCATCGCCGGCGCCGCCGTCCAGCGGCGGCGCGGCCCGCTCGAGCGCTGCAGCGCGCCGCACCGCCGAAGCCGTCAGGACCTCGCGCGCCGCGCGCACCAGCGCGGGCACCTGCAGCAGCACCAACAGAGCGGCCACCAGGCTGAGCGCGATCCGGATCTCGGTGCCGTTGTCGCGGAACACGAAGTGCCGCATCGTCCAGAACGGGTTCATCGCGTGGCCGGGGTGCCACCGCCGGGCGCCGCCCTGGATGAAGACGTCGACCAGGACCGGCAGGATGCAGAACAGGAACAGCAGGAACGGCAGCGCGAAACGGCCCAGGTGGTTGCCCTGGATCGAAGCCGGCAGCTTGCTGCGCAGCCAGCGGCCGATCGACAGGTAGATCACCGAGTAGCTGACCAGGAACCAGACGAACTCGCGCGGCTCGCGCAGGAAGCTCGTGCCGACGGGCCAGGTCAGCCAGCCGAGCAGCAGCACGACCGCAGCCGCCAGCAGGAAGCACAGCAGGCCGCGGTCGCGGCCCGGCAGGAACGGCACCGCCAGCAGCGCGAACGCCGCCCGCTTCGGCACGTGCGCGCGCACCCGCGGCGACAGGTCGCGCTGTTCGGTGACCATGAAGAGCCCGAACGTGGCACTGCCGATCAGCAGCGCGACGGTCGCGACGACGAAGATCTGGTCGCGCATCGCCGCGGGCGCGAAGACCGCGACCCAGCCGAAGGCGACACCGACGAGGATGAACAGGAAGAGCCGGAAGCCGGACGACTTGTTCTCGTAGGCGTGCGCCAGGAACGTCGCCGCGGTCAGCGCCGACAACGTCGTCGAGGCGACGCCGCCGAGCACGAGCCCGCTGACGACCATTCCGAGGTAGCGGCCGGCGAGCAGCGAGCCGATGTCGCGCGCGTACTGGCCCGAGCCGATGTAGCTCACGAAGCCCATGCAGCTCAGCGCCAGCGCAATCGCGACCGCGAGGTTGGCGACGCCCTGCATCGCGGGAGCCACGCCCTGCGCCGCCGAGCTGACCGCGAACGCGGTCGCCGCGACGCAGAACAACGCCGCGAACACCAGGCTGATGCCGATCGCCGGCATGTCGACGCCGCGCAGCAGGTAGCTGGTCGCGAGCAGCGGCGACAGCACCGAGACGTAGAGCACGAACTGCACCATCGCGGCGGCGAGCTTGCCGAGGATGATGCGGCGCGGCCGCAGCTCGGAGAGCAGCAGCTGTTCGACCATGCCACCGCGCAGCTCGTGTCGCATCGACTGGTAGGCCTGCATCGGCACGACGAACAGGACGAGCGGAACGAGCGTCGCGAGGCCGGCGTCGAACGCGTTGCGGCCGCTGCTGTTCGGATCGAAGTCGCCGGCGACGAACAGCGCGATCGCGACCACGACGATGCAGGCCGCGAGCACCGACAGCACGAACGCGCGGCCCTTGAGCGCCTGTTGCACCTCGCGGACCACGATCGGGTTGAGCCAGTCGGACAGACCGAGCCAGCGCGCCGCCGGCGGCGCCATCGGTACGGGGGCCGGAGCCGAGGTCGGTGCGGTCGCGGTCATTGCAGGTTGCCCCGGGTGGTGCGCAGGAAGATGTCCTCGAGGTCGGCCGTCGTGCGCGCGAACTCGACGATGCGCAGACCGCCAGCGAACGCGCGCTGCAGCAGATCGCTGATCGCCTCGTCGTCGCCCGCGAACGCGAATCGCAGCCGGCTGCCGTCGATCGTCACATCGCTGACGCCGGGCTGGGTCAGCAGGAACCGTTCGGCGGCATCCGGGTCGGTGCCGGCGAGCACGCGCAGCACGACCGCCTGTTCGCGTTCGACGCTCTTCTGGATCTCGGCGATCGAACCCGAGACCACGCGTTGGCCCTTCTCGAGCACGACGACCGAGTCGCAGGTCTCGCCGAGCTCGGGCAGGATGTGCGAGCTGATCAGGATGCCCTTGCCCTCGGCCGCGAGCTCCTTGAGCAGCGCCCGGAACTCGATCCGCGCGCGCGGATCGAGCCCGGCGGCCGGTTCGTCGAGGATCAACAGCAGCGGATCGTGCAGCAGCGTCTTCGCGAGGTGCAGCCGCTGCCCCATGCCCTTGCTGAGACCGGTCGCCGGCCGGTCGCGGAACGAGTCGAGCCCGCAGAAGCTCGCGACCTGCCGCACCATCTCGAGCCGCTTGCGACCGCGCAGGCCGTAGGCACGCGCGAAGAAGTCGAGGTACTGCAGCACGTCGAGGTTGGGGTACGGATGGAACTGATCGGACATGTAGCCGATCCGCCGCCGCACCGCGCGCGGCTCGACGATCACCGAGATGCCGTCGACGCGGGCGTCGCCGTCGTCCGGGATGTCGAGCGTCGCGATGATGCGCATCGTCGTGGTCTTGCCGGCGCCGTTCGGACCGACGAAGCCGGTGACCTGCCCGCGCGCCATCGCGAACGACAGATCCTGCACCGCGCGCACCTTGCCGTAGCTGCGGTTCAGGTCGCGGACCTCGAGCAACGGCACGCTCATTGGTCGATGTCCTCGCGGCCGAGCCGGCCGAGCACGAAGTGATGGCTGCCCGCGTAGGCCGGCGACAGGCCGTGGTCGGGCAGCCACGGCACACGCGCCACCTCGGTGACGTAGCAACCCGGCGCCAGCGTGTCGGCGACCATCGCACGCACGACCTCGTCGGGCGACGCCGGGATCGTGTTCGGCAGCGGAACGGTGTCGAACTCGCCCGCGAGCGTGCGAAAGCGCTGCAATGCGGCGAACGCCGCCGCCGCGTCGACGCGCGCGAGCCGCGGTGCACGACCGGCCCAGTAGTCACCATCGAGGTCGCGCAGCAGCACGTCGCCGACCGGCTCGACGCCGCCGTCGGTCAGCAGCTCGAGACCGCCGTCGCCGCCGCGCCGGGCCCGCAACCGCTCGCGCGCGATACCCTGCCGCGCGCTGACCAGCGCGGTCGGCGTGCGCGCCGGCAGCACGCCCTCGAGCAGCCCGGTGTCGCCGTCGTAGCTCCAGCGGTGCCGGCTGCGATTGTCGGTCCGCGCGAACGCCGCCGGCGCGAGCAGCATGCCGTCGTCGCCGAGCGCCAACGGCCCGGGCGACAGACCGGCGAACAGCGTTCGCGACGCGAGCACGCTGACCTCGTGATCGACCTGGTCGAGCAACGACCACGACCGTTCGACGCCGCGCACGCCGAAGCCGTCGTGCACCACCGCGTAGGCGAACATCAGCAGCGTCGTGCCGAAACCGATCGCCGGCACCGTGACGAGCGCGAGCATCGGCCGCTTCGCGCGCCGCAGCAGGTAGAAGTTCACCGGCCCGACGACGATCGCGAACGCGAGGATCACGGTCAGGAACGCGAGCACCGGCGCCTGGTCGAGGCCCGGGATCCGCTGCACGTCCTCGATCGCGTCGCCGAGCGGCCAGATGCCGGCGCTGCCGGCGGCGGCCGCGAGCTCGCGCTCGAGCCGGGCGCCACCTGCCGCGATCGAGCGCACCGCGGTGACGACGCCGAAACCGTGCCGCACCGATCCGGTGCCGTCGAGCTCGGCGGCCAGATCGCGCAGCGCGCCGGCCGGCAGGCTCGCGGGCGCCATCACCAGCAGACGGCCACCGGCGTGGGCGAAGCGCCGCAGCGCGTCCTGCAGCTCGCCGTCGATGCCGGCGTGCCCATCGACGACCACCAACGGAAATGCGGTCAGCAGCCGCCAGTCGCGCGGCGCGTCGCTCAGCGGGCAGGTCATCGCCACCGGCTTGGTGCGACCGCGGCTCTGCGGCCACAGCGCCTGCGCCAGACCGAGCACCTCGGGCTCGAGCGTCGGCGATTCGGCGATCAGCAGCGCGACCGGCCCGCGGCTGCCGGCCTGGAAGGCCTCGTCGTGCCGCGTCGAATCGACCGTGACCGTGAGCTCGCAGGAGTAGTTCGGCACCTCCGGCAACGGCAGATGGAACCGCGCCCGTTCGCGCGGACCGAGCCCGAACGTGCGGCGCAGGTCGACGTTGTTGCCGCTCCACGGCCGACTGGCGAGCTCGAGGCGCACGGCGTGCGGCTCGTCGCTCTGATTGACGGCGTCGACGAACGCGAAGCCGAGCCCGCCGGTGCCGGACGGCCCCGGATACGGCGCGAAGCGCAGCGTCAGGACCTCGCGATCGCCGTCGACCTGCCGCACCAGCAACTCCTGCGCGGGCGCCGCGGTGGTCGCGGCGAGGGCGGCGAGCAGCGCGAGCGCGCGTCCGACCGGCGGGACGATCACCATCACTGCACGGCCTCCGGCAGCCCGCGGGCGACCTCGGGCACCGCGGCGAGCAGGGCGTCGACGACCGCGCCGCCGGTGGTGCCGGCGACGATCGCCGCGTGCTGCAGCACCAGCCGGTGGACCAGCGCCGGCCGGCAGGTGCGCTGCACGTCGGCGAAGTCGACGTTCGGCCGGCCGGCGATCAACGCCGCGGCGCGTGCGGCCTCGCCGATCGCGATCGCGGCGCGCGGCGAGGCGCCGAACCGCACCGCCTCGGCGACCAGCGCCGGAGCCCCCGCCGCACCCGGATGCGAGCTCGCGACCAGCCGCGCGATGTAGTTGGCCACCGCCTCGGGCAGGAACACCGCGTCGACCAGCGCGAACAGCTCGTCGAGCTCGGCGGCCGACAGCGCCGGTTCCACCGCCGGCGGCGCGCCGTGGCGACGCTCGCCGAGGATGCGGGTCAGCACACCGGCGTCGACGCCGGGCACCTCGACCTTGAACAGGAAGCGGTCGAGCTGGGCCTCGGGCAGCGGATAGGTGCCCTC
>JAGQRB010000227.1 GCA_020425925.1 Planctomycetota bacterium
CACCCGCGCCAGCGCTGCGCTCTCGGCCGTGGTCGCGCTGCGGTCGAACCGCGCCGCGACCGCGAGCCGCTCCGCCGCGGTCTCGTACCACTTGCGCCCGCGGTAGGCCTTCGCGAGCCCGACCTGCAGCCGCGCCACCAGCGCGTGCGTCTCGCGCCGCGCGTCATCGAGCGGATCGTGCGCCGCCAGCAGTTTGTGCGCCGCCGCCAGTGCAGACTCCCGCACCGGGTGGCTCGCCAGCGGCTCGAGCGAGGCGATCGCACGCCAGAGCAGGAGGATGCCATCTTCGGTGTCGCCGGCTCGGCAGCGCGCCTCGGCGCGACTGACCAGCTGGAGCGGATCGAGCGCGTCGACCGCGCCGGTGTGCTGCGCCGGCAGCAGGGCCGCGATGGCGAGGACCTGGCCGAACGACGCGGCGAACCTGGAGTAGATCGATGGCATGAGCGGAACTGCGGCCGATGATAGCTATCATCGCGCTCGTGTCCCGCCAACGCCGACTCCCTGCCCGCGGCTCCCCGGCCGTCACGGTGCTCGCGTGCGCTGCGTGCGCGGCGTTCGCCGCCTGCGCCGCCGGGCCCGACGACGGCAGCAACGGCGCGCTCGCGTCGGCCCGGCGACTGGCCGCACTCGAGTTCGGCCCGGGCGCGACCAATCGCTGGCAGCGCAACGTCGACCGTATGCTGGCGACACCCGGTGCCGAACTGCTGCGAGCACGCTCGCTCGCGGCGGCGATCCTCGGCCTGCCGGCGGCCGGTGCCGGTCGCACCATGGCGCTGCCGGCCCGGATCGGCGAGTTCGCGGCCGCCGAGGGCCGACGCAGCTCCGACGCCGTGCAGGCGGTACCGCCGCTGCTGCGCCAGGTCGGAGACCCGAACCGTTTCGCGGCGACGACGGCGCGCGATCTCGAGCGCGCCGGCTTCCTGCTCGGGCTCGAACGGCGCCCGCTCGGCGAGATCGACGACCGCGAGCACCGCACCGATCCGGACGACGACCGGCCCGAGAAGACGTTCTGGCAGCGGCTCTGGCGCCGCGTTTTTCCATAGCGCCACGAACCAGGTTCGTACCGCGCTCGCGGCCCGCGCGCCGAAGGCGTAGATATCACGCCTCCGCCCCTTCCCTTCGCGAGAATCCGCATGTCCCGCCGCCCCGTTACGCTTCCGTTCCCGCTCGCCGCGCTGGCCGTGCTCGCCGCCGCGCTGCCGGCGCAGTCCCCGTTCGCCAACCGGCACGAGCTGCCGGAGGATCGCGCCGAGGGCGGTCACAGCGTCACGGCCGAGCAGTGCAAGCAGTGGCTCTACACGCTCGCCTCGCCCGAGTTCGAGGGTCGTCAGACCGGTCATCCGGGTTTCCGCAAGGCCGCCGAGTTCGTCGCCGCGCACTTCGAGAAGCTCGGCCTCGAGGCTCGCGGCGAAGACGGCGGCTACTACCAGACCGTGCCGTGGAGCGCGACCGAGATCGACGGCGAGCACACGTTCGTCAAGTTCGAGAAGGCCGGCCACGAACCGCTGCAGATCCCGGCGGAGCGCCTGAGCGGCTACGTCGCCGCGGCCGAATCCGCCGCCGGCCCGGTGGCGCTGCTGGTGATCACGCCAGCCGAGCCGCCAGAACCGCCCGAGCCGGCGAGCGACGGCCGTCGCCGCGGCTTCCGGATGCCCGAGATCGCCGGGCTCGACGCCCTCGACCTGGCGAACAAGGTCGTCGTCGCCTACCTGAAGCCGAGCGACGACAACCGCACGAACGCGATGGTGCGGTTCTCGCTGCGGCGCAGCCTCGCCGGCAAGAACGCGGCGGCGGTGCTGTTCGTGCAGCAGGACGAGCCCGAAGGCAACCTGCGCGGCGCCTCCGGCAGCCGGCGTGCGGCCAACCCGGCCGCGGCGGGGCGCCGGCGCCAGCCCGGCGACACCACATTCGGCGGCAGCGACCTCGACAGCTTCCTGGCGCTCGCGGGACTCGACAAGAAGGTGCTCGAGGGCGCCGAGCTGGCGCCGGCGATCGATCTGCAGGCCACGGTCGAGATCGCGACCGAGGACAAGCAGGCGCCGGCGATGAACGTGTTCGCCGTGCTGCCGGGCTCGGATCCGAACCTGCGCGACGAGTTCGTCGTGATCGGCAGCCACCTCGACCACGTCGGCATGCGCGGCGGCCTGCACCCGGGCGCCGACGACGACGGCTCGGGCACGACCGGCGTCATGGCGATCTCACAGATGTTCGCCAGCAACCCGGTGAAGCCCAAGCGCAGCGTCCTGTTCGTCTGCTTCGCGGGCGAGGAGGACGGCCTGATCGGCTCGGGCTACTTCGCCCGCAACCCGCCGATCCCGCTCGAGTCGATCGTCGCCGAGCTGCAGATGGACATGATCGGCCGCGACGAAGAGGCCAACGCCGAGAGCCGCACCACCGCCGAACGCAACGAGAAGGCCGAGGACAACCGCGACACGCTGCACCTCGTCGGCACCCGGAAGCTCGCGCCGGCACTGCACGAGCTCTGCCTCGCGAAGAACGAGCAGGCCGGCTTCGTGATCGAGTACGACCAGGAAGGCATGTTCGGCCGCAGCGACCACGCCAACTTCGCCCGCATGGGCGTGCCGGTGGCGTTCTTCTTCACCGGCCTGCACCGCGACTACCACCAGACCACCGACACGCCCGACAAGATCCACTACGAGAAGCTGCTGCGGGTCGCGTCCTACGTCTACGACATCGCGTTCGACCTCGCGCAGGCCGACGACCGCCCGCTGATCGATCCGGAGCTGTGGGCCGGGATGCGCGGCAAGGGCAGCGAAGAGCCGGCCGCGCCGCGGATGGACAAGTAGGCCGGCCAGATCCTCAGGATCATCCGTCCTCAGATCATCCGTTCGCGTCCGGGCTCCCGCAGCGCCAGCGGCGGGCCGAGGATCTCGGCGCCGAGGATCACGCGCTTGATGTCGTCGAGATCGACGAGGCGCTCGATCCCGCCGCGGGTCACGGCGACGGTGCTCTCGCGGCGCCGGCGGCCGCCGAGCGCGCCCCACTCGCGATCGTGCTTGCCGACCCGGCCACTGCGCGGACCGCGCCGATGCGAGATGTTCTCGCCGACGTGCGAACCGATGCGGCGCTCGAGCATGCGGCGGGCGACCTCGGGCGCGAGCGGCACGGGCGGCGGCTCGGCTTCGACGACCTCACGGTGCACCTCGCGCCGGATCGGCTCGCTGCGCGGCATGACCTCCGACGCCCGCCGCGGCACCGGTGGCGGCTCCGGCTGCGCCGGCGGTCCATCGAGACCGAGGATGCGCCGCATCTCGGCGGCGATGTCGTCGGGGCCGCGCCGTTGCGCCTGCGGCCGTGGCTGCGGCCGTGGCGGTGGTTCGGGTGGCTCGACCCGCCGCACCGGCGTCGCCGGGCGCGATGGCGTCGTGCTCGCCCGCCGCTCGGCGCGACGCTGTGCGTTCTTCTGCGAGCGGATCACGTTGCCGATGCCGCCCGCGATCCAGGCCGCGATCACGAAGAACAGGATCGGGTTGGCCAGCAGGAAGTCCCAGAAGCCGCGCATCGTTACTCGTCGTCCTGACCGCGCATCTTGGTCTTCTGGCTCTCGGCCTTGAGGTGGGCCTCCTCACCGGCCGCGATCTGCGAGCGCATCTTGGTATCGGCCTCGATGTTGCGGATGCGCTGGAAGTCGAGCACGCCGAGGTTGCCGTTGCGGAACGCGTCGGCCATCGCCTTCGGCACCTCGGCCTCGGCGAGCACGAGCTTGGCGCGGTTGGCCGCGATCTCGGCGACGTTCTCCTGTTCGGCCGCGACCGCCATCGCGCGGCGCGACTCGGCCGCCGCCTGCGCGACGCGCTTGTCGGCCTCGGCCTGGTCGGCCTGCAGCCGCGCGCCGATGTTGTCACCGATGTCGACGTCGGCGATGTCGATCGAGAGGATCTCGAAGGCGGTGCCGGCGTCGAGCCCCTTCTGCAGCACGCCCTTGCTGATGCGGTCGGGGTTCTCGAGCACGTCCTTGTGCGACCCCGACGAACCGATCGTCGAGACGATGCCCTCGCCGACGCGCGCGACGATGGTGTCCTCGGTCGCACCGCCGACCAGGCGCTGGATGTTGGTGCGCACGGTCACGCGCGCCTTCGCCAGCACCTGGATGCCGTCCTTCGCCATCGCCGCGACCTTCGACGCGGCCGGGCAGTCGATCACCTTCGGGTTGACGCAGGTCTGCACCGCGTCGAGCACGTCGCGGCCGGCGAGATCGATCGCCGCGGCCTGCCGGAAGTCGAGCCCGAGGTTGGCGCGGTCGGCCGCGATCAGCGCGCGCACGACGCGGATCACGTCGCCGCCGGCGAGGTAGTGCGCCTCGAGATCGCGGGTGTTGAGCGGGATGCCGGCCTGCGTCGCCGAGATCGCACCGCGCACGATGATCGTCGGGTTGACCTTGCGCAGCGACATGCCGATGAGCTGGAAGATCCCGATCGGCGTGCCCGACATGTAGGCCTGGATCCACAAGTTGATGAACTTGAGGAGGACGATGACGAGCAGGATCAGCAGGAGCAGCAGGCCGACCAGGATCCAGGTCCAGTAGCTGCTGCCTTCTTGGGCTAGTGCGAACATCAGGGGGTGTGGGTTCCCGGGCGAGTTCCGGGCAAAACGGATGGGGATCTACTCCTACTTGCGCTCGGCGACGACGACGCGGTTGGCGCTGACGTCGAGCACGACGATTTCACGGTTGGCCTCGATCATCTCACCGCGCGTCACGACGTCGACCTTGCGGCCGTCGATCCGTGCAAAACCGGCAGGCCGGAGCGCCGACAGCGTCACACCGGTCTTCGCCATCAGTCCGGAGAGGCCCGGATCGGCAGCGCCGGCGCGGCCTTCGATCACCGGCCCGGTGAGGATCAGGCGACGGCCGAACGGCGTCTTCGGCAGGATCTTGAACGCGGTCGCGAGCACCACCGGCGCCAGCACCGCCTCGACCACCAGCATCGTGATGCCGAACGAGGTGGCTTCCTGGAACGCGAAGAACACCGCGCTGATCAGCGACACGCCCGACAGCACCGCGATGACGCCGAACGAGACGAAGAAGACCTCGGCGATCAGCAGTACGAGCCCGACGATCGCGAGCAGGAACACGATCCCGGCGCTGCCGGCCTCGCCGCCGCCGACCCGACCTGCGGTGTCGCCCGTCGGGTCGACCGGGCCGACGACGACGCGATTGCCGCGCACGTAGATCACCCGCACGTTCGTCCCGGCCTCGAGGAAGTCCCCCTCGGTGACGACGTCGACGCGATCGCCGTCGATCGTCATCGCACCGGTCGGCCGCAGCGTCGTGGCGGCGACGCCGGTGCGTCCCACCAGCGCCGTGAGTCGCTCGTCGGCGAGCCCGAGACCGCTCGGCGCACCGGTCGTCGGCGCATCGGGGTTCGGCGGCGGCAGGAACACGCGGTTGAACAGCGGCACGTTCGGCAGCAAGCGCCAGAGCAATGCGCCGAGCACCATCACGAGTACGAACAACAGCGTCAGGTTGACGAGGTTCGCGAGCAGGATGTCTTCCTCGACCGCATTGCTCGGCAGCACGAACGACTGTCGCGACAGCACCAGAGACAGCACCAGGCAGAGGAAGCCGACGGCGCCGAAGATCAGCGTGCCCGGCAGCAGGAAGATCTCGACCGCGAGCGCGGCGAGACCGAGGAAGAACAGGATGATCTCGGTGACCTCGGCGAGCCCGACGAGGTAGCTGTAGAACATCGACAGCCCGAGGAACGCCGCGCCCAGCACGCCCGGCAGGCCGAAGCCCGGGGTCTTGACCTCGATCAGGATCAGCAGGAAGCCCGCGACCAGCAGGAACGGCGAGAGCAGCTCGAGCCAGGCGATCATGCCCTCGGCCCAGTTCAGCGTCAGCTCGCCGACGGCGTCGGGATCCACCAGCAGCACGTCGCGGGCGAGGTGCTCGAGGCTGTCGACCGTGCCGGCCGACAGCCCGACCTCTTCGGCGGTCGCGGCGTCGACGAACAGCGGGCGGGTCAGCGGCTGCTGGTCGACGATCTTGGCGCCGGCGCCGGCGAGCGCCGTGATCTCGCCCTCCTCGAGGATCCGCACGCGCTCGATGCCGGACTCGCGCACGATCGCGCGGTAGAGCTGCATGCGCGGGTCGGCCATCGCGAGCGCCATCTTCGCCGCCTCGGGGCGCAGCTTGGTCTTGCGCTGGCCGAGCCGGTCGAGCAACGCCGAGCGGATGCCGTCGATCCGGCGCGCCATCTCGCTGTCGGGGTCGGCGGCGAACAGATCGCCCCAGTCGGGTTCGGGCTTGGTGATCTCCCCCATCTCGGCGCCGCGCCCGAAGTAGGTCCGATCGGTCAGCAACGCGAGGTAGGCGGCGCCGTGCGTCGCGCGCCCCTTCACCAGCGTGACGGTCTCGACCCCGCTCGACTGGATCCGGTCGAACAGGCTCTGCAGGTCCTCGGGATCCTCGGTGAAGGTGCCGGCATCCTCGTCGAGCACGAAGACGACCCAGCCGACGCCGTTGGCCGCGGCCTCGCGCAACGTCCTGGTCGCGTGCGCCATCTCCTGGTCGCCGAGCTTGCCGCGCAGCGTGACCGTCAGCAGCTGCGGCGCCGGGCCGGTCTGGGCCGGCTGCTGCGCGAGGTCGACGCGTTCGAGCGGACCACCGCAGGCCGACGCGAGCAGACCCAGCGCCACGAAACCCAGGCCGAGCCAGACCCACCGGTAGAGCGAAACCGTCCTCACGAGGTTCATTGTTTAGCGTCGTGGCCGGCCTTTGGCATCCGTCCTTCGCGGTCCCGGATCCAGCGCACCCGCCTGTCGGGCCGATAGGCGCTCCGTGGCCTCCGATCCAGATGCGCTCCGCCGCCGCCGCGCCGGCAACGCCGTGACCTCCTGGTCGCAGACCGTGCGGACCCTGCGCCAGCACGGCGGCGTCGCGCGCCTGCTCGACCGTGCGGTGCTCGGTTGCCGGCGGGAGCTCGCAACCGTGCTGGCGACCGAGGACCTCACCATCGAGCTCGCCGGCGGCGAGGTGCGCTGCGCCGGCCAGACCGTGCTGACCTACGGCCGCGCCGACGTGCCGTTCGGCCTGCTCGCCGAGGCCGGCGTCGGTACCGTCATCCTCGGCCGCGGCACCGCCGAACCCGAGCTCGAACGACTGCTCCGGACCTGCGCCGCGGCACCCGGCAACCACGACGCCAGCTACGATCTGGCGCGGGCGCTGCGCGCCGCCGACCTGCCCGGTCTGAGCCTGCGCGCGCCGTCGCGCTCGCGCCGGGTCGGCTCGACCGCACCCGGGGTGGACTGGTGGTTGCTGCCGGCACCGCACCCGAACGCGGAGCTCACCCGCAGCATCGAGCGCGAGCACGCCGCGAACCTGCCGGCGCGGGCGATGCGCCTGCTGCTCGCCGACCTCGAGACCGGCACGCCCGACCGCCCGACCGGCCCGCTGCTCGAGGCCCTGCTCGACACCATGCTGGCGCGCGACGACGCCGCCGGCGCCGCCGAACTGCTCGAACGCGTCGCGCACTCGAGCGCCGTCTCGGACGCGACG
>JAGQRB010000228.1 GCA_020425925.1 Planctomycetota bacterium
CCCTCCACCCCGGCACGAACCCCCGCCCGGGGACTCTCCTTCTTCCCTCTTCTCTCGTTTCCGAGTTCCGGCGCGTCCGCGCCCGAACCCTGCCCCGTCGACCGTCCACTCAGCGCGCCACTTTTTTCAGCTCGAGATACCCGACGCTGCCGAAGCCGTCCTCGAACTGCTCGACGGCGGCCACCTGGTCCTTCGGCACCGCGTCCGCCAACCGACCGATCGCGCGCATGGTGCGGTAGATCAGCCGCCAGCCCATGAAGCTCTCCATGTAGCCGACGTCGGGGCAGTCGGGCAGGAAGTTGCAGACCAGGAGCCGGCCGCCGGGGCGCAGCAGGTCGAACATCTTCGCGGTCAGCGCGGTGGCGACGCGGTCGTCGAGGTAGTCGTAGAGTCCGGCCGAATAGACGAAGTCGAAGTCGCCGAGCTCGCTGCCGACGCGACGGCCGAGCAGGCCGCGCACCGACAGCTCGACGGGACGCACGCAGCGCGGCGACGACGCTTCGACCTCGCGCAGGCTGTTCGCATCGGAGTCGAGAGCGACGACCTCGGCGAGGCCGCCGTTCTGCACGGCGACCGACATGCGGCCCTCGCGGAAGTGGCCGCATGCGACGCTGAGCACGCGCGCGGGCTCGGGTGCGCGTTCGGCGATCTGGTCGATGCGGTAGGCGATCAGGTCACGGCGATAGCGCACGGCGGCGGCGGGGGCGCGGCCGCTGGCGACGTCGCCGACGAGGCGGCCGCGCGGGGTGGCCTCGTCGCGCGAGCAGAGGCCGTAGATGTAGTCGAGCAACACGGCGTCACCGGCGTAGCCGCGCGGCTTGGTGAAGCTGTGGCGCGTGAGCGGGTCCTCGTGGATCTTGGCGCAGAGCGGGTGGGCGATGGCGTCGGTCTCGGCGAAGCGGCGCCAGCTCTGCGCATTGCGGGTGGCGCGGACGTGGTCGAGGCCGACGAACAGGCGGCGAACGCCTTCGGCGACGTTGCCGGTGTCGAGCAGGCGGTCGACGCGATCGAGCAGCTCGACGCCCGAGTCGCGGCAGAGAATCGTGTCGGTCATGCAGGGTCGATGCCGGGCGGGGCACCGCGGTGACCGAGCCGCAGACCTTTCTTCAGCGCAGGCCGTGTTCGAGCTCGCGCAACAGCAGGGTCAGGCCTTGCCGCGCGCGGTTCGCCGGCAGTGCGTGCAGCACGCGCAGGCGGTCGCGCCAGCGCGCCGCGGCCGCGCGGTCGCCGGTTCCGTGGCACGCGAGCGCGTAGAACGCGACGGCTTCGGGATCGGCTTCGCGCCACGGCCCGCGTTCGACGATCGGCGCGAGCCTGGTGGCGGCCTCGGCCGGTTCACCGCAGCGCAGCAGCGCGGCGGCGTGCGCGATCCGCGGGCGCTCGGCGGTCGAATCGAGCACGAGCTGCGCGCTCCAATCGCGCAGCGCGTCGCGCAACGCGGCGGGCGGCTCGGCCCAGATCAGGAACCGGAAGCAGCGCTCGGTGACAACGTTCTGCTGCGCGGGATCGAAGCGCCAGAGCTCGACCACCTTCGCCGCCACCGGCCCCGGCAAGCCCGACGCGGCGACGCGCGCTGGCACTTCGGGCCAGGCGACACCATCGGCGAGCGCGCGCTCGAGCCACGCGTACGCGGCGCGGCCGACCTCGTCGCCGCGATCGCGAATCTCGCGCGCGATGCGCGACGTCGCACCGCCGACCACGGGCCGCTCGCCAGCCGCCGACTCGCCGCGCAGCGCCGCGAGCAGACCGCGCAGCTCCGGCGACACGTAGCGCCCCGACTCGCCCGACAACAACTTCACCGCGTCGTCGAGCCGACCACAGCGCAGCAACGCCAGGAACTCGCTCGGCGAGAGCAAGCCGCCGCCGAGGCCGGTTCGGCGCAGGCGCGCGAGGTTCTCGAGCGCGAACCGGTGCACACCCGCCGGCACGAACGGCATCGCGCAGAGCTCGTGGAACTCGGCCCACGGCCGCCCGACCGCGCGCCAACACAGCCGCGACTCCGCGAGCCGGGCCCAGCCGCCGTCGACCTCGGACGGCGACAGCTCGCACATCAGCCGCGCCTCGTGGCCGAGCTCGGCGAGGCGGCCGAGCGCCGCATCGACCGCCGCGGTCTCGCGCGCCCGACCGGGCTCGAAACGCGCGGCGGCGAGCACGGTGACGACACCGTCGGCGTGGCCGACCGCGAGCTGGTGGCCGTCGGGCGAGAACGCCAGCGCGGTCACCGGCGCGATCCCGGTGCGGAGCGACACGTTCGCATCACCGGCGAGCTGGACGGTTCCCGCCGCCGAACCAGCGGCCTCGAGCGGCTCGAGCGGATGCCGCACGGTGGTGCCGTTCGGCGCCGGCGGCTCGGCGTCGCCGGCGAACGCGCGCAGCGTGAAATCGTGTGGACACCACGAGACCAGCGGCCGCAGCCGCGACCACGCCTCGACGACCTCACCACCGTCGCGCCAGCGCAGCGCGACCACCGCTTCGCCGCCGGTGTCGAGCCAGCGGCCGGCCCCGCGCATCGCAAGGTCCCAGTGGCGCGCCTCGCCGAGCTCGTCGACACTGGCGAAGCCGTCGTCGGTCGCGGCGAGTCGCGCGATCGCCGAGCGGTGGCCGACCAGCGCGACCGGCCCGCGATCCTCGCTCCACGGCACGAGCTGCACGACGCCATCGGCGCGGCCGATCGCGACCTGGCGCTCGGCGATCGGCAGCAGCGCGCGAACGACCGGCCCCTCGACCGCGCGCTCGATCAACAGCTCGCCGGTAGCGACGCTCCACGATTGCAACAGCGCTCGCCCCGGCGCGCGCGCGAGCTGCGAGGCGGTCCAGAACCAGGTCGAATCGGGCGTGAAAGCGACCGCGGTGACCTGCGCACCCGGCAGCGAACAGCCGGCCCGGCGCGCGCCGGTCACACCATCGACGAACGCGATCTCGGCGGCACCGCTCCCCGGCGGACTGGTGACGAACGCCAACACGGTGCGATCCGGCGACGGCACCAGCAGCCAGCGATCATTGCCCGGCGACGGCAGCGCCAGCTCGCGGCCGTCGAAGCGCACGGTGACGCGGCTGCCATCCGCCTCGGCTTCGACCGCTGTCTCCGCCGCCGGCAACGCGCCCCCACCGAGTAGACCGTTGTCGAGCTCGCGCGCCAGCAGCCCGTATGCGAAGCCGCGGTGCGCCTCGCCGCAGCGCGCGAGCTGCTCGCGGGCCGGCGCGTACTGCTCGAGTCGAACGAGCGCGCCCGCCGCAGTGACCGCCGACTGACTCGCGCTGCGCTCCGAGTCCGCGAGCGCGAGCGAGACGATCACCAGGCCCGTGACCAGCATCGCGAACGCCGCGCCGAGCGCTGCCGCGAGCGCACGTTCGCGGCCGGCCCAGCGCCACAGCCGGCGCAATCGCCCCGGCGCGCTCGCGAGGATCGGCAGGTCGGCGAGCAGCCGTTCGAGATCGGCGCGCAGCGCCGCCGCGTCGACGTAGCGTTCCGTCGGCCGCACCGCGAGCGCCACCCGCAACAGCGCGGCGAGATCGCGGGGCAGGCCGCCGCGTTCGCGTCGCACGTCGGGCGGCCCGGCTTCGACCGCGCGCTCGTAGGCACCGAGACTCGTCGACGGGAACGGCCGCCGGCCGGCGACCGCCTCGTAGAGCACGATGCCGAGCGCGAAGACGTCGGTCGCGGTCGACGTCCGGCCGGCGCCGCTGCCGAAGACGCCGAGCTGCTCGGGAGCCATGTAGCCCGGGGTGCCAAACTGCTCGCCGCTGCGCGTCAGGTCGGACGCGAGCCCGTCGTCGCCGAACTCGACCGCGAGCCCGAAGTCGAGCACCAGCACGCGGCCGTCTTCGTCGAGCCAGAGGTTGCCGGGCTTGAGGTCGCGATGCACGACGCCCGCGGCCTGCGCGTGCGCGACCGCATCGGCGGCGGCCGACAGCCATTCGACGGCCTTCTGCCACGGCAGCACCTCGCCGGCGTCGCGCGCGCGCGAGAGCCGCGCCGCGAGCGTCTCGCCGGTGAGCAGCCGCATCGCGATCCACGGCACGCCGTTCTCGAAGCCGCGCGCGAACACCGGCGAGATGCCGGGGTGTGCGAGCCGCGCCGTGAGGTGGACTTCGCGCGCGAACCGGGCGTGCGCCGCGCTCGACCAGAGCTGCGAACGATGCAGCACCTTGAGCGCGACGACGCGCCGCAGCTCGGGTTCGAACGCCTCGTAGACGATGCCCTGGCCGCCGCGGCCGACGACCGCGAGGATCTCGTAGCCGGCGAAGCGGTCGCCCGGCACGAGCTCGAACGAGGCCTCGACGGCGCGCTCGCCGCCGGCGGCGAGATCGTGCCAGGCCGCCGCGAGCTCGACCTCGTAGCCGGGAAAGCGTGCGAGGTAGTCCGACAGCTCGCGCTCGACGCCGGCGGTGCGATCGTGCTCGATCGCGGCGAGGAACGCGGCGACGATCACGTCGGGGTTTCTGTCGGCCGGCATCCGGCCGCGATCTTCGGCGGAAACGGCACCGGTGTCACGGCATCGCGGGTTGACCGTGATGCGCACGCATTCGAGACTGCCGCGATGACCGCGGAGGATGCCTCGCCCTCGCCCGACGTCGATCTGACCTCGATCGCCGTTCGCCGTGCGGTCACCGGCGACGCCGAGCAGCTGACCTGGGTGGTCGAGCGCTTCACGCCGTCGCTGATGGCCTCGGCGCGGCAGCGGCTCGGCGCGCGCCTGCGCGAGCAGCTCGATGCCGAGGACCTCGTGCAGGAGGTCTGGAGCATCACGCTGCCGCGCCTCGCGGACCTCGAGTCGCGCCACGGCCGCATGACCCCGGTGCTGCTGCGCTTCCTCGCGTCGGTGATGTGGCGCTGCCACGCCGGCATGCTGCGGCGGCACCTGCGCCAGGGTCGACGCGAGCCGATCGCCGACTCGGAGCTCGTCGAACCGGCGACCGGCGTGGTGCAGCGCGCGATCCGCCAGGAGGCGACCACGCGACTGCTCGCCGCGCTCGACGAACTCGACGATGCCGACCGCAGGACGGTGATCCTGCGCGGTATCGAGCAGGTGCCGAATCACGAGGCCGCCTTGATCCTCGGCGAACCGCCGAATACGGTCGCGAAGCGATACGGGCGTGCTCTCGCGAAGCTCAAGGCGAGCGTGCCGGGGACGGTGTTCGACGAACTGCTCGAAGAAGACTGATCAGGAGAAAGCGATGAAGATCCGCAACCAGGACGATCCCCTGCCCCAGACCAGCGCCGACGACGGCGGCGACGAGCAGCTCTGCTTCCTCGGCGACCTAACGTTCAAGGACGGCGACACCTACTGCCACCCCGACACCAACACGGTCTGGGTCTGCTCCGGCGGCCAGATGCAGGACACCGCGCGCGCCTGCGTGCCCGAGGGGCGCAACAACCGCGACGCCAAGGCGACCCGCGAGGACTACGAGGAGTTTCGCCAGTTCCTGCAGTTCCGCCGCTTCCGCGAGTACGAAGAGTTCCGCGAGTGGCTGGCGTTCAAACGCCAGCGCGCCGCCGACCACTGCTGACCGCGGCTGACGGCAGAGTCGGGAGGCTCTCCGGAGAGAAAGTTGTCGAACCTGCCGACCGCGAAGCGTCCATTGGTTGCAACGCACACCTCGCACGGAGAACCAGACATGACCGGACAATCGCAGGGCCCCTGGCCGGGCCGCTTCATCTGGCACGACCTGATGACCAAAGAGGCCGCGAAGGCCCAGCAGTTCTACACCGCGCTCTTCGACTGGCAGATCGACGAGCGTCAGATGGGACCGCACGTCTACCGCATGATCCACTGCGGACCGGGTCCGATCGGCGGCATCGTGGAGGAAGCGAACATCCCGAACGCCCACTGGATGCCGTACGTCGGCGTCGACGACGTCGATGCGACCGCGGCCAAGATCCGCGAGCACGGCGGCACCGTCTGCGTGCCGCCGACCGACATCCCGCAGACCGGGCGGTTCGCGGTGGTCGGCGATCCCCAGGGCGCGTACTTCTCGATCTTCAAGGGCCTGCCGGCGACGCAGGGCGCCGATCCGGATGTGCCGGTGCCCGGTCGGGTCTGCTGGAACGAGCTCTACACGCCCGATCCGGAAGCGGCGCAGAAGTTCTACACCGGCGTGTTCGGCTGGCAGCCCGAGCCCATGGACATGGGTGAGGCCGGCACCTACCACGTGCAGACGCTCGGCGGCAAACAGGCCGGCGGCATGATGAAGCACCCGATGCCGGACGTCCCGCCGTGCTGGGTGGTCTACTTCTTCGTCGAGCAGCTCACGGCGGCGGCGGCGAAGGCCAAAGAGCTCGGTGCCACCGCGATGATGGAGGGTGTCCCGATCCCCGGCATCGGCACGTTCTCGATGCTGACCGACCCGACCGGCGCGATGTTCACGCTGTTCGAGCCGGCGCCGGGCTCGAAGGCCGACTGAGCGCCGCCGTCACGCCGCCCGCGGCAGGTAGACTTGCCGCGTGGCCCACGACTTCCGAGCCGTTCGCGAGCTGTTCGAGCGGGCGCTCGACGTCGCGCCGGCCGCGCGCGACGCGTGGCTGCGCGAGGCCGCGAACGACGACGGCGAGCTGGCCGCCGAGGTCGAACGGCTGCTCGAGCTCGACGCCGCCGCCGCACCCGCGATCGACGCGCCGCCGTCGGTGCCGACGCTGCTCGCCGATCCGGGCGCGCAGTGGCTCGGCCGGGAGATCGGCTCGTTCCGGCTGATGGCCGTACTCGGCCGCGGCGGCATGGGCACGGTGTTCGAGGCCGAGCAGCAGCGGCCGCATCGCCGCGTCGCGCTCAAGGTCATGCGGCACTCGATCGGCGGCGACAAGGCGCGCGCCCGATTCGAGTACGAGGCCGAAATCCTGGCCCGGCTGCAGCACCCCGGCATCGCGCAGGTCTACGAAGCGGCGACGTTCGAGGTCGACGGCGTGCCGCAGCCCTACTTCGCGATGGAGCTCATCGACGGCGGGCGACCGCTCGACGACTACGTGCGCGAACGCGGACTCGACTGTGAAGCGGTGCTGCGGCTCGTCGAGCTGATCTGCGACGCGGTGCACCACGGCCATCAGCGCGGCGTCGTGCACCGCGACCTCAAGCCCCAGAACGTGCTGGTCGACGCCGTCGGGCAGCCGAAGCTCATCGATTTCGGCATCGCGCGCGCCGGTGGCACCGGCTGGCAGGCGACGCTGTCGAGCGAGTCCAACGATGTCGTCGGCACGCTGGCCTACATGGCGCCCGAGCAGCTCGACCAGGGCGGCGCCGCGATCGACACCCGTGTCGACGTCTACGCGCTCGGCGTGATCCTGTTCCAGCTGCTGGCCGGTCGGTTGCCGCTCGAGCTCGCCGAGCTGCCGCTCGGTCGCGCCACCGACGTGATCCGCAATCAGGAACCGCCGCGGCTCTCGCTCGCCGCCGACGGCCGCGAGCTGCCGCCCGACCTCGACTGGATCCTCGCCAGGGCGCTCGCCAAGGACCCCGACCGCCGCTACGCCTCGGCGCAGGCGCTGCGCGAGGAGCTCGAGCGGCTGCGGCGCGGCGAGCCGGTGCTCGCCGGCCCGCCGAGCGCCGCGTACCGGCTGCGCAAGTTCGTGCGACGCAACGCCATCGCGGTATTCGCCGGCGCCGCGATCGTGCTCGCGCTGATCGGCGGCACGATCGCGACCTCGATCGGCTGGCAACGCGCGGTCGCCGCCGAGACACTCGCCGAGGCCCGCCGCAAGGAGGCCGAGCGCAATTCGATGGAGATGTGGCAGGTCGCCAACATGCAGTTCGAGCTGCTCGGCAGCGCGCGCGGCGACCGCAACATCAAGCTCGCCGACGTCGTGCACGACTGGAGCACGCGGCTGCCCCAGGCGCTGGTGAGCGATCGCGTCGCGGCGACGATGCACGCCGCGCTGGGCTCGTCGTTCTACGGCCTCGGCCTCAACGACAAGGCGTTGGCGGAATACGACCTCGCGCTCGCCCGCATCGGCGACCGCGGCACCGAGATGCCGCGCGCGCGCCGGCTCGTGCTCGCCGGCAAGGCCCGCGTGCTGAACGGCATCGGCAAGGACGACGAGGCCGAACCGTTGCTGCGCCAGGCGATCGCCGAGCTCGAGGCCAGCGACGACGACGGCAGCTACGAGCTCGCGACGATGCGCGCCACGCTCGGATCGGTCCTGCTCGAGACCCGCGAGTTCGCCGAGGCGCTGCAGAACTACGAACGTGCGGTGCCTGTCGTCGAGGCCGTCGCCGGCGCCAACCACCCGTCGGCGATCCGCGGCCGCCTCGGCATCGCGCTCTGTCTCGAGAAACTCGAGGACTTCGACGCGGCTCGCGCGGCCTTTGTCGACGTCGTCGAGCGCGCCGGTGCGCACCTCGGCCCCGAAGACCCCGACACGCTGTCGGCGAAGAACACGTTCGCGGTCTTCCTGTTCCACCGCGGCGACATCGACGGCGCGCTCGCGCAGTTCGAGAGCTTGCACGAGGCCAGCGTGCGCATCGCCGGCCCGGCGCATCCCAACACGGTGCGCTACGCCAGCAACCAGGCGCTCTGCCACGAGCGCCGCAAGCGGTTCGCCGCCGCCGAGGCGATCTACCGCGAGATCCTGGCGGCGCGCGCCGCGAGCGGCGCCGAGGTCGAGCTCACCGACCTCATCACGCGCTTCAACCTCGTCGTCGCGCTGCACAATCAGGACGCCGAGGCGAAGCGCGAGGAGGCGCTCGAACTCACCGACGTGCTGCTCGCCGACGCCGCGCGGCTGCTGCCGGCCGACAACTGGCGCCGCGCCGTCTTTCAGCAGCATCGCGGCATCGTGCTGCGCAAGCTCGGGCGCTACGACGAGGCCGAGCGCGAGCTGGTCGCAGCCCGCGCGGTGCTCGAGAAGACCCTCGGACCGACGCACGACCGCACGCGGTCCAACTCCGAGGAGATGGTCACGCTCTACGAGGCGTGGGGCCGGCCGGAGTCCGCCGCGGCCTGGCGCGCGCGGCTCTGATCGCGCGCAGGTCCGGGGGTCAGAAGCGGAACGGTATCCGCAGCCAGCTCAGGGTCGGCCGCGGCGAGGTCGGGCTCGCCGAGCGGCCGGTCGCGTGCGCGATGTCGAAGGTGACATCCCACTGCACGTAGCGCGGCTCGCCGTTCTGCGCGATCCAGTCGATGAGATCCGGATCGCTCATCGAATAGACGAACTCGGAGTCTGCCATCGGGAACCGCAATGCCCCGGGCGTACCGGGATCCTGGTGGAACGCGAACCCGATGCGCACGTTCGCGAGCGACTGACCGGTGCCGTTGGCGAACCGGCCGAGACCTTCGCTGTTGTTGGTATCGACCCGGAAGAACTTCGCGATGACGCGCAGGCTCACGGCACCTGCGGCCAGCACCTCGGTACCGGCGTCGAGCCAGACGGTCCGACCGTCGTGGCCGACGATGCGGAAGCTGCCGACGACGCCGTTGGTGCCGTTCAGGAGTTCGGCCTGGTACTGCCGGTAGCGATCGGCGACGTCGCCGAGCGCAGCTCTGGCGAGCTCGATCTCGTAGGCCGGCCGGCCCTGATACTCGCGATCCGCGTGCGCCGCGGCGATCGCCACGGAGTCGACGACGACCGGGTAGACGATGCGCGCATCGCCACCGGCATCCTCGTAGTTCGCGAAGCCGGCGCGCGGATGCTGGCGGTCGCCCTCGACGCCCGCGAACTCGTAGAACGGGCCAACCATGTTGCCCTCGTCGAGCACGAGTCCGCGTGCGGCGCCGTCCGCCGCCGCCAGCGGGCGCCGCCCGCTCGCACCGGTGTCGATCCACTTCGAGCGCAGGCGCGACAGCCGACCGAACGTGACCGGCATCAGCTTCGGCGCCGGGCGGATGTCGCCCTCGTCGTTGCCGATCGTGACCGGGTCGCCGAAGTCGTCGCGATAGACGCCCTGATCGTCGGGATGCCCGCGCCACGCCAGGATCGCCTGCTTGGCGGCGCCGGTCTGCAGCTGGCCGCCGCGGTAGACGTCGATATGGTCGTCGAGCCGCGTGTTGGTGTCGTCGGCGTTGTCGGTGCCGACCGGCGCGTGGAACTGGACGATGCCCATGCCGCCGAAGCCGCCGAGCGGGTTCTGGTCGTAGGTCGTGCCGGGAAACGGCGCCTGGCCGTTGTCGCGGTACTTGCCGTAGATCGGCGTGCCGTTCGCGTAGGTCGCATACTGCCCGGTCGGGCAGACGCCGCCGTCGGCGGAGACGCAGAAGTCGTAGTCGAGCTGCGAGTAGTTCCACCGCGTCGCCGAGCCGTGCGCGTGCAGCACGATGCGCTGGCTCGACATCAGGATCACCATGCCGCCGGCGCCGCCGCCGCCACCACCACCGCGACCGCACGAGCCGGCCCAGGCGCCGCCGCCGCCGTGGCCACCGTCCGCCGTGATATGCCCGGTCGGGCCGACCACGATCTCGCCGAGCGCCTTCACGATCAGCACGCCGCCGCCCGCACCGCCGCCGCCACCGCTCTCGTCTGCGACGAAGTTCTGGTCGCCGCTGCAGAGCAGGCCGTCCGAATGGTCGCCGCCACCACCGCCGCCGCCGCCGCCGATCGGCACCTCGAGCTCGCCGCGGATCCGGATCCCGCGATTGCGATCGATCGCGACGCCGAAGAAGTCGTTGTCGGCGCGGTCGTCGACGAACACCGTCGGCCCGGCCCGGCCGCCCTCGAGCGGCACGGTGCGGTTGCCGGCCGTGCCGCTGCAACCATCGCCGCCGTCGCCCTCGCGTTGCCGGAACGCCGACCCCGGCAGCGCCGGCGCCAGGTACCACGGGTCGCCCTGGGTCGCGAGCGAGCCGCCGCCGCCGGCCGAGCCCCCGCCGTTGCCCTGCATGCAGTTCGCCAGACACGACAGCAGCCCGCCGCTGCCGCCGCCGCCCGGCACCTGCCCCGGGCCGCGCCCGGTGCCACCGCGCAGACTGCGCCCGTTCTGGTTCGGCGAGCCGTCGCCGCCGCTGCCGCCGCCACAGCTGCCGACGCCGCCACCCTTCGCGAAGTTCGCGGAGTTGAGCGTGTCGACGCGCGCGCCGTCACCGCCGCGCACCGACAGCGTGCCATCGACCTGGAACTTGCCGGTGCAGAGCCAGACCATCGGGTTCGGGCCCTGGCCGCGCACGATGGCACCCTGCGGGATCGTGACGTCGTGGAACTTGAACAGTCCGCCCGAGACGTTGAACGGCAGGCCGTTCTCGGGCGTGATCTGGGTGAACGAGGTGTTGAGCACGACGTCGTTCGTGGTCGGATGGAAGTTGCGCGTCGTGTCGCTGCCCTCGAAGTCGAAGCCGGCGCGGATCCAGCCCGGGCCGACCTCGGCGAGCGGCTCCTCGAACACCGCATCGAAGTCGATCGCCGCGCGATCGAGGAACCGTTCGACGATGCCGTTCCACTGCTGGCCATAGGCACTCGCGGTGTGGAAGCGACCGAAGACGCGGTCGTAGGCCGCGACGCCGACGTTCGACTCGCCCGAGATGTCCTCGACCTCGGACTCGACGATCACGCGGATCTCGGCGTTGTTCGGCAGCACACCGACCGGGCGCAGCAGCACGGTCGCGCCGCGGCTGTCGTTGCGCTCGAGGCTGACGTCGGCCGGGATCCAGACGACGCCGTGCTCGGGATCGTCGTACTCGAGGTAGATGCGACCGCGCTCGGACTGCTTGCGAACCGCGGGGTCGGTGTCGAAACGCACCGGCAGGTTGACGCGGTGCGGGTTCAGCGCCTGGTCGAAGCGCAGCCGGATCTCGACCGGGGGCGCACCGAACAGGTTGAGTGCGACGTCGCGGTCGTCGGCGACACCGGAGATCGTCAGCCCGTCGACCGGCGTGCGGCGAGGTCCGCCGGCCAGCGGATTGCGGAACAGCTGCGCCGGCGAGCTGCCTTCGACGACGTCGAAGCGGAAGCTCGTCAGCGTGGCGAGCGGCCTGCCGCTCACCGACCGCACCGCGGTGCCGTTGTGGCGATCGCCGCCGACGAGCTGCACGAGGTAGCTCCGCCCCGGCTTGAACCCGCCGTCGGCGAAGTCGTCGGTCGTCGGCAGGCTCGGCTCGAAGATCAGCCGGCGACCGGTCTGCTGGTCCTGCGCCGCGGTCTCGAGGCGGAACGTGCCCGAGACCGGTTCGGACGAGCCGTTGCCGAGCGCATCGAACGCCTGGAACGCGATCGCGTCGAAGTTCACCGTGTCGAGGTCGACCGGCAGCGAGAAGTCGACCACGACGACGTCGTTGAGGTAGGCACTGCCGTTGTTCTGCGGCGTGTGCCGCAGAACGAGGAAGTCGTTCGTCGGCTTGTCGGGTAGCGGCGTCGGACTGTTGCCGGAACAGGACGCGAGATGCAGAACGGCCGCACAAGCGACCCCCGTCGGTGTGGTTCGCTTCATCTGGGACAGACCTTGGCAAACGTGCGTGTCCGACTAGTGGCGACCGCGGCGGCGGGTAACAACACGAGCGCTGTCGAACGCCATGGGCGCGAGATCGCTCGATTCGACACTCGGCTCGCGCGTGCTGTCCGCGAGCGCGGCATGATCGGAGCCGTCGCATGAACGAGCCCGAACCCGATCGCATCCGCGAGCTCGAGGCTCGCGTCGCGCACCTCGAGGCGAGGCTGCACGCGATCGAGACCGCCGGACGAGGCACGCCACCGATGCCGGCGATGCCGGCGCCGCCGCCCGTGCCATCACCGGCTTCGCC
>JAGQRB010000021.1 GCA_020425925.1 Planctomycetota bacterium
ACCTCCATCAGGTTGGCGTGGGGACTTCCACCCCACCAGTCGCCGAACATGCTCGGCACACCAAAAAGAAGGCCGTCCGCGCCCGGACGGCCTTTGTTCTCGGTGGGAATTAGGCGCGCGAACACTTACTCGGCTCGACTACTATGAGACCGGAACCACCCCATGCCCAACAGCGCCGTACCCAACAGCAGAACCGTTCCCGGCTCGGGAATCGTGGGTTGCGGCGTGGGGGCCACTGGCGCCGTCGTCGTGTCGAGGTTGGCGGATCGCGTCGCGTTGCCGTTGATCCTCACCACGCTGCGGGCGGTGTAGTCGGTCAAAGTGGAAGCGCCGAAGGCGATGGCCGTCGATTCCTTCTTCGAAAGAGTGCGCGCCTACCGCGGCGCGGAGGTTTCCCAATAGAGAGAATCCCTCGGGCCGCATCGCGGCCTGGTGTGGAGCAGAGAGTCTGGCCGCGCCGTGGGGGCGCGGCCGTTTTTTTGTGTGCCGAGCATGTTCGGCGACTGGTGGGGTGGAAGTCCCCACGCCAACCTGATGGAGGTGAAGGCTAGCGAAGCGCAGGGGCGTCGTCGCGAGGCGGGGTCTGAAGGAAGCGTGGAGCAAACGCGCGAGCCGATGGACAAGAACCGGATAAGAGGCATACGGCGCCGGACGAGCGGGCGAATGATCGCGAAGTCCAGATCCATCAAGGGCGCTGGTTGTAAATCCGGCGGTTGTGCGCGGAAAGTCGTCGAGCTTACCTCGGGAGATCTGCCGCCTTGTCCGGGATTCCGGACTGGGGGTCGAGAGATCGACTTCGATCGGGCGGCAGAAGTCAGCAGAGGGCATAGTAGCCGCTGAGGCGGTGAAGGCCCGAACGGAGGTCGTGGCCGGTAGGCAGCGTGACTCATGAGCGGAAAGCGGCGGAAGAACCAACTGGAGTTGGCCTTCCTGGACGCAGGTAGGAGTGAAGCTCCGAAGGCGTCTGAGGAAGGGACCGAACCGCTCGCGGCGGAGCGCGGGACCGAAAGCCCGGCGAGAGACCAGAGGTGGATGGAGAGAGTCTGCGAGCGGGAAAACTGCAAGCGGGCGTTGGCGCGAGTCAAGGCCAACAAGGGTGCTGCGGGCGTCGATGGGATGACCGTCGGCGAGTTGCCGGAGCACTTGAAGCAGCACTGGCCAGAGATCCGGGCCCAGTTGTTGAGCGGAACCTACAAGCCGCAACCGGTGAGGCGGGTCGAGATCCCGAAGCCGGGCGGAGGGATGCGCAAGTTGGGCATCCCGACGGTGTTGGATCGGCTGATTCAGCAGGCGGTGATGCAGGTTCTGCAAAGCGAGTGGGAGCCGGAGTTTTCCTCACACAGCTACGGGTTCCGGCCGCGGCGCTCGGCGCATCAGGCGGTGGAGGCGGCGCAAGGCTATTTGGCCGAAGGTCGCACCTGGGTGGTGGACGTGGATCTGGAGAAGTTCTTCGACCGCGTCAACCATGATCGTCTGATGGCGAAGCTCGCGGCGCGGGTTGGCGACAAGCGCTTGCTGAAGCTGATCCGGCGGATGCTCACGGCAGGTGTGCTGGAAAACGGACTGGTGAGTCCGATAGAGGAGGGAACGCCGCAGGGCGGACCCTTGTCTCCGTTGTTGTCGAACATCGTGCTCGACGAGCTCGACCGGGAGTTGGAGCGACGCGGGCTGCGGTTCGTACGGTACGCCGATGACTGTAACGTCTACGCGCGGAGCCGGCGGGCGGCCCAACGAGTGATGGAGGGCGTGAAGCGCTTCGTCACGAAGAAGCTCAAGCTGAAGGTAAACGAGGCGAAGAGCGCGGTGGGACGACCTTGGGCGCGGAAGTTTCTGGGCTTCAGCTTTACGAACGAACGAGAGCCGAGGCGGCGGCTTGCGCCGCAGGCGATCGAACGTTTCAAGAGGCGGGTGCGGGAGCTGACGGGTCGGACGCGAGGCGTGAGCGTGGAGCGGATGGCGAGCGAGCTGCGGCAGTATCTGCACGGCTGGCTGGGCTATTTCGGGAAGTGCGAAACGCCGACGGTGTTGCAGAGCCTTGGCGAGTGGACCAGGCGCAGGCTGCGGTCTATGATCTGGAAGCAGTGGAAGAGAGGGCGGAGGCGGTTTGCCGAGTTGCTCAAAGGGGGCGTGAGTCGCCGCCTGGCCGCACAAACGGCGGGCAGCGCTCATGGTCCTTGGCGGCTGGCGAACTCGCCGGCGCTCGCGATTGCACTGCCCAACGCCTACTTCGACTCGCTCGGGATTCCGAGATTGACCTCGAGCTGATCGCTCAAGCCGCCGAACCGCCGGATGCGGACCCGCATGTCCGGTGGTGTGGGAGGGGCGGAGCTGCGAGGCTCCCCCCTATCCCGATCGCGCGCATTCCGGAGTCGGGACGCTAGTGCAGTTGCTTGCGGAAGCGCCACGCGCTCACGAGATAGAGCACCGCTCCCATCGCGCCCAACATGGCGACGTCGTCCCACAGCA
>JAGQRB010000229.1 GCA_020425925.1 Planctomycetota bacterium
CGCATCCGCGACCGCGCCGCCGCAGAACGGCGTCGCCCACCGCCCCGGCGCGGCGAACGGCGGTCGGGCGCCGATCGTCGGTCACATCCCGGTCACCTGGCGCACCGCCGAGGTGCTGCCGTCCGACGGCCAGATCAGCGAGCGGCTCAAGGAGTGTGTCGAGCTGATCCTGCGCGCTCAGGCCCGGCACGGTAGTCCCGAGGTCTGGCTGTCGCCTTTCCTGAAGGGGCCGATGAGCCAGCACTTCAGCAACCTCGTGCACCCAGAGCGGCGGGGCCTGATCAACGAGCTTCGGCAGATCGGAGCGATCCGCATCGAGGAGCGCGAGAACCAGTATGCCGATCACCCGTACTCGGTGATCGTGCTCGACGGCAATCATCCGATGGTCCAAGCCGCGACGAGCCGGCTTCGCGAGTAGCAACCCATGCGGCGAATCGTCACGATCCCGTTCTCCGTCGTCGTAGGCACCGTCGCCGCGGTGCCCGCCCAGTCGCTCTTCGATCTCACCGAGAAGCGCAACCCTGTCCTGCCCTACCGATCGCTGTTCGAGATCGAGGCCGGTGCGATCGGCGCTTTCGCGTCGACCCAGGACACCGCGGTGGGGCTCGAGGACACCATCAGCTGGGACGGCCACGTCTACTACCGCAACGAGGACTTCGGCGAGCGCCGCGGGACGGTGGTGGGCTACGCCGGGCGCGACGGGCTCTACGCTGGCCTGTTCGACGGGCAGATCATCGGCGACCAGACGGTGTCACGACTGGAGATCAAGGTCCGGCCGTGGCAGTTCTATCGCGACGGGTTCTACCGCGGCGACGCCTTTGTGCCGAACGGGCTCTACGAGGGCCGCGACTACGAGGGCTACCTCGGCTTCGGCCGTGAGGCCGCGCCCGGGCTGTTCGTCGAGCTCGGCGGCTACTACCGCGACCACCGGTTCTCGAGTTCGGCACAGACGACGCCGTCGTTCGTCGTGCCGAACGACTACGCCTCCTACGGCGCGCGGGTCTACCTCGAGCAGAGCACGACCCAGCTCGACCGCCGGCGCGGCACGCCGCGCGACGGTGGCGTCGTGTCGATCGTCGCCGAGCAGGAGTGGAACGACAGCAGCGCGGCGTTCGGCTCGCCGGGCTTCATGACCAAGCTGCCGTCGCAGGTCTGGCGTGCCCGCGCGGTCGCCGAGTACTTCGTGCCGGCGGCCGACGATGCGGTGTGGGAGGTGCTCCTGCGCGGCGGCTGGAGCGACAAGAAGGACCGGGTTCAGAACTTCGAGGCCCAGCGGCCGCTCGGCCATCAGTGGGCCGATGGCTCGCTGCGGTTGCGCATGCACTTCGGCGACTACTTCGTGCTGACGCCGTTCGTGCAGGGGCAGTGGAGCAAGGTCGTCGGACCGGGTGGCTCGGGTACCACCTCCGACTTCTTCTTCGGCGGTGGCGCCGAGAGCTACCTGCACTTCAACGAGTCGATCTCACTGCACGCCTGGTACTCGTTCCTCGACAACGAGAGCCGGCCCTCGGTGAAGGTCAGCGAGGACGCGCACGGCGAGCACATGGCCTACTTCGGCATGGTCGTCCGCTTCGGCGGCCAGCGACGGTGAGCGGGCCGGCTGCTGCCGGCTACTCCGGCAGCAGCTCCGGTCGCCACTGCGTGTAGACCGTCTCGACCCGGTTGCGGCCGTCGTCGAGTTCGGTGACCCGGCGGAACGGCGCCCGGATCGCTGCAGCGTTGCGATAGTCCGACCACGCATCGCGGACGTGGAACGTGGCGCCGTCGGTCGAGGTCTCCCAGACCTCGACGACGCGGATCAGGTAGGAAACCGTGTCGAGGTGGATGCGCAGCCGATCGAAGCGGTCGCCGACGGCTTCGAGGATCATCAGATCGCGGTCGCCGACGGCGCGCTGTGCGACCGGGCGGAACCGCAGTTCGCCGCGCGCGACCGCGGCGAGCAGGGCGATCGGATGACGGCGCAGCTCACGCCGCAGGATCCCGGCCTCGCGCGGCGGCAGGGTCACTTCCTTGCCGGCGCACTTCTCGGTCGCGCTCGCGGCCGCGATGCTGGTCACGATCTCGGTCCCCAGCACCTTGCGGGTCCGGTCGATCCTGCGCTCGGGTTCGCGCCACGCCAGGTCCTCGGTCGCCTGCGGTGCTCCTTCGCTGCTGAGGGTCGCGGCACAGTCGAATCCCGCGAACCGCGTCAGCAGGGTGCGGCCACCCGCGACCTCGATCGCGCGCGTCAGCCACGGCCCCGCGGCCGCCGACTGCGCGACCGGGTCGGGGCTCACGAGTCGGGCCAGCGCGCCCGGCGGCAGCAGCTCGAACGTGCGCGCGGGCGCGCCAGCCGGGATCTCGCCCCCGAGCACTATCATCGCCGCCGGCTGCGTCAGATAGGCGTGCGCGGCACCGGCGGCGTTGAGCTTGCCCGCCTCGGCGAGCCGGTCGAACCGCTGTTCGAGCGCGTCGTCCGGCTGTCGGCGGGTGGCCGCGGCCGTCTGGACCCGGCTGCGCGCGGCCAGGTTGCCGATGAGCAGCTGGGCGGTGAGGCGGGCTCGACGCAGCGCGAGCTCGAGCTCGGACGGTGTCGGCGGCACGTCGAGCAGGGACTGGCGCGCGGCCTGCGCGACGTTCCAGAGCCGTGGCGCCAGCGCGGGATCGATCTCCGTCGTCAACACCACCGCCGGGACGTCGGCCAGATCGATGACCTCGGTGCGCCATGCGACCGGGCCGAGGCCGCCTTCCTGCAGCATGGTCTCGAGCCGACCGCCGATGCCGTCGAGCGTCACACAGGCGTGCATCACGAACAGCTCGGGGGCGATCGGATTGGCGAGGTCGGGCAGCGGCAGCACGAGCATCGCGCGACAGCGCGGTGTGCCCGGCGTCGGCGCCCAGTACAACCCGCTCTCGAGTCGCCGCGCCTCGATGGCGACCTGCGTCCGCGCGGCGGTCGGAGCCGGCCAGCCGGCGATGCCCTTGCCGAGCTCGGCGAGGATCGCGTTCGGCTGGCCGGGCGCGCGCACCGACAACACCGTCGTCTCCGGTCGGTAGAGCCGCGCCGCGAACAGCGAGATCTCGCTGGCGTCGCGTTCGAGCAGCGACGCGATGTAGGGTGCCGTGCCGCGGTAGCCGAGCAGGAACGCGCGGGGGACTTCGCGTTCGGCCTGCTGCCACACCGCTCGGATCCGGTCGACGACGAGTTCGTCGCGCACCCTTTCGATCTGGCTGCGCGACACGGTGGTCTCGCCGAGCGCGGCCGCCAGCGCGACCTGGATACGTCGCCAGGCCGACTCGGGCGCCCGGATCGTGATCCACGTGCTGAGCGGGTTGACCTCGATCGACAGCGTGCCGCCGAGCTGCTCGACCGAGCTGCGCAGGCTCGGCCGTTGCCTGGCCGCATCGGCGCTGTCGACGAGAACGGCAGCGGCGAGTTCGGCCAGTCCGGGACTCACGAAGTCGGAGCCGGCCAGCAGGCCGAGCTGCAGCTGCGATGGCTCGCCCTGGCGATGCGGCAGCAACGCGACGATGAGCCCGTTCGGCAGCGCGCGCAACTCGGCGGCGTTGCCGGCGACGCCCGGGCGCGGGCCACCGGCGGTCGGCGTCCCGGGGTCCGAGGGCAGAGCGGTCGGCGATGGCGCGGCGCCGCAGGCGGCGAGCAATGCGAACGACGACAGCAGCAGCGCGAGCCGCGTGAGGGGCGAGCGGACGGGTCTCATTTGCGCGCCTCGACGATGACGGGGCGGTTCGCGAAGGTCTCGGCGAGCAGCTTGCGGACGGTCGCCGGGGCGACCGTGTCCGGCGGCGCGAGCTCGGGCCGCCGGCCGGGCCACAGCAGCGCCGAACGCGCGGTCTCGGCCGCGAGCCAGCGCGGCTCGGCCGTGACGAGGTTCCAGCTCGCGCGCAGTGAGCGCAGGGCGCGATCGAGCGTGGGTTGCGGCGGTGGCTTCTGCGCGAGCTCGCCACAGGTCTTGGCGACGAGATCCGCGAGGCCGTCGACACCGGCGGGATCGCCGACCTCGATCAGCAGCAGGCTGCGCGCGCGCGTCACGACCGGCCACGGCGCCCGGCAGCTCACGGTCGCGGACTTCCGACCCTGCTGCCGCAGTCGGGTGGCGAGCTGGCCTTCGGGACCCGAGCCGAGCCATGTGGCCGCGAGTTGCGGCAGGATCGGATCGTCGACCTTCGGCAGGACCCAGGCCAACGCCACCAGCGAGCGGCCGGTGCCCGGGATGGTGGAACGGCGCAGACTCGCGATCGCGCGGGGCTCGTACGGCTCGGGCGCCGTCGGTGACGGCAGGTTCGTCTGCGCGAAGGTGGCGTCGAGCGTCGCGCGTACCGCCGCGGCGTCGAAACCACCGAGCAGCACGTGCACCGTGCGCTTCGGGTATTGGGTCGCCTGCCAGACCGCGAGCGCCTGCGAACGGCGCGGGATCGCCGCGCCCGGGCGCTCCGCGGCGCGGCTCACCGGGTGCTCCGGCATCGCCAGCGCGAGCAGCTCGGCGTGCAGCGGCGCGAGCGGATCGCCGTCGTAGGCGCCGATCCGCGCCGCGAGCTCGTCGAACCAGAATCGCCCGAAGCCCCGCAGCACCTGCTGCTCGCGGCGCTCGACGAGCAGCTCCGCGACCCGGCCGATCGCGCTCGGCACGGTCGTGAACTCGAGCAGGCCGACCGAATCGCGCACCGAAGTCCTCACGCCCGACATCGGCGCGGCGGCGAGCAGGCGCGCGAAAACCCTCGGATCGCCGAGCTGCTGCGCGCGCACCTCGAGCTGTTGGACCTTCGCGATCAGCTCGGCATCGCCGGGGTTCGCCAGCAGGGCTTCCTGCGAGCGCTCGAGTTCCGCCAGCGTCGCGCGTTCGGCCGCGGCGTCGACGCTGCCCGACGTCCAGGTGCCGCCGAGCGACGCCGCGAGCACGGCCGCAGCGAGACCCTGCAGGCCATCGGGATCTTCGGCAGCGCCGGCCGGGGTCGCGACCGCCCAATGCACCTGCGGCGGACCACCGGTCGGGACGAGCACGAACCGGCTGCCGTCCGGGCTCCGGAACATCTCGGGAGTCGGCGCCTTCGAAGTCGGCGACTGGGCGATGACGGCGGTCGTGCCGAGCAGGGCGGCAGCGAGCGCCCTACGCCATCGATGCATCGCCGCTGATCTCCTGGTCTCCCGGGTGCGGCACGGTTCCGGGCGAGAAGCGACCCGAACGCGGCGCGCAGACGCCGCGCTTGCTCGCGGCGACGAAGTCGACGATTTCGCGGACCAGGGGATCACGGAAGAGGGAGCTGGTGCGCACGGCCTCGAGCCGGGCATGGAGCGGTCCGGTGCGCCAGAAGAGCAGGCGGAACACGCGCTTCACGGTCGCCTTCTGCTCGGCGCCGAGACCGTTGCGTTCCATGCCGATCAGGTTGACCGCGACGAGCCGGGCGCGATCGCCCTGGATCGTAGCGAAGGGCGGCGCATCGTGCGACACCATTGCGCCGGCGCCGACCATCGCCAGTCGGCCGATACGGGCGAACTGGTGGATGCCGACCATCGCGCCGAGGATCGCACGATCCCCGATCACGGTGTGACCCGCCGCCATCGCGCCGTTGGTGAAGACGACGTGGTTGCCGACCGTCGCGTCGTGGCCGATGTGCGCCCCGACGAGCAGCATGTTGTGATCGCCGATCGTGGTCTGACCGCTGCCGTAGGCGGTCCCGCCGTGGATCGTCACGCTCTCCCGGATACGGTTGTGGTTGCCGATGCGGAGACGACCGCCGCGCTCACCACCCTTGAGCTTCTTGTCCTGAGGCTGGCAACCGATCGCCGCGAACGGGTAGATCTCGCACTGCTCACCGATCCAGGTGTCACCGTCGACGACGACGTGGCCGGCGAGCGTGGTGCGGGCGCCGAGCCGCACTTCGGGGCCGACGAGGCAGTACGGACCGATTTCGACGTCTTCGCCGAGTTGTGCGCCGGGAGCGACGATCGCGGTCGGATGAATGCCCATCGAGTGCTGGTTACCGCGGGGGGATCGCCCCCGAGCCGATGCAATGTCTACACGAGCGCCGGCACACGCGCTACCTTTCGCCTCCCGCCCGCCGCGGCGGAAACCGACGGCGTGGCCGGCAGTTGCCGGTGCTGCCGGCGCTTCACCGTCACACGATGCATCACTCCCTGCCCTCCGATCCTGAGCGCCGAACGTCGCCGGCCTGCCGCGACGGCCGGCCATGAACCGGGTCCGCGGCGAGTCCGTCGCGCCCGGGATGTCCGTCGGCCCGGTCTTCCTGCGCGGCTTCGCCGCCGAGGACACCGGTCGTCGACTCGCGAGCAACGAGATCGAGGCCGAGCTCAACCGTCTACGCGAGGCGTTGCAGCAGAGCCGCGAACAGATCGAGGAGATCAAACAGAAGCAGAGCGAGTCGCTCGGCGAGGCCGAGCTGCGGATCTTCGATGCGCATCTCGCGTACCTCGGTGATCCGATCTTCGTCAGCGAGATCGAGAACCAGGTCATGCAGGAGCGTCTGCCGGTACGCGATGCCGTGCAGCTCGTGTTCGACAAGTACGACCGCATCTTCCAGCTCGTCGAGAGCGACCTGCTGCGACGGCGCGCGAGTGACCTGCGCGACGTCGCGACGCGGTTGCTGCGCAACCTGTCGCGTGACGAGATCGCGAGCAGCACGGCGCCTTCGGGGCTGTATATCCTCGCCGCCAGCCGGTTGACGACGGCCGACATGTTCAATCTCGACAACGAGCACGTCGCCGGCATCGTCGCCGAAGAGGGTGGTATCAGCTCCCACGCCGCGATCCTCGCGCGCGGCATGGGCATCCCGACCGTCACCGGTATCCGCAATCTCCCGGGCCTGATCCGCGACGGCGACGTCGTGGTGCTCGATGCGACCGCGGGCGAGCTCGTCGTCGCCCCGGACGATCAGGCGATCGCGCGCGCGACCGCGGCCGCCGAGCGCTGGCGTGCGACGCGCGCCGAGTCGCAGGTGCCGGTCGAGGCGCCGCACACGACGCGCGAGGGCACGCCGATCCGCATCCTCGGGTCGTGCGGCAGTGCCGGCGAGGCCGATCTCGTCCGGACCTTCGGCATGGAAGGCATCGGTCTGTTCCGGACCGAGCTGCAGTTCCTCGTCGCCGAGCGCGGGCCCACCGAGGACGACCTGGTGGCGAGCTATCAGCAGATCGTCGCGTCGCAACAGGGACGACCGGTGTCGTTCCGACTGCTCGACGTCGCGGCGGCGACCCTCGACCGGCGCGCCGGCCGCGAGACCCCACCGGAACGCAATCCGGCGCTCGGCCGTCGCGGGGTGCGCGGCCTGCTCTCCGACCA
>JAGQRB010000230.1 GCA_020425925.1 Planctomycetota bacterium
CGCTCGGCGGCATGCGCGACGAGGCCGAGATCAAGGGCCACCGCCGCACCTACATCGGCGCGTTGCCGGGCCGCATCCTGCAGGGGCTGAAGGCGTGCGGCAGCAACAACCCGGTGCTGCTGCTCGACGAGATCGACAAGCTCGGCAGCGACTTCCGCGGCGATCCGAGCTCGGCGCTGCTCGAAGTGCTCGACCCCGAGCAGAATCAGGCGTTCCTCGACCACTATCTCGACGTGCCGTTCGATCTGTCGCGGGTGATGTTCCTCGCCACCGCGAACGTGCTGTCGCAGATCCCCGAGCCGCTGCGCGACCGTATGGAGGTGCTCGAGATCCCGGGCTACCTCGTCGAGGAGAAGATCGAGATCGGTCGTCGTCACCTGCTGCCGAAGCAGCTCGAACGCCACGGCCTGCTGGGCAAACACCTGTCGATCGGCACGTCGGTCTGGCGTCACCTCGTCGTCGAGTACACCCGCGAGGCCGGTGTGCGCGGACTCGACAAGGTGGTGCAGCGGCTCTGCCGCAAGACCGCGCTCGCGGTCGCGAAGAAGCAGAAGGGGCCCGGCCGCCTGAGTCTCGGCGAGATGGAGCAGCTGCTCGGCCAGCCGAAGTTCCGACCCGAGGAGCGTCGGCGGCAGCGCATCGCCGGCGTGGTGCAGGGGCTGGCGTGGACGCCGTTCGGCGGTGACGTGCTCTACATCGAGGCCGTCGCGAGCAAGGGTTCGGGTCGGCTGCAGCTGACCGGCAGCCTCGGCGACGTCATGAGCGAGTCGGCGCGGCTGGCGCTGAGCTATCTCAGGAGTCGCGCCGAGCCGTTCTGCATCGAGCTCGAGGCGTTCGCGCAGAACGACCTGCACCTGCACTTCCCGGCCGGCGCGATCAAGAAGGACGGCCCGTCGGCGGGCATCGCGATCGCCTGCGCGTTCCTGAGCTGTCTGTGCGGTCGGCCGGCGCCGAACGACATCGCGATGACCGGTGAGCTCACCGTCGTCGGCGAGGTGCTGCCGATCGGTGGCGTGCGTGAGAAGCTGCTCGCCGCGAAGAACTTCGGCCTCAGCCGCGTGATCCTGCCGAAGGGCAACCATCCCGACGTGCTCGAGGTCCGGAAGGACCTGCTGAAGGGGCTGAAGATCTTCTTCGTCGAGCGCTTCGACGAGGTCGTCGAGATCGTCTTCGGCGATCCGAAGAAGGTCGGCCCGAAGAAGACCGGCCCGAAGAAGACCGTCAAGAAGAAGGCCGGCCCGAAGAAGGCCGTCAAGAAGAAGGCGGCGAAGGCAGCGTCGGGAACAAGTCGGCGACCCGCACCGCGAAGCCCGGCACGACGTCCTCGCCGCTGAGCTCGTCGTCGCGGCCGAGCGCGCGGATCTCGTTGCGGCTGCGGAAGACGCTGACCGTCTCGCGCCGCGGGTCGACGACCCAGACGAGCCGCGCGCCGAGGTCGAGCCAGCGCAGCGCCTTCTCCTGCACGTCGCTGAACGAGTCGTTCGGCGAGATCACCTCGACCGCGAGATCGGGCGGGCCCGGGAAGTGGCCGGGGCCTGCCGGGGGGACGCGCTCGGCGCGGACGAACGCGAGGTCGGGGCAGAGCACAGTGTCGGGGTCGCGCTCGAGCAGGAAACCGGTCTCGGCGGCGTAGGTCATGCCGAGGCGGTGTGCTCGGACGAACAGGGTGAGCTGTGCCGTCAACAACACCGTTACCGCGCCATGCCAATGCCCGGCGCCGGTCATCCGCCGCAGCTCGCCGCGCACGAGTTCGAATCGGAAGCCGGGTTCGTCGAGCCCGAGCAGGTCTTCGGCGGTGGTGACGGTCCGCGGCGGCATCGTGTCCATGGTAGCACGCAGTGCCTGTGCACCGCGCGAGGCTCGCGGTTACAGCTAGTTGGCCTTCTGCGGTGGCGCGGGCGCTGCGGGCAGCGTCGGGAACAAGTCGGCGACCCGCGCCGCGAAGCCCGGCACGACGTCCTCGCCGCTGAGCTCGTCGTCGCGGCCGAGCGCGCGGATCACGTTGCGGCTGCGGAAGACGCTCACCGTCTCGCGCCGCGGGTCGACGACCCAGACGAGCCGCGCGCCGAGGTCGAGCCAGCGCAACGCCTTCTCCTGCACGTCGCTGAACGAGTCGTTCGACGAGATCACCTCGACCGCGAGATCGGGCGGGCCCGGGAAGTGGCCGGGGCCCGCCGGGGGCACGCGCTCGCTGCGGACGAACGCGAGGTCGGGGCAGAGCACGGTGTCGGGATCGCGCTCGAGCAGGAAACCGGTCTCGGCGGCGTAGGTCATGCCGAGACCCTTCGCCTCGACGTACTGGCACAGGCGTCCCGCGAGACGCATGGTCACCGCGCCATGCCAATGCCCGGCGCCGGTCATCCGCCGTAGCTCGCCGCGCACGAGCTCGAACGTGAAACCGGGCTCGTCGAGCCCGAGCAGGTCTTCGGCGGTA
>JAGQRB010000231.1 GCA_020425925.1 Planctomycetota bacterium
CTCGAGTTCGCGTTCGCGGCGCTCACCATCGAAGAAGGCTGGATCCCGCCGGCACTCGGCGTCGCGCCGCTCGATCCCGAGATCGCGATCACGGTGCCGACCGAGCTCGTCCGCGGGCAGATCCGGCGGGTGCTGAGCAACTCGTTCGCGTTCGGCGGCAACAACGTCAGCCTGCTCGTGGGGGCGCCGTGAAGGTCGCCGTCACCGGCATCGGGCTCTGGACCCCGCGCTGTGTCTCGGCCGCGGCCTGGGCCGAGGGCGAGCGTGCCGACGTCGAGCAGAAGCCGGTCGGGCTCGCGTTCGACAAGCGCAATCGCCGTCGCGTCAGCGCGCTCGGCCGTGCGATCGGTGACGCGGTCGAGGAGGCGATCCAGATGGCGGCGGTCGATCCGGTGATCGCGCCGGTGATCGTGGGCTCGGCGATCGGCGAGGCGTCGACGATGATCGGGCTGCTGGATCAGATGTGGCGTACCCGTGAGCCGATGTCACCCGCGGCGTTCACCGTCAGCGTCCACAATGCCGCGAGCGGCATGCTCTCGATCAGCAAGCGCAACGTCGGATTCACGACTTCGATCGCGGCGGATCACGACACTCCGATCGCCGTGTTGCTCGAAGGGGCGGCGATCGTCGTCGCCACCGGCACCGCGGTCGTTGTGGTCTGCGCCGACGAGGCTTCGCCGCAGAGCCTCATGGGGCCGGACGCGGTCAACTGGGACATGCTGGCTGCAGCCGTCGTGTTGGCCCCGACGGACGGGGCGAGCGCTGCGCCGGCATCGCGGCTCGCCGAGCTGGAGTTGCCTGTCCAGGGTCCCGCGACGATCGCGCCGGCCCGATGCGATGATCTGCTCGCCGGCAACCCGCAGATCGGCCTGCTCGATCTGATCGACGCGATCCAGCGCGGCGACACCGGCATCCTGGCGCTCGATCGCGGCGCCGGACGCGGCAGCTGCGTCGAGCTCCGCGGCGGGAGTGCGTCGCGATGAGCGCGTATCCCGCGATCGCCGAGCTCGTGCCGCACCAGGTTCCGATGCTCGCGCTCGACGAACTGATCCACTACGAGCCCGGTCAGGCGCGGGCACGCCTCGTGCTGCGGCCGGGGAACCCGATGGCGCGCGGCGGCGTCGTCGACAGCGTAGCGACGCTCGAGCACATGGCGCAGGCCGTCGCCGCCTGCCTCGGCATGGAGGCCTACGCCGAAGGCGAGGCCGTTCGGGTCGGCATGGTCATCGCATGTCGCAAGATGGAGGTGTTCCGGCCGGCGCTCGCGCTCGGTGAGGAGTTCCAGGTCGAGGCCCGGCGGGTGCGCGGCACCGAGAGTCTCAGCCATTTCGAGGCCGAGGTACGCGATCTCGCCGGCGTGCTGGTCGCGACCTCGACGCTGACGCTGGTGCACGGCATGCAGCCTCCGAGCTGAGCGCGAGACTCCCCTCGGGTCAGGGTCGCCGTTCGGCGACGAGCAGCCAGCTCGCGGCCGTGAGTCGCTCGAGCTGCCCGAGCACCAGTCCAGCCGACGCGAACAGCTGGCGCAGCTCCGGCTTGCGGCGCTCGCGGCCGCCGGTCAGAACGCGCATCTCGAGGTCGAGCATGCGAGCGAGGTCGGGGCGGTTGTCGGGCGCGAGCAGTGCATCGATCGCGACGATGCGACCGTTCGGCGCCATTGCCGTGGCGCAGGCGCGCAGCAACTCGGCGGCGCGGTCGTCGTCCCAGTTGTGCAGCACGTGTTTCAGCAGATAGACGTCGCCGCCGCGCGGGATGCCGGAGAAGAAGTCGCCGGGTGTCAGCTCGATGCGTTCTGTATCGGGTTGGCCGGCGAACGCCGCCGCGACGTTCTCGATCACGTGCGGCAGGTCGAACAGCACGCCGCGGGCCGCCGGCCGGTGCGCCAGCAGCTCGAGCAGCAGCGTGCCCCGCCCGCCGCCGATGTCGACGATCGTCGCGCCGTCGGGGATGTCGAGGCGCTCGCCGAGGCGGATCCCCTCGTAACGCGTGAACGCCTCGATCGCGGCGTCGTAGCGCCGCGCCGCGGCCGCGTCGGTGGCGAGGAACTCGTAGAGGCCGCGGTCGACCGCGCGTTCGAACGCGGTGCCACGTTCGGGGGTGCGGATCGCGTCGCGCAGGCGCGCCCACGCGTCCCATTGCTCGGCTGCGCCGACGAACTCGGCGAAGGCGCCGAGCCGGTCGCGGCAGAGCGTGCGGCCGAGCTCGGTGATCGCGAAGCACCCCGGCGTCGGCTCGCTCAGGAAGCCGAGGCCGGCGAGCAGTCGCAGCAGGCTGTCGAGCGCCGCGACGTCGCCGCAGCCGGTCTCGCGCGCCAGTGTCGCGCTGTCGCGTGCACCGTCGGCGACGAGCCGATCGGCGATGCCGAGCGCTGCCGCCGTCGACAACGCCTGCGCACGGTGCTTGCCGCCCAGGATCTCGAGCAGGTGATCGTTCGGGTCATCGCCCCGATCGCCGCCTTCGGTCACGGAGCCGGGCTCGGCTCGGCGAGGTAGGACTGCAGCAGATCGAGCGCCTCGTCCGCGCGTTCGTGGCGTGCGATCTTGCCGAGCGAACGCTCCGCGTCGCGCGCGATGATCGACATCCGCAGCCGCCGTGCCTGGCCGCGCAGCAGCTCGGTCTCGATCCGCTCTTGGGTGAGCTGCACGTTCCAGCGGCCGAACTCGGTGGCCTCGAGCAGCTGGCGACCGATCTCCGGCCCGACCTTCTGCAGCGTCCGCAGCACGATCTCGACCGCGGCCTCCTCGATCTGCCGATGGCGCATCCGCATGTAGTCGAGGGTCTCGGGCAGCGTCATGCGGTCGGCGATGCGCATGTGCGCGTCGATGTGCACCGACGGGAAGTGGGGGGCGCCGTAGGCCTTGCCGTCCTGCGGCTCGGGTGCGAGCAGCGCCCAGTGGCGCAGCCACGCCTGCATGAAGTTGCCGATCTCGGCGAGGCGTGTGCCGATCTCGCCGTACGGCTGGTACTCGACCGGCGACAGCGTGTGGATTCCCTGCTTCCCGAGATGGCAGGTGAAGGACCAGTACGACAGGTTGTCCCAGTAGATCTTCGCCAGCATCGCCGAGGGATGGCCGTAGACCGGCGCGGCCTGCTTGAAGATGTCGATCGCGCCGCTGACCATCGCGCGGTAGAGGTAGTTGAGATGGGTCGATTGCTCGACCCACTCCTCACCCGCGAAGTCGCGCCGGATGAGCTCGGTCGTGAACATGTTCGCGAAGCCGATGTAGTCGCTGCCCGGACTGTAGAGCGGATCGACGAATGCGCCGGCCTCGCCGACCATGGCCCAGCGGTTCGGTGACCACGCGCGCGCGACCTGGTGGCTGTAGTCGTGCAGGCAGAGGAAGTCCTTGACCTCGAACCGCTCGAGCGCGGCGGCGATGTAGGGCTCGTGCTCGCGGATGAACGCCAGCGTGTTCTCGAGGCCCGCGATGTTCTTCGGATCGTGGATCTCCTTGTGGATCACGAGTCCGACGCTCGTCATGCCGGTCGACAGCGGGATCAGCCACAGCCAGTAACCCGGGCCCATGAAGTGGTTGGTCGAGCGCCAGCGGTGTTCGGCGCCCTCGCGGCCGTGCCATTCGGTCTCGGTCGCCGGCACCAGATCGGCCGGGCCGAGGCGCCCCTCGATGCGGAACCAGCCGGCGCTGGCGGCGTGCGGCGAGCCGCGCGTCGACTTCATGCGCTTGCGCAGCAGGGCCTGACGACCGGTGGCGTCGACCAGCCAGCGCGCGGTCACGCTGCCGGTCGCAGCGCCTTCGTAGTCGATCCGGTGCAGCGCGCCGTCCTCGCCGAGCTCGATCGTCGTGACCTTGCAGCCCTCGATCATCGCGACGCCGTCGGCCTCGTTGAACTCGCGCAGGTCGTTCTCGAAGCGGCCGCGGTCGATCTGGTACGACTTGACCACCGGCTCCGCGCACGGGCCGATCTCGGTGCGTTCGTGGACCGGCTGTTTGCCGCCGCCCGGGAAGAAGCGCAACCCGTACTTCACGAGTTGGCGATCGAGCATGTACTGCGCCAGGCCGAGGCTCTCCATGTACTGGCAGCCGGCCTCGACCGACGACTCGCCGACCTTGTGGCAGCCGTCGGGCAGCGGTCGACCCTGGCGTTCGATCACCGCGACCGACAGGTCCGGCAGCTCTCGTCGAAGCTGTCGGGCCAGCAGCAGGCCGGAGAGGCCGCCGCCACAGATGACTACGTCGAAGCTCTTCGAAGGGGTCTCGCGTTCGTTGGGCATACGGTTGTAAGTTCGGGTCGCGTTGCGGCGTCGCCGCGCGCGCCCGCAGTCTAGCCCGATGCCGAAGGCCTGCCAACACGAGCCGCTCCGCGCCCTGAAGCGCGGCATCCGGTGGGTGAACGTCTGTATCACCGTCTGGGGCTATACCGCGCTCGCGCCGCTCGGCTACCTGCTGTTCGCGGTGCTGTGCTTCGTGTGGCGCGGCGACGTCGTCCGGCGTGCGCGGCGGCTGCAGGGCGTGACCGCCGGCGCCTACCGCTTCATGCACCGCTGGCTCGGCTGGATGCGGATCACGCAGTTCGACCACCGGCAGCCGCTGCCGGGTCTGCCGGCCGGGCCCTGCGTCGTGATCGCCAATCACCCGACGCTGATGGACATCACCTCGATCACCGCGGCGCTCGGCGGCGGGACGACGGTCGTCAAGCCGGAGCTCTACCGCCGCCGGATGATCCACGGTCTGCTGGTCGGGGCCGGCCACGTCGAGGGCCCCGGCGCCGACCCGGTGTCGGTCGGCCGAGTCGTCGACGAGGTCGTCGAGCGGCTGCGCTGGGGCATGCCGGTGATCGTCTTCCCGGAGGGCACGCGTTCGCCGCCCGACCGGCTGCTGCGATTCGGGCGATTGGCGTTCGAGATCGCGTGCCGCGCGCGTGTTCCGCTGGTGTCGCTGACGGTCACCTGCGAGCCGGTCTACCTCTCGAAGGAGGTGCCGTTGTTCCGGCCGGCGCATCCGACACCGCAGCTGCGGCTCGGCGTGCTCGCGGTCGACGACCCCGCCGGCGTGGAATTCGACAGCCGGGCGCTGCGCGCGCGCTGCGAAGAACGCTACGGCCGCTGGTTTCGCGCGCTTGTCCCCGGCGCAGCCCCTGCATACGATCTCGCAACTGAGGACTCGGAATGTCAGATCAGCTCGAAGACCGGTTGAAGATTCTCATTGTCGACACGCTCGCGCTCGAGGACGTCGAGCCTGCGAGCATCGAGTCCGCGGCCCCGCTGTTCGGCGAAGGACTGGGATTGGACTCGATCGACGCGCTCGAGCTGGCGCTCGCGATCCACAAGGAGTTCGGGGTCCGCACCCAGGAGAACGATCCCAACAACCGGGAGTACTACTACTCGGTCGCATCGCTCGCGAACTTCATCCGCAGCAAGCAGGCCGAGGCTTCTGCGGCGGGCTCGGCCTGACGCCCCGGCCTTGGCCCGCCTGCTCCGCCTGCTCGCCGGGATGGCGCTGGCCGTCTACCCGGTCGTCGTCTGGTTGGGGTTGTCGGCCGTCGGCGGCGAGACCTCGCCGCGCCTGGTCGCGCTCGTGCTGCTCGCGGTGATTGCGCCGGCGGCCTGCCTGCGACTGCGGCGGAGCGGTCACGTCGGGCTGCGCGGACTCGCGGTGATCCCGCTCGTCACCGTCGCCGCGCTCGCGGCGGCTGCGGCGCTCGATGCCGCCGGTTGGATGCTCATGGTGCCGGTCGCGATCAATGCGACGCTCCTGCTGGCGTTCGCGGCCACGCTGCGGCCCGGCGTGATGCCGATGATCGAACGCTTCGCGCGCTTGCAGGAGCCGGAACTCGACGCCGGGCAGTTGGCCTGGTGTCGACTGTGGACCGGGATCTGGTGCGCGTTCTTCCTGCTCAACGGGGTCGTCGCGGCGGCGCTGGCTGTGTTCGCGCCGCTGCCGTGGTGGGCGTTCTACAACGGGCTCGTGGCCTATGTCCTGATCGGCGCGCTGCTGCTCGGGGAATGGCTGCTGCGGCGGCGTCGGTTCCCGCGGATCGCGAACGGCGGGGATCGCGGCTGATGCTCGCGGCGCTGTGCGAGTCTGCGGTCGGTCCGGTCGCGCTCGGCGCCGGCGGCGCGCTCGGGGCCGAGGAGCTGTGGCAGAACGCGGCCGCGATCGCGGCGCTGTTGCCGCCGCCGTCGCCGGGTTCGATGACGACGTTCTCTTTCGGTCACGATCGCGCCGGGTTCGCCGCGGCGTTGCTCGGCACCTGGCTGGCCGGCCACGGCGCGGCGCTGCCGGAGAGCGACCGCCGCGACTTCGTCGTGCCGTTGATGTCGCGTCCCGAGCACGTCGAGCTGCTCCACGACACCGGCATCCGGCGTGGTATCGACGTGCCGCGCGTGCTCGCGGCGCCGCGGACCGGCGGCAGCGTCGTGCTGCCGGCGTCGGATCCGAACCGGGTTGTGCTCGAGATCCACACTGCCGCGAGCGACGGCAGCATGCGGGTCGCGCGTTGGACCGCGAGCGAACTGCTCGCCGCGGTCGACGCGATCGTCGCCGAGCTCGAGCTCGCGCCGGGCGTGGTCGTCGCCCACGGTTTCACGCCCTCGTTCCTGCCGGCCGTGCTCGTCGGCCTGCTCGCGCCGCTGCGGGTTGGCGGCGCATTCGTGGGCGATCCCCTGACCTCGGCCGATCGACTCGCGGTCGCCGCACGCGAATGCGGTGCGGGCGTCGTGCTCGGCTCGGCGCGACAGCTCCGTGGACTCGCCAGGCTCGCGTCCGGCGCACTCGCGAACGTCGAGCTGGTGGCCTGTGACGGGGAGCCGCCGGCGGCGGCTGCCGACGTCCTGCGACTGCGGCACGATGTCACGGTCGGGGCTGCGCTGCCGTGCGAGCCGGACGTCGCCGCCGAGTGTGTCGAGCGCCTGCTCGCGGTCGACGGCATCGACGACGCTGCCGTCGTGCGCGCTGCGGGTGACGGCGTCGCGCTGATCGCCGTCGTCGGCGACGAGAATGCGCTGCTGAGCGCCCGTGCGGCCGCCGCGGCGACGTTCGCCGAAGAGGTCGAGCTCGTGCTGCGGGCGGTGCCGGCGCTGCCGCCGGGGGCGAACGATCGGGTGCCGTTCGGCGATCTCTGCGCCGCGCTCGGTCGCGGCCGCGACGGTCTGCGCATCACGCGCGAGCTCGAATGGCGGGCAGAGCCGGTCGGCGACGACGGCGTGCACCGCTTCCGCACCCGGATCCCGGCGCGCTACGCGTTCTTCGAAGGCCACTTCGCCACCTACCCGGTGCTCGCCGGTGGCGTACAGATGCAGGAGCTCGTGCTGCCCTGCGTGCGCGTCGCGGCGCCGGAGCTCGGCGTGCTGCAGCAGCTCGAGGCCGTGAAGTTCCTGGCCCGGATCGCGCCCGGTGACGAGATCGTCGTCACCTTGCGCTTCGGTCCGGGCGGCCGCCGCCCGCAGTTCGAGATCTGGTGTGGCGACACGCGCTGCACTGCCGGCAAGCTGACCTTCGCCGGGCCCGACGCCGCGGAGAATGCCCCCGAATGACCGCCGTCGGCCGGTGGTGCGCGGTCGTGCCGACGTTCGACAATCCACGGACGGTGCGCGACGTCGTCGAGACCGTGCGGTCCTACGACCTCGAGGTCGTGCTCGTCGACGACGGCAGCGGCAACGCCGGGCAGGCGGCATGCGAGGAGATCGGTGCGCTGCGGCTCGCGCACGTGCGGCGGCTGGCGCACAACCGCGGCAAGGGCGCGGCGGTGCAGGCCGGCTTCGCCGCCGCGCGTGAACTCGCTTTCACCCACGTGTTGCAGGTGGACGCCGACGGTCAGCACGACCTCACCCGGATCCCGGCGTTCCTGGCGGCGTCGCGCACCGATCCGACCGCGTTGGTGATCGGCTATCCCGAGTACGACGAGACCGCGCCACGGGTTCGCCAGGCGGCGCGGCGGATCACGGACTTCTGGGTCGACGTCGAGGTCGGCAAGGGCCGGATCCGCGACGCGATGGTCGGCTTCCGGGTCTATCCGCTCGACGCGGTCGCGCGGCTGCCGCGGCTCGGCGTCGGCATGGACTTCGACATCGAGATCGCCGTGCGGCTCGTGCTCGCCGGCGTCCCGACGATCAACCTGCCCGTCAAGGTGCGCTACCTGACCGCGGCCGAGGGCGGTGTGTCGCACTTCCGTCCATTGGTCGACAACCTGCGCTTCGCGTGGCTGCACACGCGGCTGTGCACCGCGGCGAGTTTCCGCGGTGTGCTGCGCCTGCTGCGGGGCGGACAGCGGTGAGCGACGAGACCTGGCTGACGCAGCGCGAACGCGGCGCGGTCTGGCTCGTCGCTCTGACGTTCCGGCTCGCGATCCTGATCGGTCGGCGCGCGATGCGGCCGCTGGTCGCCCTGGTTGCGCTCTGGTACCGGGTGTTCGATCGCCGCGCGACGCGGGCATCGAAGCAGTGGCTCGAGCGCGTACACGGTCGCGTGCCGGGCTACTGGGAGGTCTACCGCCACGTTCGCACCTTCGCCCAGGTCACGCTCGATCGGGTCTTCCTGATCACCGATCGCTTCGGCGGCCTCACGTTCGGCCGCACCGGCCACCAGCTGCTCGCGGCGCAGGCCGCTTCGGGTCGCGGCGCGGTGCTGCTCGGAGCGCATCTCGGCAGCTTCGAGGCGATGCGGGCGCGCGGCGACGAGGAGGAGCTGCGCATCCAGATCGTCGGGCACTTCGAGAACGCGCGGATGATCAACGCGCTGCTGTCGCGGCTCGATCCGGGCCATACCGCGAACGTGATCCACATCGGCAGCGACCCGGTCGGCGTCATGGCCACCGTCAAGGCGCGCGTCGAGGCCGGCGATTTCGTCGCGATCCTCGGCGATCGCACCGGCCTCAACGAGCGCACGACGACGGCGCGCTTCTTCGGCGCGCCGGCCCGTTTTCCGTCGGGGCCGTTCCTGCTGGCGTCGCTGCTGCAGTGCCCGGTCTATCTGGTGTTCGGGCTCTACCACGAGCCGAACCGCTACGAACTGTCTTGCGAACCGTTCGCCGAGCGCTTGGATCTGCCGCGAGCGGACCGTGCCGGCGCGCTGCAGGCGGTCGTGCAGCGCTACGCCGAGCGCCTCGAGCACCATTGCCGGCTCGCGCCCGACAACTGGTTCAATTTCTTCGACTTCTGGAGCAGCGGTGAGCCGACCCAAGCGACCTGATCACGCCGTGACCGTCGAGTCGAAGGTCGCGTTCCATCAGTGCGACCCGCTCGGCGTCGCCTGGCACGGACGCTACCTCGAGTGGTTCGAGCTCGCGCGCACCGAGCTGTTCGCCAGCGTCGGCCTCGAGGTCCACGAGATCCGCGGCCTCGGTCATCGCATGTACGTCGTCGACCTCAAGCTGCGCTACATGGCGCCGCTGGCCTATGCCGACCCGCTCGCGGTCACGGCCTGGTTCGGCGCGGTCGCGCCCTTGATCCGCGTGAACTACGACATCTACAATTCGCGCACGCAGCGCTGGAGTGCCCGCGGCACCACGGTGCTGGCGGTGACCGATGCCGCCGGCGAGCTGCTGCCATCCACTCCCGATGCGATCCTCGAGCGTTTGCCTGTCCGCTAGCCTGCTGCTCGCACTCGGCGTCACCGCGCAGCAACGGCGGCCGGAGCCGGAACGAGCGCCCGAGTCCGAGGC
>JAGQRB010000232.1 GCA_020425925.1 Planctomycetota bacterium
GACCGGCGGCAGGATCCCCGGCGCCGGCGGCCTCGGACACGGTGCCGGCCGCGACCGCAGCGTCGGGATCGGTCGGCGTCTCGGCCGGGGCTACGGCAGAACCCTCGGTGCTCGCGGCGCCGGCGGGCGTCAGCTCCGCGCGCGGCGGTGCAGTCTCGCCGATCGGCGCCGGCGGCGGCAGCTGCTCCGAGCCGACCGGCTCGGGCATCTCCTCGAAGCGGCAGTTCTTGATGTCGGCGGCGCGGATCGTGACGATCTGCTCGTCGACGACGAGCTGCAGATGTTTGAGGTCCATCGCGACCACGCGGCCCGTGACCTCGGTACCGTCGCCGAGCTCGACGAATGCCCTGCGCGCCTGAGCCCGAGCCAGCACCGAAAGACTCAGCGCGATGACGAACAGAATGCAGGTGCGCATGTCCACGAAATCGGCATTCCGGAAACGCACCATGAGCGACTTGCGCTGACACCCCATGCGATCGCACCTTCCGAACCCCGTTCCCGGTGGCCTCGCGCTCTTTCTGATCGCTGCCATCGGCACCACGCAGGTCGCACCGACCACCGATCCGACACCCTCCGGCACGCCGTCCGATCTCGCTGCACTCGCGGCGCGGGTCGACGCCGCCCACCGTCCGAACGGCCCGGTGCCGGCGGTCACGGCGTTCCGCGCCGCGCTGTCGATCGAGCCGCTCGCGATCGAGCAGGAGCAGTCCGGCCAGGTCGACCTGCAGGTGAACTACCTACGCTGGGTACGTCAGGACGAACGCATCCGCCACCTGATCCGCTACGAGGTCAAGGGCGCCGGCCGCGAGATCGTGCAGGGGCGTGATCGCAACGGCTTCTGGCAGCTGTTCCAGGGCAAGGCGCAGGACATCCCCAAGTCCGACGTCGAGAGCCGCGAGGGCGCCGAGCGCAACACGATGCTGGCACGTCAGCTGCTGCGCTTCCTCGATCCCGCCGCCGTGGTGCGCTCGCTGCAGCGCCCGGGCGCGGTCGCGACCGAGCCGTTCCAGGTCGGCCGTCAGGCGCCGATCGAGTGCGACACCGTCGAGGGCACGCTCGCCGGATTCCCGCTGCTGCGGCTCGCCGGCGCCGACGATCCGGTGCGCCTCAAGCTCTGGGTGGGGAAGGCGGACGGCCGGCTGCTCGCGGTGCTGGTGCGCCCGGAGCGCGACGGCAAGCCGGTCGACCGCGAGGCCGAACTGATCCGCTTCGCGGACTACCGCGAGCAGAACGGCGTGCTGATTCCCAAGCAGCTGGTGAGTTCGTTCGAGGACGCCGACGGCCAGATGCGGCCACAGAGCCGCGTGTTCCTGACCGAACTAGATCTGCGACCGGAGTTCACCGTCGACGACTTCGATCGGCCGACGAGCTGACCCTCAGCAGCGCCGTGGTCAGCAGCGCCGTCGGAAGTAGCGCTCGAGCTCCGCGCTGCCGAACGTCAGCACGGTCGGCCGGCCGTGCGGGCAGTTGTGCGGGTGTTCGAGCTCCGCTGCCGCCGCCAGCAGCTCCTCGATCTCGGGCTCGGTGAGCGAATCGCCGCTCATGACCGCGGCGCGGCAGGCCATCGAATGGAAGCGCTCGGCGATCTGCTCGTCGAGCTTGGCGCGGCCCTCGCCCGGCTCGCCGTCGAGCAGCTGGCGCACGAGCCGTTCCGGATCGGCGCGCCGCAGCACCGCCGGGATGCCCTGGACGGCAATCGCGTTCGGGCCGAACTGATCC
>JAGQRB010000233.1 GCA_020425925.1 Planctomycetota bacterium
ATCCGCACCGCCGACAGGTCATTTGTCTCGAAAATGTCCCTGGCTACGCCAGCCCTGCACCCCTTGCTCCGTCGCACCGTTCTCACACTGCTCCTCACCACCGCGGCTGCCTGCAGCGGCTCGTCGGGCGGGGGTGGCGGCGGCCCGGCCCAGACCGGCACGAACCGCGCGCGTTTCACGTTCGACGTCGACCTGCAGGGCGTCCCAGCCGAGCTCGTCATGGAGGTCGAGGTCGTCGGCAACTCCGGGGTGACCTGGAGCGCCGGCAGCAACCCGGAGATCACCGGCGTGATCGGCACCGGCAGCTACACGATCTACACCGCGGGCGAGCTGACCTCGCCGATCGCGTACTACGTGTTCACGGGTGAGAACGCGTTTGCGGACTTCACCGAGCCCGCGACGTCGCAGCGGTTCCGCGTGCAGTGGATCGAGACGCAGCAGGGCATGACGATGATCGTCAATCCGTTCGGTCCGGGGCCGGTCCAGTACGACTGCGTTCTGAAGAGCGCGGTCGCGCTCTGACCGTCGTTCCCTAGACTGCCGAGGCATGATCGCCTCTCACGCCGTTCGGCCCGGACTCTGCGCGGGACTGCTCGTCCTCGCGGGCTCGGTCACCGGGACCGGTTGCACCGGCGTCACGACCGAGCGCGACCCGAGCTTCGATTTCGCGACCGTGGACACGTTCGCCTGGCGACAATCGCCATCGTTCGTCGCCGACGTCCGGACCGCGGACGACGACCTCGTTCTCGCCGAGCTCGAACGGACGGTGAATCGCCGGCTCGCCGGACTCGGCAAGAAGCTGGTGACAGCGAATCCGGGAATCGTGGTCGATGCGCGTCTGCAGGTGACCGTCGAGGTCCAGCGCAACGATCCCGAGTGGGCACTCTACGTCGCCGAGAAATACGAACAGGCGGTGCTGGTCCTCGAGTTCTACGACCCGAGCAGCAGGAAGTCGCTCTGGCGCGCCGAATGCCGCGACCGCCTGCGCTACACCGCGCACGGCATCGGCACCACCCGCGTGAAGTTCACGCCGGTCGACGAGCCGCGCATGTGGCACATCGCCGACATGGTCGATCGCCTGGTCACGCAGCTCGAACCGTAGCGCCTCAGCGGCGTACCCGCTTCCACGCCGGCTCGTACGAGAGACCGGCCTGGATGATCATCTCGAGCAGATCGCCGTAGTCGTGGCCGACGGCCTCCGCGGCCTCCGCGAAGTCCTCGATCGCGGTGAGGTCCGCATTCGTGTTGACCTCGATGACGAAGACCTCGCCGGCCTCGCTCATGCGCAGATCGACGCGGGCGTAGCCCGACAGGTCGAGCGCGCGGTAGGCACGCCGGGCGATGTCCTGGATCCGCTTGACCTTCTTCGGATCGAGCTTGCGGGCCTCGCCCGTCTTGTAGCCGATGCCCTGGGCGTACTCGACGTCCCACTTCACGCGCGCCTCGGCGATCGCCTTGCTGCCCTTCGGCAGCTTCGAGTACCAGACCTCCCAGACCGGGAACACCGTGAGCCGCTCGTTGCCGACGATGCTGACGGTGAGCTCGCGGCCTTCGACGAACTCCTCGACCACGACGTCGTCCTTCTGGGTCCGGTGCATGAACTGCACCCGGCGCTGCAGCTGCTTGTCGGTGCGCACGATCGACGCCTGAGAGATGCCGGCGCTGCCGTGCTTGGTCGCGGCCTTGACGATCACCGGGTACTTCATGCCCGCCGGCAGCCGCGTCGCGCGCGTGCGCCGGGGAAACACGGCGAAGTCCGGTACCGGCACGCCCTCGTGCCGGAGGATCTTCTTCGACAACCCTTTGTCGCCGGCGAGCACCATGCCGCGCGGGTTGCACCCGGTGTAGGGCTGCTTCAAGAGCTCGAGGTAGCTCACGAAGTGCGCCTCGTAGGTGATCACGTCGTGGAAGTCCGTGATGATGTTGAACACGATGTCGGGCTTGAACGAGCCGATCATCGTCTTCACCGGGTTGAGATCGCCCTCCACGCCGAAGACCTTGACCTCGTGCCCGAGCGCGGTGAGCGTCGACTGCACGTCGAGCTCCATCTGGTAGGCCCAAGTATCTTCGGGATCGAGCTCTTCGGCATTCGGTGGCGGCACGAGCACGTCGTGAACGAGCACCAACACGCGGAGCTTCTTCACCGACACCTCACGAACACGACCGCAATCTAGCGGCCGTCCGCGCTCGCGACCAGCGCGTTCTCGTGACCGCGCGTCGACGGTCGTGTCGGTGGCGAGATCGGCACGCCCGGTTGGAACGCGGAACCGAAGTAGTGCAGCAGGAGCGGGAGCAGTGCGAGCAGTGCGCTGCATCCGACGACAGCGATCATCGCGTACTCGCGCAGAGTCAACTGCTCGATCAGCGGCTTGCGCGAGTCCGCCGCCGCCGCGGCGAGGATGTCGCTCGGAACGTGCCGCTTGTTGCCGTCGTGGAACTCGCCGCCGAGTCGGATCGCGACCTGGCGCAGCGTGCTGGTGTCCTGCCGCGACTGATGTCCGGCAAGGAACTTGCCGTGGATCGGATCGCCGACACCGACGACCAGCGTGCCCCCGAAGGACGGGGGCAGCTCGGGCATGCCGGTCGCCGGCACGGTGTCGCCGTCGGTCACGATCACGAGCAATGCGCTCTTGGCGCGCCAGTACTTGCCGATCCGCGCGGCCTCGGCGATGCCGTCGAACAACCGCGTCGGGCCGGCCTTGAAGGCGTAGCGCATCTCGATCGCGGACATGACGTGCCGCACGAGCTCGATGTCCCGGGTGTCCTCGACCACCGGTTTCGCACCGTTGAACGTCGCCACCACGGTGATCTTGAACTTGCCGATCGGCACGCGTTCGAACAGCGAATCGACCAGATCCTTGGCGCGCTCGCGACGGCTCTGGTCGCCGTTCGGGCCGGCGTCGCGCAGCATCATGCTCGGCGAGACGTCGAGCACCAGGACGAGGTGACGCCAGTCCTCGTCGGCGATCGCCTCCGACTGGTGGATCACCGGCTGCACCTGCATCAGGGTCACGAATCCCCAGGCCAGACCACCGGCGGCGAGCGGGCGCAGCAGCGTCGCCGTGCGCGCCCAGGGTCGCGGCGCCTCTTCCGGCCCGAAGAAGAGCCGCGCGTGCCGGCGCAGGCGCCGCCAGTGCAGCGTCTCGCCGACCAGCAGCAGCAGGACCGTGACTCCTGCGGCGACGAGCGCCATCACCACGGCGTGTACCTCAGGCCGAGCTGCATCAGGCCCCAGAGCCCGAGCACGCAGAGGCCGGTGAGCGCGAACGGCCAGAACCAGTCGACGAGCTCCGCCGCGGTCTGCTCGAGCTTCGCCTTCGACATGCCGTCGATCTTCTTGAAGACGCCCTCGAGCGCAGCCGTGTCACCCGGGTTGAATACCTCGCCGCCGGTCAGGCGTGCGAGGTTGACGATCTCGCCGCGGGCCTCCGACTCCTGGATATTGATCGCGAACAGCACGATCCCGTCGCGCTTGAGCTTCTTCGCGATGTCGACCTCGTTGCCGCCGCTGAGGTCTGGACTGAAGCCGTCGGTGACGAGGATCAGCATGCGGTCGCCCTCGCTGCGGCCGACGAGCACCTCGCGGCAGGCCATCACGGCACGACCGATCTCGGTGCCACCGAAGCCGGGAACGTTGTTCTCCGGGCGCATGAACGGCACCGAACACCTGAACGCCGACGGGTCGTTGGTCAGCGGCACCCAGTGCAAGTAGTGGTTGCCGAAGAAGGTCAGGCCGAACGCGTCGCCGTCACGGTAGTCGAGGAACTCGTTGATCGCCTTCATCGAGGCGTCGTAGCGCGTTCCGGCACCGAACTGGGCCGTCATCGAACCCGAGATGTCGACGCAGAACTGGATGTTCGTTAGCGCACGCTTCTGCCGCGGCGCCGCGAGCTCCTGCGGCAGCGCGATCACGATCACCGCGACCGCCAGCAGCAGCGCCGGCAGCGACTCGCCGATGCCGAGCAGCGCGCGCAGCCACCATCCCGAGCCACGCAAGCCCTGGTCGAACGGCAGCGCGACGCGGCGACCGGTCCGGCGCCAGACCCACGCCAGCTGCAGCAGCGGCAACACGAGCAACAGCAGCAGCAGCGGACGCGCGAACATCAGCGGCCCTCCACCGCCGACGCGGCGATGTCGCGATACGGCCGCAGCAACGCCTCGACGTCGACGGCCTGCGGCGGGTGCGGTATGTGCAGCCAGGCCTCGAGCTGGCGCAGCAGGTGACCGGCCTCGCCGTGCTCGCGGATCTTCGCCAGCGCGCGGTCGGCCTTGAGGTCCTGCAGCTCGAGGCGCTCGCGCCAGAACGCGACCAGCAGCCGCTCGAGCTCGGCCTTCTCGGCATCGGTGGCCGTGCCGGACGCGGCCGACGCGACGAACGGTCGCAGGCGATCGGCCAGCGTCGGTGGCGCCGCCAGCTCCGCGGCCGCCTCCCGCCGGCGTCGCCCGACGAACAGGATCGCGAGCAGGCCGAGGATCCAGATCACCCCGGCGACGATCATCGTGGTGGTGTATCCCGTCGCGACCGCCGGCCGTTCCGGCGCGGGATCGAGCGGTTCGCTGACGTCGGCCGGCAACACCGCCGTGACACGGACCTCGATCGCCGGCAGATCGCCGACGGCGCTGCCGTCCTTCCGCACGAGGTAGTCCCGCAGGTCGAACGTCCCGGCCTCGAGACCGGTCCACTCGAGGTCGTAGCGAAACGCGCTGCCGTGCGGGCGGACCGCGGCGATGCGCAGCGCGATCGGACTCTCGTAGGTCGTGCGTTTGACGGCGAGCTCGGTCCCGGGCAGCGCGAGCTCCTCGATCGTCCGGCGCATCCCCACGGTCGACTCGCGGTCGTCCTGCGCGTGAGCGGCGGCGGCGAGCGCAAGCGCCGCGGCCAACACGAGCCGCTGCAGCCTCATCGCGCCCCCCGCCCGGCGATACCGCGCGAGCGCAGGAAGAGCCGCAGGCGCGGCAGGAACGGCTCGTCGGTCCGGATCAGCAGGTGGCCGACACCGCCGCGTCGCAGCGCGTTCGTGATCCGGCTCTGGTCGAGCAGCTGGCGACGACCCGAGGTCACGAAACCGCGCCCCGACTCGGCCTCCTGCGCCCGCAGGAACCCGCTGCCGCGCAACGTCACCTCTGCCGGATCCTGCAGCTGCAGCACCGCGACCTCGTGCTGTTGCGCCAGCATCGCGATCGCATGCACCGCATCGACCTCGTGCAGGTCGCTGAGTACGAACACCAGCGAGCGCGCCTTCAGCGTCGGCCGCAGCTGCGCGAGCCGTTGCACGATCCGAGTCGGCTCGTCGAGACGGTAGCGCCGCAGCCGGAGCAGCCATTGCAGCACGAGATCCTTGGCGAGGCTCGGCTCGATCCGGAGGTCGCTGTCGCCGGCACCGAGCACGCCGACCGGGCTCATGCGGTCGAGGCACGCCAAAGCGATGCCGCCGGCGGTGCGCAGCGCGAGCTCGTACTTGCTGAGCCGCGTCGACGAGATCACCATCGATGCGGAGGTGTCGATCAGGAACCACGCCGGGTAGCGCCGTTGGGCCTCGTATTCCTTGACGTGGTACTTGCCCGACCGCGCGGTGACCCGCCAGTCCATCGACTTGATCGGATCGCCGGGCGCGTAGGGCCGCGACTGCACGTAGTCGATGCCGGAGCCGCGATAGCGCGAACCGTCGAGCCCGTAGGTCAGGTCGTCGGCGAGCTTCTGCACCGCGATCACGAACTTGCGGGCCGGCAGCGGGTCGACCTGCCCGAGCAGGCCGTGGGGATCACGTCCGCTCATTGCACGGTCTCGGACAGGATCTCCTGCAGCACCTGCGGACCGGTGAAGCCCTCGGCGACCGCCTCGTAGGTCAACCGGATGCGGTGCAGGATCACGTCCTCGGCGAGCGCGAACAGGTCCTCGGGCAGCACGTAGTCGCGGCCCCAGATCAGCGCCCGCGCCCGCGACGCCTTGACCAGCGAGATGCCGGCGCGCGGGCTGCAGCCGAGCTCGAGCCGCGGGTGCTTGCGCGTGCGGTTGACGATCTCGATGGTGTGCTCGAGGAACGCCTCGCTGACGTGCACCTCCTGCACGTCCTCCATCGCCTTCACCAGCATCGCGGCGCTGCCCTTGAGCTTCTCGCCGAGCACGTCGAACTCGGTGCGCGCGACCGCGCCCTTGCCCTCGCGCCGCACACCGAGCTTCATGTTGCGGCGCAGCACCTCTTTCTCGTCCTCGGCCGAGAGGTACTCGAGGCGGTGCAGCAGCATGAAGCGATCGAGCTGGGCCTCGGGCAGCTCGAACGTGCCGGCCTGCTCGACCGGGTTCTGCGTCGCGATCACGAGGAACGGTGCGGGCAGCGGGTAGTTCTGGTTGCCGATCGTGACGCGGCGCTCCTGCATCGCCTCGAGCAGCGCGCTCTGCACCTTCGGCGCGGCGCGGTTGATCTCGTCGGCGAGCAGCAGGTTGGTGAAGATCGGGCCCTTGTGGGTCCGGAACTCGTGGGTCTTCTGATCGAGGATCTCGGAGCCGACGATGTCCGACGGCAGCAGGTCGATCGTGAACTGGATGCGCGCGAACTCGAGATCGATCGCCTTGCTGATCGCGGCGACGAGCAGGGTCTTCGCGAGACCGGGCACGCCCTGCAGCAACAGGTGGCCCGAGGTCAGCATCGCGATCAGCGCGCGCTCGACGACGACCTCCTGGCCGACGACGACTTCGCCGACCTGTTGCCGGACGCGGGCGAGGAACTCACGGGTCTCCGCGAAACGGGTCGTCTCGGGAGCGGCGGTGGCGGGAACTTCGGGGGCGGTCATGGCGGTCAGCGTTGGGAGGGGTCGGAACGATGGGCTCGGGTCAGCCACTCGCGCGCCACCGCCTCGAGGTCGAGCGTCGGATCGTCGCCGCGGCCGAAGTGACAGGTCTCGATGCGGCGCACGGCGGCCTGCAGCTGCTGCATTTCGGCCGGCGTCAGCGCCGCGGTGTTGGCGATCTCGCGCAGCAGCGTCAGCGTCGAGAACGGCGTGATGCTGGTCGGCAGGTGCAGCAGCTTGCCAGCGACGACCGCGGCGCGGCCGCCGGGCTTGGCACCGAAGAACCAGACGAAGTACAGCAGCAGCCCGCCGCCGAACGCGTACCAGAACCACCACGGCACCGCGCTTCCCGCCCGGCCGCCGAGCGCGACCGCGGCATCGACGGTTTCGAGATCGGCATCGGCGTAGCGCTGGTAGACCGCGGTGACGCCGTCGATCTTCGGCTTCGCGAACACGAAGCGGTTGCCGAACTCTCCACCGTCCTCGGGCTCGAGCGCGAGCAGCCACACGCGCTCGCTCTCGATCTCCAGCTGGTCGTCGGCGAACTTCGACACCGTCGCGCCCTGGTCGTCGCGCTTGGCGATCCTCAGGCCTTCGAGGTCGGTGTCGAGTATGGTCTCGAGCTCGGGCACGAGTCCGGTGGCCTTGGCCTTGACCTCGAGCGTGAGCTTGCCCTCGTCGACGCGGCGCTCGTCGAGCAGCTGGGTCACCTCGAGCCGCTCGAACGGCCGGGTCGACTTCGGCGATGCCGAAGCGTCGATCACGACCGGGCTCGAGCCGATCGGCAACACCGCGAAGCCCGAGGTGTCGAGGAAATCGAAGTCCATCTGGATCGCCGGGATCCGGTCGACCTCCGCACCGCGGGCCTGCAGCAGCAGGTAGGCGTAGGGCGTGCGGCGCCAGGCCAGCTGATCGGTCGGTTTGGACGACATGGTCTCGCCGTTCCACGTCACCGACAGCACCTCGAAGTGCTCGCCGAGCGCGGAACGCACCGACTCGTCGAAACGGTCGCGGTAGTTCTCGAGCGGACGCCCGTAGTTGTAGGCGTAGCTCATGTTGTTCTGGTTCTGCGCGTACTTCGCGAAGCCGCCGCTCTCGCGCTCGATCTCCGGCGAGTGCACGATGTCGACGCGCACACCGAAAGGCCTGGTGCCGACCTCGGTCGGCCCGTCGACGACACACTCGAGCCGCAGCTCGTAGGTCAGGTCCTTGTAGTAGTCCCAGACCTTCCGGGCCTCGGCGGCCTGCGGGTTGTCGCCGACGATCTCGAAGCCGGCCTCGAGATAGCGGAACTTGATCTGCGGCTGCACCGACGACATCCGCGTGAACAGCGCGTTGGCGAACATCGACTCGTGCCGTTCGCGGCTACCCTCGGGTAGGCGGGCGAGCGCGGCCTTGATCAGCGGCAGCTGGCTCTTCGCGACCACCGTCTCCTCGTCGATCACCGGCAGATCGCAGGCCCCGAGCGCGGCGTAGAACCAGGTGTCGAACGCCGAGACCGTCTCCTCGTCGAGGCGCAGATCCGGCGCGCGCCGGATGTAGTCGTCGGCCGCGGCCGCGAACAGCTCGAATGCGCCCTTGCGGGCCTCGGCGAAGCCGCTGTCGCGCTTCTGCTCCTTGCTGAAGTTGTTCTGGTCGTGCAGGATCGCCGCCGTCAGCGACAGCAGCGCCCAGTGCGGCCCCTGCTCGGTCATCACCGCCTGCGCCACCGCGAGCGCGGTCTCGTAGCCGCGCAGCACCTCGGCGAGCATCTCCTTCTCACGGCGCCCGGTCTTCTTGGCCTCCTGCTCCGAAGGCTTGCGCCAGACGGTCGCGAGGTTGGTGCGCATCTTCGACAGCAGCTCGCCGAGCAGCACCGGCTCGATCTTGCTGGCGTCGCCGAACACGTCCTCGATGGTCTCGAGCCGGTAGACCTCGGCGGTGCTGTGCGCGGCGACGAACGCCTCGCTGAGGATCTTCTGGTCGACTCCGCCGATCGGCAAAGCGCGCAGGCGCTCGACCCACTGCGACAGCTCCGCGAGGTTGCGCTGTTGCTTGCTACGCGTCAGCGGGATGCCACCGGCGCGCCGATCGAACCCGTAGATGAACATGTACGAGTTCGTGCGGTTGTTGTCGATGTTGGGGTTGTTGTTGCGCGTCCAAACCTGCAGGAACTCGTTGGCGAGTTCCTTCGCCTTGCGTGGATTGACCGCCGCGAGCTGTTCGATGAACGGGAACGCGCGCTCCTCCTCGTTGACCTTGAGGAACAGCTGGGCCGAGACCGTCTGGAAGTGCGGCGCGAGCTCCTCGGGCAGCATCGCGACCCAGTTCGGGCCGGGCTGCGCGTCGATCAGATCGGTCGGCTCGATCGCGTGGACCTGGCCGCTGCTGCCGAGCCGCTGGTTGCTCCAGAACAGGTTGCCGAACGCGTCGCGCTGCATCACCGGGCCGTAGCGCGTCGACTTGCTGGTCTGGTAGCTGTGTGCGGCCTCGACGACCCAGCCGGCGGCGAGCAATGCCAGCGACGGCCGCCATTCGGCCGCCCGCTCCGGCGCCGCGCGCAGCAGCGCCTCGACCGCGACCTTCTGCAGCGCGAGCACCTTGCCGCGGTAGTCGGTGTCCTGCGCGTGCTGCTGGAAGCCCTGCGCGGCCTGGCCACCGATCGTGGCGATGATCTCCATGCCGCGGGCCGGCTGCGAGGTGAAGCTCTGCTCGAGCCATTGCGCTCCGAGTTCCTCGCCGACCTTCGGCGCGAGCTCGACCGCGCGCAGCAGCGCCTCCTGCTTCTCCTCCTTGCCGACCTCGCCCTTCGCGAGCACCGCGGTGGTGACGTGCCAGGCGTCCTCGAGGTAGGAGCTGCGCTTCTCCTTCTCGAACATCGCGAGGTCGTAGCGCGCGAGCAGGTTGAGCGCCTCGCGGTCGTTGTCGGTCTCGGCATCGGCCGGCCGCGGCAGGAACGCGCCGAGTTCGCGCTCCTGGCCGATCGCGGACAACAACAATGCGGCCTCGCGGCGATCGACCCGACGCTCGCTCTCGGCCCGCTCGACCTCCTCGCCGAGCAGACGCACGTATTCCTCGGGCACGCTGCCGCCGTCGAGTGCGCGCTGCACCAGCGGCGCGAGCATCGGCACCTGCTTCTTGTCGAAGCCGCCGGGCGCCATGCCGGCGAGCACCAGCGTCTCCTCGAACGTGAAGCGGTTCTTCTCCTGCAGGTTCGGCGGCACGCGCTGGTCCGCCGGCGTCTGCGGATGCCGCACCAGCGTCTTCAGGAAGTGCTCGTAGGCGCCCTTGCGCTCCGCCTCGGGCAGTGCATCGAAGAACGCCGCAACCTCGTCCCAGCGCGACAGCGTCACCGCGCGCTGGAACATCTCGAGCTCGCGCTCCATGCGCTTGGTGGCGAGCACCTTCTCGCGCGCGGCGTCGTCGGTCGGTGCCGGCGTCGCCTCGACCTTCGTCGGGTCGACACCGAGCTCGGCGATCACGGCGTTGCGCAGGTCCTCGTCGATCTTCTCCTTGTCCTCGGCGGGATCGTACGGCTCGAGCTCGGGCGCAGCCCAGGCCGCGAGCACCGACGACGGCCGCCGATCGAACACCAACGTCTTCCACTTGGTGAGCTTCTCGGTGACGGCCGGATCGGTCGCGCCGGCGGCGGCGACCGCGATCGCGGCATCGCCGGTCGTCACGACGGTCCCGGACGACACACCGGCGGCACGTTCCTGCAGCAGCATCTCGAGCTGGATCGGCTGCTGTGCCGCGACCGCGAACGGCAGGCTGGACAAGGCGAAGCAGGACAGGGCTCGGCGGAGGATCATCGCGATGTCACTGAGAATCGGGGTCTTCTCGGGCGGGCAACGTTAGCACATCGGATCGCACCCGCGCGATCGCTCATTCGACGCCCGGCCGCAGCGCGCGCAGGTCGACCGACTTCGCCGTCGCCGCGGCGAGCCGCTCGAGGTAGTCGACGCGCGGCACCGACCAGGCCCCGAAACGCTCGAGGTGCGGCGTCACGAACTGGACGTCGAGCAGCGTGATGCCGGCCCGGAACAACGATCGTACCAGCGCGACCAGCGCGACCTTCGACATGTCGGTTCGGCGGTGGAACATAGACTCGGCCGCGAACAGGGCACCGATCTGGACGCCGTAGATGCCGCCGACGAGCTCGCCGGCAGATCGCACCTCGAGGCTGTGGGCGTGGCCGGCGCGATGCAGGCGTCCGTAGGCGACGATCATCTCGGGAAAGATCCAGCTGCCTTCGCGTCGCCGCTGGCCGCACTCGCGCATCACCGGCTCGAAGCCGAGGTTCCAGGTCAGCTCGAACTCACCGGCGCGCAGCAGGCGCGCGAGACTGCGGCTGACGTGCAGCCGCTCGGCATCGATCAGCGCGCGCGGATCGGGGCTCCACCACATCGGTGGGTAACCGACGTCGTACCACGGGAAGATCCCGCCGCGGTAGGCCGCGAGCAGCCGAGCCTCGGACAGGTCGCCGCCGACCGCGACCAGGCCGTGCTCGTCGAACAGTCTGGGATCGGGAAAGCGCGGCGGCGAGCCGGGCTCGAGCACCACCGGAGCACGCGGAACGCCGCGCACGCTACTTGTCCTTGAGCCGGCGCAGGGTCGTGTTCTGCTCCTCGCGATCGCCGAGCTCGAGGATCTCGATGTCGCCGTCGGGCAACGGCCGGAAGTAGACCCGCAGGCCGAGCGACGCGCGCAGGCTCCACATGTCCTGGCCGCCGAGCTGCTTGACCTCGAGTCCGGGATAGGAGTGACCCTCGGTGCAGAACAGCAGGATCGCCTGCACCGCGCGCTCGACCGCCTTGCGCTCCTTGCCGTCGAGCGATTTGTAGAACGACGGCAGGAAGCGCGGCACCAGCACGCGCCGCGGCTCCTCGGGCGGCGGCGGCGGCAACGGCTTCCGCTTGCGGCGGCGACTCGCCGGGATCAGTGCCTCGAGCTCGGCATTCTGCCCCTCGATCTCGCGCAGCCGCGACTGGTTGCGCGCGAGCTGTCGGCGCAGGGCCTCGTCGGCGGCGAGGAAACCCTCGCGCTCACCCTCGAGCTCGCGCACCCGCCGCTCGAGCCCGCGCACCTCGGCCGCGCGATCCGCGGCGACCGGTTCGCGCGCCCGCCCGGCGGCCTCGCGTTCGCGGCGTTCGCGGACCAGCTCGGCCTCCAGGTGCTC
>JAGQRB010000234.1 GCA_020425925.1 Planctomycetota bacterium
CACGCGCCCCGACCACGGCGCCCGGATCTCGGCGTCGCGGCGCCGCTTCCTGCTGGCCTCGAGCTCCTGGCGCCGGACCTCGAGCTCGGCGATCCAGGTGCGGACCTGGTCGCGGGCGCGCTGCACCCGGCTGTTGGCGACGTCGAACGCCGAGTTGGCGGCGTCGAGCGCGGCCGGCGGTGTCAGGTTCTGCTCGACGAGCTCCTTGGTGCGGTCGCGCTGCAGCGCCGCGTCGGCGAGCACGGCCTGCGCCTCGCGCACCGCGGCGGTCGTGTCGAGGTCGACGTTCGCGGCCTCGCCGCCGCTCTCGAGACCGAGCTGCGCGCGGGCCTGATCGTAGGTCGCCGCGGCGCGCGCGACGTCGAGGTCGAAGTCGCGGCGGTCGAGCGCGGCGAGCAGCTCTCCCGCTCGCACCGCGTCGCCGAAGTCGACGTGCAGCTCCGACAGCCGGCCGGCGACCTCGAAGCCGAGCACGAGCTCGTCCTGGGCCTCCAGCGTGCCGTTGACCTGGACCGCGCGCGGCAGCTCGAGCGTCCGCGCCTGCACCAGCGTCACATCGCGCGTCGGCAGCGGTGGCCGCGCCGCTCGTCCGGCCTCCGAGTCGCTGCACGCGACCGCCAGCAGACCGGCCAGGAAGGTGGGAGCGAGCCGCTGGGAATGACGCCGGAGCATGCCGGCGCGCATGCTACCGCGCGCGCGCCTCGGACGTCAGTTCACCGTCGTCGTGCGGGTCGGATCGGGCGCGATCGCGATCCGCCGCACCGGCACGCCGTCGCGGCGCAGCACGATCGTCGCGGCGCGCTGGCCGACGACGAACAGTCCGCTGCGGCCGTCGTGCAGCGCGAGCTCGGTCACGAACTGGTTCGAGTTGCGACGCAGCACCGCGAGGTCGACTTGCCGGTCGGTGTCGTCGAGGCAGAGGATCTCGTCGGCTTCGGCCGGGTCGAGCAATGCGACCTCGACGTGGCAACGCGCCTCGACGGTGGCGGTGCAGTCGGTCGGGTCGCCGATGTCAGCGGTCTCGAACCGCGTCGGCACGATCGCATCGCCCGACAGCGCGAAGTAACACGACCGCCGGCCGACGTCGCGCAGGACGAATCGGCCGTCGGCGTCGGTCGTCGCCGCGCGACCGCGGCGCAGTGCGGTGCCGGCGAAGCGACCACCGGGCACGCGCGCGTTCACGGCGTGGGCGATGACCAGCTGTTCGACCTGCACGCCGGCGACCGGTCGACCGGTGAGCGAGACGACCTGGCCGCGCAGCTCGGGCCAGACCTCCGAGCGGTCGATCGCGATCTCGTGGAACGAGCCGCCGGTGACGCCGGCGGCCGAGCCGAACAGCCCCGACGTCGGATCGAGCGCCCGCAACTCGTAGACCCGATCGAGCAGGCCCGGCAGCTCGAAGCCACCGTCGTCGTCGGTCGTGACGTAGAACCAGCCGGCGCTCGGCTTCGGCACCGCGCCCTGGTCGATGAAGTTGCCGTCCTGGGTCGGATCGTCGGCGAACTCGACGGGGCGCGAGTCGGCGTGCGGCGGCACCGCGCCACCTGCGATCAGATACTCGATCTGCAGTGGGAAGATGCCGGCGACACCGAGCGGGGTCGGATCGTGCAGCCAGACCTCGGCGCCGGCGACACCGCGCCGGTCCTGGTCGATGACGCGGCCGCGCGCGCTCTGCGGTGCCGGGCCGAGGCGCAGCACGAGATCCGCGCCCCACTCCTCGCGGCGGCTGCCGCCGCCCTTCGGTACCTCGAGACGCGCCGGCAGATAGCCGGCCTTGGCGGCCACGATCGGGCTCGGCCAGCCGGCGCGGCGCAGGCTGAGGCCGAAGCGCCCGTCGCGATCGGTCACCACCGAGCAGAGTCCCATCGCGACACGCGCGCCGCCGGCAGGCGCGCCCGCGGGGTCGAGCACGCGGCCGACGAGCTCGCCGTCCGCGTAGCGGAAGCGCTGCATCACGACGGCCAGGTCGCGTTCGTCGCCGTTCGGTAGCGCCAGGCGGGTGGGGACGAATGCGTCGGCCGACGCGACGAGCTCGGCACCTTCGATCCGCGGCAGCCGCGGCAGCGCGAAGCCGCCGTTGCCGTCGCTGGTCGTCGCCCAGCGTTCGACGCCGGCGCGGTCGAGCGGGATCGCGAAGCGGGATTCGAAGTCGGCGGGCAGCTCGAGCCGCAAGCGGGTGGCGGTGACCGGAGCGCCGCTCGCCTCGATCGTGCGGCCGGCGACGGCGACCGCGGGCGCGACGACCACGACCGGTTCGATCGTGGATCCCTCGCTCCAGTCGCCGGCGAGCACGGTGACGAAGGCGTCGTCGGTGGTGGCGAGGCGTGCCGCGGTCGCCGCGGTCGCGAGCTCGAAGCGACCCGCCGCGTCGCTCGTCGCGCTGCCGTCCTCGTCGTTGGCGCGAATCTCGACCCCCGGGAGCCCGGCGCCCCGACCGTCGCAGACCCGGCCCGCGATCGTGTGCAGCGCGGGTGCCGTCGGCGCCGGCGTC